>JAVKHP010000001.1:844357-1151507 GCA_031459855.1 Armatimonadota bacterium
CGTGCGCGAGGTCACCGAGATCATCGTGGTCTCCGACGGGTCGACCGACCGCACGGCGGAGGCCGCCGCGGCGGCTGGCGCCGACCTGGTGGTGGCGCTCCCCAGGAACCTGGGCAAGGGCGGTGCCATCATGGCCGGGGCGCGGCGCGCCAGCGAGGCGGTGGTGTTGCTGCTGGACGCCGACCTGGCCAACCTCAACCCCGCGGAGATCTCCGCGCTCGTCGCGCCCGTGCTGCACGACGGTCGGGACATGGCCGTCGGGGTGCTCGCCCGCGACGTGCTGCAGGCGGTGCTACCGCAGCTGTCGGGGATCCGCGTGGTGCGCCGCAATGCGCTGCTAGCGCACCCCCACCTGGCCCTGACGCGCTTCGGGTTCGAGCGGGCGCTCACCGCGGTGGCACGGCGCGAGCGGTGGACGGTGGCCCGCGTGCCGCTCACCGGCGTCGTCCACCCCACCAAGGAACAGAAATACGGGCTGCTCCACGGCTACCAGGGCAAGGTCCGCATGACGCTGGAGATCCTGGCGCCGCACCGGCGGCGCCGGCATGGGGCCCACGCCGTGCGCCGTGGCGTCCTGGTAGCCACCGGGTTGGCCGTGGTGCTGGGGTATCTGACCATGGGACTGTTCACGACGTCACGGGCCATTGGCAGCCAGCTGGAACCGTTCCCGGACCCCGTCCCGGGTGACCGGTTCCTCGTCGTCGCCGCCCACGCGGACGACGAGATGCTGGCGGCGGGCGGATTGATGCAACGGGTCCTGGCCGCCGGCGGCGATGTCTACGTGGTCCTGGCCACCAACGGCGACGGCAACCGGCTGGCCGCCGCCATCGGCGGCCGGCGACTGATCCCGCGCCCCGCCGACTTCATCGCCGAAGGCATGGAGCGCCAGCGCGAAGCCCAGCGGGCGCTTGGCCGGCTGGGCGTGCCCCAGACGCACATCTTCTTCCTGGGGTACCCCGATCGGGGCCTAATGGCGCTGGCGCAGCAACGCCGGGCGCGCTCCCGCCCGTTCGTCTCCCCCTTCACCAAGTCGTCGCGGTCGCCCTACCCGCTGGCGTTTCGCCCCAACGCGCTCTACACCGGCGACGACCTCCAGCACGACCTGGAGACGATCCTGCTCATGGTGCGCCCCACGGCGATCCTGGTCCACCATCCCGCCGACCGCCATCCCGACCACCAGGCGCTGTTTCAGTTCGTCCGCTTCGCCCTGCGCGCGCGGGAGCGCGACGGGCTGGACCCGTGGCCGCGCCTGTACACCTACCTGGTGCACGCGTGGGACTTCCCGCGGCCGCTGCGCTACGCGCCGGACGCCGACCTGCTGCCGCCGAAGTCGCTGCGCGACCAGCACCGCTGGCTGCGCTTCGACCTGCGCCCCGACGAGCTGGCCGCCAAGCAGGCGGCCATCCGTGACTACAAGACCCAGATGGAGAGTCCCTACCTGCGCCTGCTGCTGTCGAGCTTCATCCGCCAGAACGAGCTCTTCGCCGTCGCCGAGCCCTAACGTCGCGTCGCCCTTGCCGCGCACCCCGCGGGGGCCTGCAGCCCCCCACGACGGAACCACTCGCCAGGCCCCACCGGGGGCGATCGCCACGGCTGCAGCCGGGCGCGCGGGCCCGGGCGCCACGGCGACCCTCGTCGGGTACGCGGCGGTAGCGGGCGCGGCGGTGCTGTGGGGCACCATCGGGCTCGCCTCCCACAGCCTCTTCGCGCGCGGCATGACGCCGCTGGGTGCGGCCACGTGGCGCGCGGTGGGCGGGTGCGTGCTGCTGCTGGTCTACAGCCTCGTCGCCACCCGTCGCGTGCCGCGCGTCGCCGCGCGCGACCTCCCCCTGTTCGCGGCGTACGGCCTGGTGGGCGTCGCCGGGTTCATGACGATCTACTACACCGCCATCGCCCTGACCACGGTGGCCACCGCCGCCGTGCTGCTGTACACGGCACCGGCCTGGGTCGTGGTGCTGGCGCGGGTATGGCTCGGCGAACCGCTCTCGCGCGCCAAGGTGGCGGCCGTGGGCGCCGTCGTCGCCGGATGTGCGCTCACAGCCGGGGGCGGCGGATCGCTGCGCCCCAGCGGCGTCGGCGTGCTGGCCGGACTCGGCGCCGGGCTCACCTACGGCCTGTACAGCATCTTCGGCAAGACGGCGCTGCGCCGCTACCCGCCCCTCACGGTGGTCACCTGCGCCCTCGGCAGCGGGGGCCTCGTGCTGCTCGTGGCGGCGGGCGGCCTCCCGCCCGTACCCGCGGGCGCGGCCGCGGCGCTGGCGTACACCGTCGTCGGGCCCACCGCCCTGGCCTACCTGCTCTACACGACGGGCCTGCGGCGCATCGAGGCGGGCCGGGCCAGCGTTGTGGCGACGATCGAGCCGGTGGTGGCAGCGGTGGGCGGCGCGCTGCTCCTCCGCCAGCCCTTCGGACCGGCGCAGTGGCTGGGCGCGGCTCTGGTCCTGATCGGGGTGCTCGTGGTCCAGGGCGGGAGCCTGACTGACAGGACCCGATCCTGAGGTTATCGCGCGCGCGCGAGGATGTGCTGCGCCGTCAGGCGCAGCGCCCGCTCCTTGTCCAGGCCCAGCGGCGGCCCGACGTTGATCTGTGTGGCTCCCTGGGTGCGGAGCCACGCGATGCGGTCGAGCACCTGGTCGGGGTCGCCCGCGATCGCCAGCCGGTACATGGGGGCCGTCACCAGTGCCTCCGCGCGCCGGAGGTCGCCCGCCGCGACCGCCTCCCGGATCCCGTCGAAGTCGCTGGGCGTCAGCCCGATGGGCGCCAGGGTCTCCGCGCGCAGCGAGGGGCCGTAGTAGGCGATGAGCGGCCGCAGCGCCGCCTGCGCCTGTTCTACGGTCTCGTCGACCGCCCACCAGACGCATGCAGCCACGTCGAAGCCCTGGAGCGACCGTCCGCTTCGCGCGGCGCCCGCGCGAATGTGCGCCACCGCCGCCGGCAGCGTCTCGGGTGGAAAGGCGATGGGCAGCCCGCCATCGGCCACCTCGCCCATGAGCTCCAGGACGCGCGGGCCCTGTCCGCCGACGTAGATCGGGATCGGCGTGGGGTGCAGCGGAAACCGCAGCCGCGCCCCGGCGGTCCACCCCCGGAACACCGCGCCGTCCCACGGCGTGGCCTCGCCGCGCAGCAGGGCCCGCAACAGTCCGACCGCCTCGCGCAGCCCGCCCACCGGCCGGCGCTGGCGCAGCCCGACCCAGCTCAGCGCCGGTGGGTCGCCCGGCCCGATGCCGAGCACGAACCGTCCGTCGCTGACCTCCTGCAGGGTCGCCGCGCGCATGGCCAGCTCCGCCGGGCTGGCCGAGAACGGGTTGACGATGCAGGTCCCGATCCGGATGCGCCGGGTGGCCGCGGCGACCGCCGTCAGCACCACCCAGGCGTCCCGCAGCATGAGGTCGTGGCAGTACCAGACGTCGTCGAAGCCGAGGTCCTCGGCCAGGCGCGCCCACCGCACCACGTCGGCAACGGTTCCCGACGCGCTGTTGAATCGTACCCCGAAGCGCACAGAGGACACCGAGCTCACCTTCGGCTCCCGCAGGAAAGGTCCTCCGGGCCATGGAACCATGTCAGACCACCGTGGGTACGCTGCGTCCCCACCGCGTGCAGAAGCAGGTGTGCCGGGCTGCCGTGGCCGATGTCCTGGGCCCGGCGGTCGCCGAGGTCGTCCTCCAGGAAACTGGCATCGCGGACCTGCCCGAGACGCTCCCGGCGGCACCCCGGGACCTCGCCGCGCTGGCCGCGGAACTGGCGCCCTTCGTGGCGCTCTACCGGGCGCTGCTGCACCGGTGCGATCGGCAGACCGCACTGCGCATCGTCCGTCGCGCCATCGTCGAGTCAGGGCTCATCGGTCACGCCCACGCCGCGCAGGCCCCGCCGGAGGGACCGTCCGCGGCGCAATCGCCACGGGCCGCCCCGGCCGCAGACCCCTCCGGTCCGGGGCTTTCGCTCACGAGCCCCCCGCCGCCGGGATTCCACGCGACGCCCGCGACGCTACGCGAGCAGTTCGACGTGGCCATGCGCTACTTCTCGTGCGAGGGACGCTTGCTGGCGTACACGCCCGAGTACGTGCGGTTCCACGTCACCCGGTGCAACTGGGTGCGCGCCATGGAGCAGGCCGGCGTGCCCGAGTTGATTCCGTTCTTCTGCGAAACCGACGAGCGGTTCATGGACCGGCACCCGACGCACCGTCTCGACCGCCCCACGGCCATCGGCCTGGGCGATCCGTACTGCGACTTCCAGTTCGTGCCGCGAGCGGGCGGCAGCACCTCACCGCCAAGGGGGGACGCGGAATGACCGATATCCCATCGCACGACGTCAGGCTGACACGCCGGACCCTGCTCCGCCACGCGGCATCTGCCGGGGCGGGGATGGCGCTGTTGCGCACCACGTGGCGGGAGCTCGCCGACGCGCGGTCCGCGCTGGCCGCCCCGGCGCCCGTCACCCCCGTCGGGAACCTCCTCATCGTCCAGGGCGTCGACGCCGAGTCGCTCGACCCGCACGTGACGACGTCCGGGGCGTCCAAGGGCATGATGTGGGCGATGTACGACAAGCTGCTCGAGCGATCGCCCGACATGAAGATCGTGCCCTGGCTGGCGACGTCCTACCGCGTGGTGAACGACACCACGTGGGAGTTCCGCCTGCGCGACAACGTGTACTTCCACAACGGCGAGAAGTTCGGTGCCGAGCACGTCCGCGAGACGATCGCACGGTTCAAGCACCCGCAGCTGCGCAACGTCTACGCGGGACAACTGCGGCCGGTGCGCGAGGTGGAGGTCGTCAATCCCCTCACGGTACGCATCCACACCGACGGCCCGTTCGCGCTGCTGGCCGAGGTGCTGTCGCTGTACTGCGAGATGCTGCCCAGGGCGATCACCAGCGGGCAGGTGGATCCCACCCGACAGGCGATCGGCACCGGCCCCTACCGGTTCACCGAATGGATCCCCAACCAGCGCATGGTGATGGACTTCGCGCCCCGCCCCCACTTCAGCGGCCAGCCCAGGCTGCGCCGCCTGGTGTGGCGCCCGGTGCCGGAAGCAGCGACCCGGCTCGTGGAGCTCAAAACCGGGGCCGCCCACCTCATCACGCCCGTGGATCCGATCCAGATCCCCGAGCTGGAGGCGACCAGGAACGTCGCGATCGTGCGGTTCCGTCAGCTCGCGTCGCAGATCGTCGTGTTGAACATGCTGAAGGTCCGGGCGTTCCAGGACGTCCGGGTGCGTCAGGCGCTCAACTACGCCACCGACGTGGACACCCTGATCCGCACCGTCATGCGCGGTGCCGCCTACCGCCTGGCCAGCGCCTTCGGGCCGGGCATCCCCGGGTACGACGAGACCCTGCGGCCGTACCCCTACGACCCCGAGCGTGCGCGGCAGCTGCTCGTCGAAGCCGGCTACGGCGGCGGGTTCGACGTGACGCTGGTCACCCCTGAAGGCCGCTACCTGAACGACCGGCTGGCCAGCGAAGCCATTGCCGGCATGTGGACCCGGGTGGGCGTGCGCACGCGCGTCCAGGTCATGGACTGGAGCCCGTTCGTGCAGGGCGTGCTCGGCAAGACGCACGACGCGTTCTTCTTCCAGCAAGTGGGCGTGCTGTTGGATGCCACCACGAGCATCAACTTCGACTCCGACCGCAAGGGCGCGGCCTGGCAAGGCTATCACAACGAGGAGGCCAACCGGCTGATCCAGGAGGCGCCCAGGACGATGGACCCGACGCGGCGCAACGAGATGTACCGACGCCTCAACCAGATCCTGCACCGCGACTGCCCGTGGGTCTACCTGTGGAACCAGCAGGGGGTCTACGCGCTGCAGCAGCGGGTGAAGGGTTGGGAGCCGCACGTGGACGGCATCATCCGGCTGGGGAACATCAGCCTCGTGTGAGGCCCCACCCACCGGGGCGCCACGGCCGTGCAGCCGCGCACGACCCGTCCGGCCCTCGAGACGCGCGTGCACGTCCGCGATGACCCGGTTCCTGCTGCAACGACTGGTCCACCTCGCCTGGGTCGTGCTGGCCATCAGCATCCTCGTGTTCGTGCTGATCCACCTGAGCGGCGATCCCATTCGGCTGCTCACACCGCTCGACGCCCGCCCCGAAGACATCGAGCGCGTGCGACGGCTGTACGGGCTCGACAAACCCCTCGTGCTCCAGTACGTGGACTTCCTCGGCCGCGCGGTCCGCGGGGACCTGGGGGAGTCGTTCCGGTTCGGACAGCCGGCGATGCCCCTGGTGCTCCAGCGCCTGCCGGCCACCGCGCTGCTGGCGGCCAGCACCGTGGCTGTCACCATCGCCGTGGGGATCCCTCTCGGCGCCTGGTGTGGCGCCCGGGCCGGCAGCACCGCCGACTGGGCCGTGTCGGTGGGCACCTTCGCGGGGATCAGCCTGCCCTCGTTCTGGCTGGGCGTGCTCCTGATCCTGCTCTTCGCCGACCGCCTGCGGCTGCTGCCGGCCTCGGGGTTCGATGGCCCTGCGCACCTCGTCCTGCCGGTGGCCACGCTGTCGGTGTACACCACCGGCCTCATCGTCCGCATGGTCCGCGCCGACGTCATCGCCGTGCTCGGTCAGGAGTTCGTCCGCACCGCACGGGCCAAAGGGCTGCCCGAGGGCGCGGTCCTCGGCCGGCACGTGGTGCGCAACGCCCTGCTGTCGACGGTCACCGTGCTCGGCCTGCAGCTCGGCTCCCTGCTGGGTGGGTCGGTGGTCGTCGAGGCCGTGTTCGCCTGGCCGGGCGTCGGGTGGCTCATGCTCCAGGCGATTCAGACGCGGGACCTCCCGCTGGTGCGCGCCGTCGTGCTGGTCGTGGGCACGGCGTTCGTCCTCATCAACCTGGTCGTGGACTTGCTGTACGCCGCCCTCGACCCGCGCATTCGCTACGACCATGCGGGTTGACCGTCCGCACCGGGGCGGCCGCGCGGGGCCGGTGGCTGTCGCGCTGCGGCACCGGCCCGGTAAGCGCCCTGTGCCCGCACCGCCACGACGCCATCGCCGTCCCGTCCAGTTCTACGTGGGGATCACGATCCTCGCGTGCGTGGCCGTGGCGGCCGCCGTGGGACCGTACGTGACGCCCCACGGGTACGCCGAGCAGGACCTGCTGCGCTCGCTGCAGCCACCGGCCTGGGTCAGCGGCGACTGGTCCCGGCCGCTCGGCACAGACCGCCTGGGCCGCGACCTGCTGGCACGCCTCGTGGTGGGCGCGCGGGTGTCGATGGCCGTGGCGGCCCTCTCGGTGTTGCTCGGCGGGGGGCTCGGCACGGCGCTGGGGCTTGCCGCCGGGTACTTCCGGGGGCGCGTGGACCGCGTGGTGAGCCGGCTGATCGACATCCAGCTGTCCTTCCCGCCGGTGTTCCTGGCCATCGCCATCATGGCGGCGCTTGGCCAGAGCCTCACCAAGCTCGTGGCGGTCCTCGCCTTCGTGTCGTGGGTCCAGTACGCCCGTATCGCCCGCGGGAACGCCCTGGCGGTGCGCGAGCGTGAGTTCGTGCAGGCCGCACGGGCCCTGGGCGCCGACGAGTTCCGGATCGTGCGTCGGCACGTGCTGCCCTCCATCGCGCCGCCGCTCCTCGTCGTGGGAGCGGTCAACATCTCCAGCGTGATCCTGGCCGAGGCCGCGCTGAGCTATCTGGGCCTTGGGGTCCAGCCGCCCACGCCGGCCTGGGGCAGCATGGTGAGCGAAGGACGCGCCGTGCAGGCCCTGGCGTGGTGGACCACGGTGTTCCCGGGCCTCGCCATCGCGGTGCTCGTCGCCGGCGCGAACCTGCTGGGCGACGGCTTACAGAGGAGGAGGACGACATGACCACCCTGCGCCTGCAACACTGCCGGCTGGTGGACGGCACGGGGGCCCCTGCCGTGGAGCGTGCAGCACTCGTCATCGCCGACGGGCGCATCGCCTGGTGCGGGCCGGCAGACGACGCGCCGGGCTCGCCCGCACCCGGCGCCCCGGGACCGGCTGCGGACCGGACCGTGGACCTCGACGGGCTCACGGTGCTGCCCGGCCTGTTCAACGTCCACGTCCACCTGGGCCTGCGGTTGCCGTTCCCGGAGCGCCGGAGCGATCCGTTCACGCCCGGGTACCGCGTGCTGCTCAACTACCGCCGGGCGCTGGAGGCCATCCTGACCGGGACGACCAGCCTGCGGGTCGTCGGTGAGCCGTACTTCACCGACATCGACGTCCGTGAGGCGATCCGCCGCGACCTGCTCCCGGGACCGCGTCTCGTCTGTGCTGGGCACGCCCTCATCGCCACCGGCGGGCACGGGCACAACTCGGTCGGCTGCGTGGAAGCCGATGGCCCGGACGCCTTTCGCCGTGCGGCGCGCGAGCAGCTGCGTGCGGGCGCCGACCTGCTCAAGATCTGCCTCACGGGCGGCATCGGCACCCCGGGCGAGGCACCGGCCGACAAGCAGATGACCGACGACGAGGTGCGCGCCGTGGTGGACGTGGCGCACAGCGCCGCCAAGCGGGTGGCCGTCCACGTGGGCGGCGACCGCGCCCTGCAAGACGCCGTCCGCCTGGGGGTCGACTCCATCGAGCACGGCTACAGCTTCACGGACGACACCGCGGCGCAGATGGCCGACGCGGGGACGTTCCTCGTCCCCACCCTGTGCGTGACCCAGGAACTCGAATACCTGCGCCGCCACGGCGTCCAGGACTGGATGCTTGCCAAGGCCCGCCAGATCGCCGCGGAACACCTGGCGTCCATCCGGCGCGCCGTGGCGCGCGGCGTCACCATCTGCTGCGGCACCGATCTCCTCCCCAGCGATCCGGTGGACGGCACCGTGGCGACGATCCGGGAGGTCGAGCTCCTGGTGGAAGCAGGGCTGACGCCGCTGGCGGCGGTGCGCGCCGCCACGCTGGACGCCGCCCGTCTCTGTCAGGTGGACCACGTGACCGGGTCGCTGGAACCGGGGAAGGCGGCCGATCTGATCGCCGTGGCAGGACGACCGGACCACGACATCCGCGACCTGCGGAACGTGCGCCTGGTCCTCAAAGACGGCGTGGTGTTCCGCAGCCAGGTACCCGGCCTGCCCGATCCCGGCCTGCTGGCCCTGGGGCCGGCGATGGCAGGCGGCACGTTCGCCCGGATCTGGTAGCAGGTCTCAGCGGCCCGACGTCTCGCGCACCAGCGCCTCGTGCCGCCGGACCGCTGTCATCGCGAGCACCGCACCCGCGGTGAGTACCGCCGCGCTCGCCACGAACGGCGCTTGCGGCCCGGCGGCATCCCACAGCAGCCCGCCCACCAGCGGCCCGACCACCAGGCCCAGGGCCTGCGCCGTCTCGGATGCGCCCACGGCCAGCCCCAGGCGGTCGGGCGGCGCCAGCTCGCTGACGAGCGCCAGCCACGCCGGCGCGGAGGCAGCATAACTCGCGCCCAGCAGCACAGCGGCACCCGCCAGTTCCCACAGTCGCGTCGCGAACGGAATCGCCCACATGCCCGCGGCACCGAGCGCCATCCCCAGCAGCACCATGCGCGCCTTGCCCACGCGGTCGGCCAGCCGGCCCGCGGGGACCGTGGCAGCCGCCACCGCCAGGACCAGCACCAGGAAGACCACGCCGATGGCGTGCTCGCTGAGCCCGACCACCTGCCTGGCGTAGATGGCCGCGATCGGCACCAGCAGGCCCGCGCCCAGCATCTGCACGAACGCCACCAGGTACAGCGCCGCCAGCAACGGGTCTATGCGGTTGCCCGCCACCAGACGCTGCAGGTCGCGGGGCCGTACCGGCGAGTGGTAGTCGTTCCAGCGCGCCGGGGCCTCCGGCCGCGCACCCGGGAACATCCACGCGGCCAGCACGGCGCCGGCCAGCAGCAGCAGGCTCGCCAGCACGAAGCCCGCGCGGACGTCGCCGGCCAGCCCGGCCACGAACAGTCCCGCCGCCGGGCCCAGCGCCAGCCCGGTGAGGAAGCACACGTTCAGGGCGGCCATACCGGTGGCGCGCCGGTGGGGCGGCGTCGCATCGGCGATGGCAGCCGCCGCCGCGGGCCACAGCGCTGCCGAGCCCAGTCCGTCGACGAGGCGCAACGGTAGGAACAGCACGGGCACGCGCAATACGACCATCACCGCCGGTGCCAGGCTGCTCAGCACCAGTCCGCCGATCATCACCGGCTTGCGGCCCAGCCGGTCGGTCAACCCACCCCACGCGGTCTTGAACACCGTCTCGACCAGAGCGAAGGTCGCCACGATGGCGCCGACCAGCTTCACCGAGGCGTGCAGGTGCTCGGTCAGGTAGAGGGGCAGCAGCGGGATCACGGCACCAAACCCGAACTGTGCCACCCCCAGCACGACGCCGACGCGCCACACCGTCGGCGCCAGCGCCTCGCCCGCGGCCGGCGCCGACGTCGTCCCCTGTGGCGCCCTCACCCGGTCCGTGCCCGGGCTGCCGCCACCTCGGCGGCCCGGTGCTCCTCCTCGTCCGACAACGGTGCGAGCGTGACGGCCCCGTAGCGGCGCTCCAGCGCCTGCGCGATGAGCAGGTCGGCCAACCAGGGGTTCTTCGGGAGCAGCGGGCCGTGGAGGTAGGTCCCGTAGACGCGCCGCCAGACCGCGCCCTCGGTGCGGTCGGTCCCGTTGTTGCCGAACCCGACCAGCACCTCACCCAGCGGGTGCACCTGCGGACCCAGGTACGTGCGCCCGCCGTGGTTCTCGAACCCCACGAGCCGCACGCCGCTGGTGCGCTCGCGGATCACGACGTTGCCGATCAACCGTCGGGCGCCCGGGCCGGGATGCACCGTGTGGAGGTCCAGCAGGCCCAGGCCCTCCAGGTCCGGGCCCTCGGCCGGTCGGTAGAAGTGCCCCAGCAACTGGTACCCGCCGCAGACCGCCAGCACGACCGCGCCGTCGGCCGCGGCGGCGCGCACCGCGTCGCCCTTCACCCGCCGCAGGTCGGGGGCGGCCAGGCGCTGCTGGCGATCCTCGCCGCCGCCGATGAAGAACAGGTCGTGCGCCTCGGGGTCGACGGCATCGCCCAGCCGCGCCTCCACCACGCGCACCTGGATCCCGCGCCAGCGCGCCCGCGCCACCAGCGTGGCGACGTTGCCGCGGTCGCCGTACAGGTTGAGCAGGTCGGGGTACAGGTGGCAGATGCGCAGCTCCATGGTCGCGCTCACTGCGCCCAGAAGCCGGGCACGACGCCCTGCCGGGCCAGCAGCGCCCGCAGCTGCAGCATGGCGGTGTACGTCGGGAGGATGTACAGCCGCCGCCCGGCGGGGAGCCGGCGCAACGCGGCCGTGAGGGCCAGGGCGCTGTCGCGCTCCAGGGTGATCCGCGCCGGTGGCACGCCCGCGTACTTCAGCCGCAGCGCCATCTCCTCGCCGCGCAGCCCGGTGACGACGGCGGCCCGCACGCGGTCGGCCAGCAGCTCGAAGTCCACGTCCCACAGCCACGAGACGTCGCGCCCGTCGGCGATCAGGTCGTTGATGGCGATGAGCACCACCGGGGCGCCGTCGGCCAGCAGCACCGTCCGGAGCACCTCGTTGAACCCCGCGGGATTCTTGGCCAGCAGCATGACGGCCTCGCGCCCTTCGAGCACCACGCGCTCGCCGCGCCCAAACGCCGGTGCGGTCTCGTCGAGCCCGCGGACGACGGCCGTGGCGTCGACGCCCAGCGCCCACGCCGCCGCCGCGGCGGCCGTGGCGTCGTAGACGTTGTACAGGCCCGGGAGCCGCGTCCGCACCGCCAGCCGTGCGCGGGCGTCCGGTGCGTCTGGCGACCCGCCGCGCGGTCCTGCGTCGACGACGAACGCTGCGCCGTCGACGCCCTCCAGGTGCACCTCCACGGCGCGCACGTCGGCCGCAGGCCGCGCGGTGCCGCACTGGGTGCAGGCGTAGTGGCCCATGTGGCCCAGCGTGACCAGCGTGTACACGTAGGGGCGGCCACAGGCGTAGCAGTAGCGCGAGTCCGCGGCGTGCTCGGGCGCCTGCCGCGACGGCAGGGCCTCGGGGAGCGCGTCCAGCCCGAAGGCCACGCGCCGGCCGGTGTGCGCCTGTGCCACCTCGGCCACCAGCGGGTCGTCGGCGTTGTACACCACGGCGGCCTCGCGCGGCAGGCGCGCCAGCGCGCGCCGCCACCGGTCGGCCAGCAGGTCGATCTCGCCGTACCGGTCCAGCTGGTCGCGGAAGAGGTTGAGCAGCACCACCAGCCGCGGCTCGGTGGCCGCGAGTGCCGCGGGCAGCGTGGCCTCGTCGACCTCGAAGACGCCAAGGTCGCCGTGCACCCGCCCGCGCGCGGTGGCGTGCGCGAGCAGCGCCGCCGCGATCCCCGAGAGCAGGTTGGCGCCGGCCCGGTTGTGGACGACCCGCAGGCCGGCCGCCTGCGCGATCCCGCCCAGCAGGCGCGCCGTCGTCGTCTTGCCGTTGGTGCCCGAGATCAGCACGACGCCGCGGCGCAACTGGCGGGCGAGCGTCGGCACGAGGTCCGGAGCCAGCGCCATCGCCAGGCGGCCGGGCAGCGTGGTGCCCCCGCCGACCCGCAGCGCCCGGCTGCCTGCGGCGGCCGCCCGGGCGGCCAGGAACGCGGCCATGGTGCGCATCTCCTTCCGCATTATAGCCGCACCGCACAGCGCTCGGCCCGGCCACCCCCGCCAGCGGCATCCCACCGCGCCCGCTGGGGCGGCCGCGCAGTCCACGGTAGCGCCCTACCCGAACGCGACCGGGACCGGCTGGCGGGCTGCCTCGTCCATCTCGAAGTAGTCGCGCGGGGCGAAGCCGAACGGGCGCGCCATGAGGGTGGTGGGGAAGCTCTGCAGCGACGTGTTGTACCGCATCACGGTGTCGTTGTAGAACTGCCGGGCGAAGGCGATCTTGCTCTCGGTCCCGGCCAGCTCCTCCTGGAGCGCCCGGAAGGTCTCGCTGGCCCGCAGCTGCGGGTAGTTCTCGGCCACCGCGAACAGGCTGCGCAGGGCCTGGGTGAGCATGGTCTCGGCCTGTCCCTGGTCGCGCACGGTGCCCGCACTGACCGCGCGGGCCCGCGCCTCGGTGACCCGTTCGAACACCTCCCGCTCGTGGGCAGCGTAGCCTTTGACGGTCTCCACCAGGTTGGGGATCAGATCGTAGCGACGTCGCAGCTGCACGTCGATCTGCGCCCAGGCGTTGTCCACCCGGTTGCGCAGCGTCACCAACCGGTTGTAGACGACGATCGCCCAGAGCACCACCAGCGCCAGCGCCCCGACGACGTAGAGCATCGGCCACCTCCCTCGTCCTGCGGTCTCGGGCCGTCCACCACCCTCGGTACCGGCGGGTCGGCCGGCCATCGGGCGGCTGGCCCCCGCGTCCGCCCTCGCCGGCCAGTTCGCGCCCGGCCGGCCGCAGTCCCGCCATCCCCCCCGGACGTCCCCGCGACGGGTCTGGTATAATGGGTCCAAGGTCGGTGCAGGAAAGGGGTATCCGCCGTGCGTCTGATGCGAGTGCGTCGTGTCGCCCTCGATCAGCAGAACAATCCGGTGGTGCTGCTCGTCGACGAAGACGAGACGATCGCCCTGCCCATCTGGATCGGCCAGGCCGAGGCCATGGCCATCGCCATGCGCCTCCAGAGCGTGCAGCCGCCGCGGCCGATGACCCACGATCTGCTGGCCAACGTCCTGGAGCAGCTCGCGACCAAGGTGTTGAAAGTGGTAGTGTCCGACGTGCGCGACGCCACCTACTACGCCGAGATCCACCTGTCGCGGAACGGCACCGCCTACGTGATCGACTCCCGCCCCAGCGACGCCATCGCGCTGGCGCTGCGCGCCGACGCGCCCATCTACGTGGAAGACAAGGTCGCCGCGCAGGCCATCTCGCTGCGCCGGCTGCCCGTCGAGGGCGAGGAACGCGCCGAAGAAGAAGGCGAGCTCGACCCGCAGGAGTTCCGTAAGTTCCTCGAGCGCGTCAAGCCCGACGACTTCCGCCGGACCGTGCACTAGCGGCCCACGCGGGGCACGGCACGCGCGCCCGCGCTGCCGCGGGCGGCGCGGCCCGCCCGGGTGTCCCGGGCGGGCTTGTGGGTGCGCGTCGCGGCCGCCGTCGCAACGCCAGGGCGGGGGTTACGCGTCGCCTGCGGGTTGCTCGCCTTCCAGGGTGAGGTAGACTTCGCCGGCGAGCGCGGGGCCGATCCGGCGGGCGTGGCCTTCCACACGGATCTCCACGCCCCGTCGCCCCGCGGCCACCACCTCCACCGGCGCGCCAGGGACCAGGCCGGCGGCTGCCAGTTCGCGCACGGTACCGGCATCGCGGTCGTTCACCCGCGCCACGGTGCCCCGTTGCCCGGCTCGGGCATCGGCCAGCACCACGCCCGTGGGCGGCGCCACCGCGCCCTCCCGGGTGGGGATCGGGTGACCGTGCGGGTCGACCGCCGGTTCGCCCAGCGCTTCGGCGATCCGGTCTTCCAGGTCTTCGGAGAGCGCGTGCTCCAGGCGCTCGGCTTCCCCGTGCACCTGATCCAGGCTGACGCCCAGGTACCTGCTGAGGTAGAGCTCGAGCAACCGGTGGTGACGGATGACCTCCAGCGCCACCTTCTCGCCGGCCTCCGTGAGCTCGACCCCGCGGTAGGGCACGTGCCGCACCAGGCGCAGCCGTGCCAGCCGCTTGAGCATGTTGGTCACCGAGGCGGGTGCCACGGCCAGCTCCTGGGCCAGGCGAGTCGTGGTCACGGGACGCTCGCGTTCGGCGAGGCGGTAGATCGTCTTGAGGTAGTCTTCGACAGCCTGACTCAGCGGTGCCGCCATGCGCTGCTCCCGGGAGCGCCCTGGCTCCTCATGCGACGAACAGTCCCGTCAGGTACATGATCGCCAGCCCCACCACGAACCCGGCGACGTTGGTCGCGGTCATCAGCTCGTCCCCGGCCTGCTGGGCCATCAGGCGGCCGAGCTCGTAGACCACCTGGAAGATCGCGCCGGCCCCGATGGCCAGGAACACGGTGGCGGCCACCGGCGAGTAGACGAACCCGCCAAGCCACGCTCCCAGGATCGTGGGCGCGCCGGCGAGCAGCCCCATCCAGAGGAAGTGCGCCAGCCCCGGCCGGTCCCGGGCCACGGGGGCGACGATCCCCAGCCCCTCGGTCGTATTGTGCAGCATGAACCCCAGCACGAGGAAGGTGCCCAGTGCGATCTCGCCCACCGCGTAGGCGGCGCCGATGGCCAGCCCTTCGCCCAGGTTGTGCAGCCCGATGCCCAGCGCGATCAGGTACGCCAGCACGAGCCGCCCGGCCGCACCGCCCCCGGCCGCGCGGGCGGTCCGCCGCACCACCAGGGTCAGTCCCAGCAGCGTCCCCAGCACGCCCACGGCCACCAGCGCGGTCCCCTGGAGCGCCTCGGGCACTCCGGCGCGTAGCTCCAGGGCCTCCTCCAGCGTGTCCACGCCCAGGAACACCAACAGGCCACCGGTGAGGCTCAGGAAGAAGTGCGTCCACCGCCGCCCCAGGCGCCGCAGGAACGGGAACCAGAGCAGGCCCACGAAGACGGGGATCACGCCGACGTAGAGGCCCAGCAGCGTGAACGTCGCCAGGTATCGGGCGTCGGGTGCCGGCGAGGCCACGGCCACGGGCACGTCGTGGGTGATCACGAGGCCGGTGCTGGTCAGGAGCTTGAGGGCCACCGGCTCGCCCTCCACCCACGGGTAGGGGATCGTGATCACCGCGCGTCCCAACCGCGGGATGGTGCGGTCCGGCGTGATGGTGTGCCGCCAGTACGCGTCGTCCACCAGCACCTGGGCCACCGTCACGGGTTCCGGCCCGCCGTTGGTGACGTGCACCACCACCTCGCCGTCTCGCAGCACCACCCGCTCCACGGTCAGGCGCTCCACGGGCGGGAACGCCGCCTCGAACACGCCCAGCGGCCCGTAGCGCAGGAACAGCACGACGACGGCCGCCAGCAGCGCCAGCGGCGCGAGGCCGTAGAGCACCACGCGCCGGCGCTCAGACGGCCCCATCGGGGATCACCTCGAAGAAGCCGGTCCATCCCAGCTCGGTGAACTCGCTCTGGTGGGCGTGGAACATGAACCGGCCGGGACGCCGGTAGCGGAACTCCAGGATCGCGCGCTGGGCCTGGCAGAGCATCACGGTGTCGGTGTACTCCGACGGGGTGAGACTGGTGCCCGTGGGGTAGACGTGGAAGAAGTTGGCGTGCAGGTGCAGCGAGTTGATGGGGTCGAACTCCGTGATGTTGACCAGGTAGATGCGCACCAGCTCGTGCTGCCGGATGCGGATGGGGTGCCGCAGGTAGTAGAACGGCACGGTGTTCACGGCGTAGATCTCGTTCTCGCCGTCGAAGTCGGTGTCGAAGGCGTTCATCATCATGACCAGCTCGCGGGCCGGCGGACGCCCCTGGGGCGGGTCGACGATGAAGACCCCGTAGAGCCCCTTGTGGATGTGGCGCTTGAGGGGCTGCACGTGGCAATGGTAGAGGTGCAGGCCGAACGGCGCCGCGTCGAACTCGTAGACGAACGTCCTGCCCCGCGCGATCGGCTCGATCCCGTCCATGGCCGCGTCGTGGAACCCGTGGAAGTGGATGTTGTGCGGGTGGGTGCCCGCGTTGACGAAACGCACGCGCACCCGGTCGCCCTCCCGGGCCCGCAGCGTGGGGCCGGGCACCTGGGCGTTGTACGTCCACGCGGCGAACCGCACGCCGGGCGCCACTTCGATCTCCCGATCGGTGGCCACCAGCTGGTATTCCCGCAGGGTCTGCCCGCTGGGGAGCCGGCTGACCCGCCCCCAGTCGAACGCGGTCAGGTACCGCATCGGGTCGACGCCGGCATGGCGCAGCTCGACTTCGCCGACCGTGCCCAGGCCCTCGTGCGCCCCGTGTGCCTCCGGGGCCTGGGGCAGGCCCGTGCTCCCGGCGGCTGCCAGCATCCCGCCACCGCTACCTCCGGCCGACGCGCGCGCGGCGCGCGCGCCCGCCATCAGTCCTGCCCCGCTGACTCCTCCTGCGGCGGCCCCGGTCGCACCGAGTGCCGCCAGCCTGAACAGCTCGCGACGGGACAGCCTCCCCCCCATCGGCGCGCCTCCTTTAGGAGAAACTAAATTAGTCTGGGTTAAATCTTGCGGGCTGGAGCGGTGGCTGTCAAGCCCGCTACGAGGGCGGTCATCTCCTGACGGGCTCCGCAGGCGACGTCCACGGGCACACGCACCGGTCCGCGGTACCCGTGCGGCGACTCATGGGCCCAGGGCAGGGCGGGGCGCATCCGAGCGCCCGCGCTTAGAGTCGCCAGTCGCTGGATCGGATGAAGACGATGACCGCGCCGCGCGGGCCGCGGATCGTCTCGAACGTCTGCTGGCGGCCGCCCTGGTCTTGGGCGGCAAATGGCGGGATCCGCGTTCCAACCGCCGGCCCCACCGCTGCGGTCGGCGCCTCGTCGCTCATGGCGTCCCCAGCAGCGCGTCGTGGGTCGTGGCCATACAGGTGTCCATGACGACCTCGAGCCCGGCGGCACGGGCGCGGGCGGCAGCCTCCTCGTGGACGACCCCCGGCTGCATCCAGACCACCCGCGCGCCGATGGCGATGGCGTCGTCGACGATGGGCGGCACGAACGCGCTGCGCCGGAAGATCAGCACCACGTCCACGGGCTCGGGAACGTCCCGCAGGCTCGGGTAGGCACGCTCGCCCAGCACCTCGGTGAGCCTGGGGTTCACCGGCACGATGCGGTAGCCTGCCTCCTGGAGGTACCGCGCCACGGCGTGGCTGGGCCGCTCCGGACGGTCGCTCAACCCGACGACCGCGATCGTCCGCGTGGCGCGCAGGATCGCGGCGAGGGCCTCGGGAGCCGGTCGCCGCGCGTCGGGCACGCTCATCCCTCCAGCAGCTGGTCGAGCTTCGCCCGGTTGAACCCCACCACGGCCTCGCCGTCGATCACGGTCACCGGCGTCGCCGAGTAGCCCATCTGCAGCAGTTCTTCCAGCGCCTGCTCGTCGGCGCTCACGTCCTTCTCGGTGTACGCCACGCCCCGTTCGTGAAGGAACTCCTTCACCTTGCGGCAGAACAGTCAGCCAGGCTGGGAGTAGACGACGACCGTCCTGGGCATGGCGTGTCTCCCTCCGACACGGCGTGGGACTCACAGCGCACCGTCTCCCGGAACGTGTTCCCGCCCCGGACCGCCGACACGCTGCGTCCGATCCGAACAACCGCGCGGCCCGGTGCTGTATTCCGCACCGTACGGGGCGGCGGGATCCGGCTCCCCGCGCAAGAAATGTGTTGCGTCATTCGTCCGGCACGTCTATACTAGCAGGACCTCCAGCTGGAGGTTTCACCCGATGCGTGGACGTCCTCTTGCACCGTTGACCTTGCCCGCTACCCAGGAGGAGACGCCGCAGCAGTGGATGCGGCGTCGGCAGACCGCCCAGGTCCTGGTCGTGCGTGCCCGGTGATCCTGACAGTGGCGGATGGGGCGCCCGCCCCCATATCGCCGAGCACCTGCGCGTGACATCCGGCCGGGGTGAAGGCCCGCGCGCTGGCTGCTGCCTTGCGGTGAGGCGCCGCTACGGGTACGAACAGGGCCTCGTGCGGGCCATGACCGTGGGCATCATCCACGCCAGCCCGTTGATCCGGGACGCCGTGGCCGGCCTGCTGGGCCAGCGGCCCGGTGTCCGCGTGGTGGCCACCTTCGGCAGCGGGCGGGAGGCGCTGACGGCGCCCATCGCAGAGGAGCACGTCCTGTTGTACGACCTGGCCACGCACAAGGCCGATGGCAGGGCGGTGCTGGCGGCCCTCCGCCAGCGGGTGCCCGGCGGCAAGATCCTCATCTGGGGAGTGGCCGACGACGACCAGGCGATCGTCGAGTGCGTGCGCGCCGGCGCCGCCGGGTGCGTGCTGCAGGGCACGTCCGCCGACGACCTCGTGGCGGCGGTGCACTCCCTGGCCGACGGGATCCCGCCCGTCTCCCCCAGGGTCGTCACGACCCTGTTCAGCTACGTGGCACGCCTGCAGGCGGGCGAGCCCGTGCCTCCCGTGGAGGCGCTCACGCCGCGAGAAGAGCAGATCCTGCAGCTGCTGGTGGAAGGTCTCTCGAACCAGGAGATCGCCCAGCGCCTGTACCTGCAGCCCCAGACCGTGAAGAACTACGTCCACCTGGTCCTGCAGAAGCTGAACCTCCACAGCCGTCTGGAAGTCATCCGGATGTTTCGGGCCGGTAAGCCCTGAATCCGCCCGGAGGCGAGTCGGCAGTAGGAGCACCGCCAGGGCCGGCACGAGCAGCGCATCCAGTTGGGCTCGACGGCTGGACTGGCTGAGCGGCTGCGTGTCTTGCCGCCACACCTGTACACACTGGAGGACTCCCGTGGACTGGGCGGTGGACTGCGCGGCGGGCGGCAACCGTGGATTGCGACGGTACGTCGGTACCGGACGGCCACGCCCTATCTTGGGTACCGCGGTACGTGGTGGAACACCCCGGGCACCCCTAACGTTGAGGATGCGACTCGACTCGCGATTCGGTGTCGGGCCGACGACCCGAGGGGGTGGAGAACATGCGAGGGTTCTTGACGATCTTGGCGCTGGGCGTAATCCTTGCGACCATGGCGGTGCCCGCGTCCGCTCAGGTGGAGTTGCCGTTCTTGCAGCGGGGGCCGGGCAGCGAGAGCACACCGAGTGCAGCGATCACCGTACCGGCGCGTCCGGCGGTGAGCAAGCCGGCGGTTCCAGCCTCGACGCCCATCAGGCCTGCGCTGCAGCTGTCCCTGGCTGACATCGGCCTCCACTAACTGCGTATCGGCAGATCGCGGGGGAACGAGCAGTCGAGGCCTGGCCTGCGGGGACGACGCTCCGGGAAAGACCGACCGACGGTGGCTTGGGGGGCGGCAGCGGGAATCCCGCTGCCGCCCCCGCCGTTATCGATGCGCTGGAGCCCGATGCTCCTGGAGCGTGCCTGGGCCAGTCCGGGACATCGCACCCTGCTACCGCAAGGCGCAGCCACGGAGGTCGCCTCCTGGTGCACTTGGGTCCGTTTCAGACACCACTCCGGGCGCGGTGATGACCTCACGGGGCTCAGTGCTTGCCGGCCCGAAACATCCGGATGACGTCCAGACGGCTGCGGAGGTTGAGCTTCTGCAGAACCGCCCTGCAGCACGCACCCGGCGGCGCCGGCGTGCACGCACTCGACGATCGCCTGGTCGTCGTCGGCCACTCCCCAGATGAGGATCTTGCCGCCGGGCACCCGCTGGCGGAGGGCCGCCAGCACCGCCCTGCCATCGGCCTTGTGCGTGGCCAGGTCGTACAACAGCACGTGCTTTTCCGCGATGGGCGCCGTCAGCGCCTCACGCCCGCTGCCGAAGGTGGCCACCACGCGGACACCGGGCCGCTGGCCCAGCAGGCCGGCCACGGCGTCCCGGATCAACGGGCTGGCGTGGATGATGCCGACGGGTACAGGTCCCACGACTCCCCACTATCACCGTCGCGGGGGCGTGGACTGCTGACTGTGAGGCAGCAAACAGCCGCGGGCCTCACCCTGGCCGGACGGGATGTCCTCCGAACTGCTGACGGAGGGCTGCCAGAAGCCGGTCACCGAAGGGCGCGGGATCGCGCGACCGGAAGCGCCGCTGGAGCGCCAGCGTGATCACGGGGATGTCGCACGCGAGCTCCACGGCCTCGATGACCGTCCAGCGTCCTGCGCCGCTGTCCTCCACGTAGGGAGCGATCCCCGCCAGCGTGGGGTTGGCGGCCAGGGCGCGGGCGGCGAGGTCCAGCAACCACGAGCGCACCACGCTGCCGTGTCGCCACAGCTCCGCGACCTGCGCCAGGTCCAGGGCGAACTCCGTTTTTCGCGCCATCAACGCGAAGCCCTCGGCGTACGCCTGCATGAGCCCGTACTCGATGCCGTTGTGGACCATCTTGACGAAGTGGCCCGCGCCCGGAGGGCCCACGCGCGCCCAGCCGCGATCAGGCTGTGGGGCCAGCGTCTGGAACACCGGTGCCAGCCGCGCGACGACGTCTGCGGCACCCCCGATCATCAGGCAGTAGCCGAGCTCGCGCCCGGCCAGCCCGCCGCTGGTTCCAACGTCGAGGAAGTGCACACCGCGCCGCGCGAGCGCCTCGGCCCGGCGCATCGAGTCACGGTAGAACGAGTTGCCACCGTCGACCAGCACGTCACCAGGCGCGAGGTGCGGGAGCAGCCCTTCGATCGTCTCGTCCACCGCTCGCACCGGCACCATCATCCAGACGACACGCGGAGGAGTCAGCCGAGCGGCCAGATCGCCCAGCGACGTGGCCCCAGCGCCTCCCTGGACCACCAGGCGCGTGACGGCCTCGTCGTCCGGCGCGTAGCCGACCACGCGGTGTCCGCCGCGGATCAAGCGCTCGGCCATGCCCCCGCCCATGCGGCCCAGCCCGACCATCCCGATCTCCATCCCGGTTCCTCCCGCCGTTGCGCGCGCGGATCGTCGCCCGTCATCCCAGCAGGTGCCGGAGCCTGGCCAGCAGCCGGGCGAGCCCTGCTGGGGCGTCCCGCCCGAGCCCGATGCGCAGCACGTGCCGGCCCCGCTGCACGAGCGCCTGGTAGTCGCCGTCGGCCTGCGCCCGGAGCAGCGCGTGGAACGTGAGGGCTCGGCCAGGCACGGGCGCATCGTCGACCGGTTCGTCCACGAGCTGCAGGAACCACCCGCTGTGCGGTCCGCCCTTGTGGAGCTGCCCGGTCGAGTGCAGGTAGCGCGGCCCGAACCCCACCGTGGTCGCCACGCGTCGCCGCTGCCCAAGCAGGGCACGAATCTCCTGCAGGCCGTGCATCACCTCGGGCCGTGGCGCCAGGAACGCCAGCACCGCCACGTATGCGCCCTCCTGCAGGCCCGCCAGCCAGGCGCGCAGCGCCTGGGACGTCGCTGCGTCATCCACCGCGACCTCCGGCACGGCACCGGGCGGCGCGTCCTGGGCCATGGCGCGCTCTGTCAGGTCCTTGGCCAGCTGGACGTCGGGTTGGTTGAACGGATGGACGCCGAGCACCGCGCCGGCGGCCGCGGTGGCCACCTCCCAGCGCAGGAACTCTTGCCCCAGCTGGGTGATGGCATCCAGGGTAATTTCCACCACCGGATGCCCCGCCGACGCCAGCGCCGCCAGGCGATCGTCCAGCACGTCCGTCGCACCGGCCATGCCCACGCCCACGAAAACCCGATCGGCCCCGTAGGCACCGTCCAGCCACGGTTCGTCCACCACCGGCACCACGCCCCGGCCGTCCTTGCCCGTGCTCTCGGCCAGCAGTTGCTCGACCCACACCGGAAAGGCGGCGATCGCCGGCGACGCCAGGAACGTCACCTTGTCGCGTCCTGCCAGGACCAGTTCGCCCAGCGCCGCACCCAGCGCCAGCGCCGGGTTGTCCGCGCACGGGACCTCCGGGCCGATCGCCGCGGCGAAGGCACGGGCACCGGCCAGCACAGCGCGGACGTCGACGCCGACGAGGGCTGCGGGCACCAGCCCGAACACCGACAGGGCCGCATACCGACCGCCGACGTCGGGCGGGGCGTACACGATGCGGCGGAAGCCGCGCGCCGACGCCAGCGCCGCCAGCGGCGTCTGCGGATCGGTGATGGCCAGGCACCGCCGACCCGGCGGGCCGCCGGCGGTGCGGCTCCACTCCCAGAAGTAGTGGAACAGCGCCAGAGTCTCGGTGGTGGTGCCGGACTTGCTCGACACGACGATGAGCGTGCGGGCGGGATCCAGTCGGGCCGCCACCGCCCGGACGGCGGTCGGGTGCGTCGAGTCCACCACGGTGAGCGCCAGCGCGCCCGGCCTGGGCGGCGTCGTGCGCGCGAACACCTCGGGGGCCAGGCTCGACCCACCCATGCCCAGCAGCAGGACGTCCGTCAGCCCCTCGTCGCGCACCTGGTGCGCGAGCGCGTCGAGCTCGTCGACCAGCGTGGGCGGCGCCCATGGCAGCCCGAGCCAGCCCAGGCGG
The DNA here is from genome assembly GCA_031459855.1 of Armatimonadota bacterium. Taxonomy (NCBI): domain Bacteria; kingdom Bacillati; phylum Candidatus Sysuimicrobiota; class Candidatus Sysuimicrobiia; order Candidatus Sysuimicrobiales; family Candidatus Humicultoraceae; genus Candidatus Fervidifonticultor; species Candidatus Fervidifonticultor primus. Next base: position 867,178 of record JAVKHP010000001.1, read on the forward strand.
TCGGCCAGCTCGGGCAGAGGGGCTGGGGCCCACAGCGTCGGATCCCGGGCCCACAGCCGGCGGCCGAACCCGATCGCGTCCCACTGCCGCAGGCGATGCGCGACCTGCCCCTCGTAGGGGCCCAGCCTCATGCGCTGCATGGGAGGGGACTACTCGGCACCCGTCCGCCATCCCTCCGCAGGCCGGGCAGGCGGGTCCGCGCGCCTCGTGGCTTCCAGCGCCGCGCAGCGCGCACACGACGCGTCGCAGGGCTCCACGTGGATGGTGACGTCCACGCCGGGCAGCGCGTCGCGGATGTGCTGCTCGAGGTCGTCGGTGAGCGCGTGGGCTTCCTGCACCGTCGACGACCGGTGCACGACCAGGTGCACGTCGATGAACCGGTCGGCGCCCGCCTGCCGCGTGCGCAGGGCGTGGTAGTCGAGCACGTCCGACCGATGCGCCTCGAAGATGCCGTGCACCGTCTGGATCTCGTGGGGCGGGAGCTGCACGTCCATCAGCCCGGCGACCGAGCGGCGTACGAGCCCCGCGCCCATCCAGGCGATGTGGCCGCCCACGACGAGCGCGGTCAGCGCGTCGAAGGGCGCCCACCCGGTGAGGGTGGCCAGCCCCAGGCCCACCGCCACGCCCACGGAGGTCAGGACGTCCGAGAGCAGGTGCCGGGCGGACGCCTCGAGCGCAATCGATCGGCTCACGTGGGCGATGCGCAGCAGGAACAGCGCCACGGCCAGGTTGGCCGCCGCGGCCAGGGCCAGCAGCCCGAAGCCGACGGGAAGCTGCTGCAGCGGCTGTGGCCGGAGCAGGCGCCCCACCGCGGCCACGACCACCCAGCCGCCCGCCACGGCGATCAGGGCGCCCTCGGTCGCGCTGCTCACGTACTCGGCCTTGGCATGCCCGTACGGGTGCGTCTGGTCGGGCGGCCGGCCGGCGACGACGATACTCACCAGGGCCACGTTGGCCGCGACGACGTTCACCACCGATTCCGCAGCGTCGGACAGGAGGGCGACCGAGCCCGTGATCAGGTAGGCGGCCACCTTGAAGACGAGGATCGCCACGCCGGTGATCACCGACACCAGCGCGGCACGGACTTTGACCGGAGGGACGCTCGCCAGCTGTCACCACTCGCTTCCGGCACGGGCAGGCTGACACGCTGCCCGCCAGGCGCCGGCGCGCGGCAGGGTGCGTCACCACCGGCTCCTCGCACGGGCAGGCCGGCACCTGTCCGATCCATTGTAGGCGCATCCACGGGAGGGCGCATCCGTGCACACGCGCAGCTCCAGCGTCCGCGCTCGGCACCTGCCGCGGCGCCCGACGCCGTCCCAGCGTCCGTGCCCGGTACCTGCCGCGGTGCCCAATGCCGCCCGTCGTCCGCCACCCCGGCCGTGGACCCCAGGAGTCACGGGCGCCGATCCCGAACCCTTCCTCAGGCCGGGTGTTCCCGGCGTGTGATCTGCGTCCATGGCCGTCTCCTCTCCCGCCACCGTCCGCCGCCGCGGCCGCCTCGCCCGTGCCGCCGTGCTGGGTGCCGGCGTGATGGGCGCCGCCATCGCGGCGCACCTGGCCAACGCCGGCGTGCCCACCCTGCTCCTGGACATCCCGCCGCAAGACCTCACCGACGACGAGCGGCGCCGCGGCCTGACGCTGACCTCGCCCGAGGTGCGCAACCGGCTGGCCCGCGCGGGGCTGGAGCGCGCGCTACGGGCGCAGCCCGCGGCGTTCTACAGCCCTGCCCGGGTCGGGCTGGTGACCGTCGGCAACCTCGAGGACGACCTGGCGCGGGTGCGCGAGGTCGACTGGATCATCGAGGCGGTGGTCGAGGACCTGGCGGTCAAGCAGGAGCTCCTGGCGCGGCTCGAAGCGCACTGGACGCCCGGGACGATCGTGAGCACCAACACCTCGGGGCTGCCGGTGGCACAGATCGCCGCGCACACCGGCGAGGCCTTCCGCGCGCACTTCCTGGGCACCCATTTCTTCAACCCGCCCCGCTACATGAAGCTGCTGGAGGTCGTCCCGACGCCCCACACCGCGCCCTGGGTGGTGGCCACCGTCGCGCGCTGGGGCGAGGAGATGCTGGGCAAGGGCGTGGTCTACGCCAAGGACACGCCCAACTTCATCGCCAACCGCATCGGCACGTACGGGTTCCTCAAGGCCGTCCACCTGATGGTGGAGCTGGACCTCGACGTGGACGAGGTCGACGAGCTCACGGGCCCGCTGGTGGGACGGCCGCGCAGCGCCACGTTCCGCACCACCGACCTGGTCGGGCTCGACGTGGCGCTGCACGTGGCGGCCAACTCGGCCCGCCTGCTGGCCCACGAGGAGGACCGGGAGGTCTACCGGCCGCCGGCCTTCATGGAGGAGATGGCCCGACGCGGCTGGCTGGGCGAGAAGGCCGGCGCAGGGTTCTACCGGCGGCAGGACGGGGAGATCCACGTCCTCGACTACCGCACGCTGACCTACCGGCCGCGTCGGCGTCTGGCGACGCCTGCGCTGGAGGCGGCGCGTGCCATCGAGGATCCCGCGCGGCGGCTGGCCGCCCTGCTGGCGATGCAGGACCGCTACGGCGAGTTCCTGCGGCGGCTGGTGCGGGCGGTGGTGGTGTACGCCGCGCACCGCATCCCCGAAATCAGCGACGACGTCACCAACGTCGACCGCGCCATGCGCTGGGGCTTCGGCTGGGACCAGGGGCCGTTCGAGCTGCACGACACGCTGGTGGCGGTCGGGGCAGCGCAGACGCTGTTGCCCGCCGAAGGCGCCCTGCCGCCGCTGCTGCGTGCGGTGCGCGCGCGCGGCGTGGGGACGTTCTACCAGGACGTGGGCGCTACCCGGCACGTCTTCGACCCCGCCACCGGCACGTACCGTCCCGAACCGGGCACCCAGGACCGTCTGCTGCTGGTCCGCCTCAAACGCGCCGGCGGCGTGGTGGCCACCAACCCCGGCGCGAGCCTGGTCGACCTGGGCGACGGCGTGGCCTGCCTGGAGTTCCACGCCAAGGTCAACGCCATCGGCGAGGATACCCTGCGCATGGCGCGCATGGCGCTGGAGCGGGTCGCCGCCGACTTCGACGCCCTGGTCATCGGCAACCAGGGACAGGACTTCAGCGCCGGCGCCAACCTCATGCTGGTGCTCCTCGAAGCCCAGGAGGGCAACTGGGAGGAATTGGACCTGGCGCTGCGCGCGTTCCAGCAGGTGACGACCGCGATCCGGCGCGCGCCGTTCCCGGTGGTGGCGGCGCCCTTCGGGCGGACGCTGGCGGGCGCCGTGGAGCTGTGCATGGCGTGCGCGCACGTGCAGGCCGCGGCCGAGACGTACATGGGCCTCGTGGAGACCGGCGTCGGGCTGATCCCGGCCGGCAGCGGCACCATGGAGATGGCGCGGCGCGCCGCCGCGCGGATCCCCGACGGGGTCGACGCCGACCTGCTGCCCTTCGTGCGGTGGGTGTTCGAGACCATGGCCACCGCGCGCGTGTCCACCTCGGCGGAGGAGGCCCGTGCGCTGGGCTACCTGCGGCCCTCGGACGGTATCACGATGCATGGCGACCGGCTGCTGGCCGACGCCAAGGCTGCGGCGCTGGCGCTGGCGCGCGCCCACTGGCGGCCCGCGCCGCCCGCACCCATCCGGGTCGTGGGGCAGCGCGGGTACGCGGCGATCGAGTCCTGGCTCCACATCATGCGCACCGGCGGGCACATCACCGACCACGACGTGGTCGTGTCCCGGAAACTGGCGTACGTCCTCTGCGGGGGCCCGGTGCCCGACGGCACCCGTGTCGCCGAAGAGTACCTGCTGGACCTGGAGCGCGAGGCGTTCCTGAGCCTGCTCGGGACCCGGGCGACCCAGGACCGCATCCGCCACATGCTGCAGACCGGCAAGCCGCTGCGCAACTGAGCCGGCGGGGAGGGAGCGCGTCATGCGAGAAGCCCTGATCGTCTCCGCGGTGCGCACGGCGGTGGGCAAGGCGCCCCGGGGCGCGCTCAAGGACACGCGTCCCGACGAGCTGGGCGCGCTCGCCGTCCGCGAGGCCATCCGCCGTGTCCCGGGGCTGTCGCCGGACGAGGTCGAGGACTGCATCATGGGTTGCGCCCTGCCCGAAGCCGAGCAGGGACTCAACATGGCCCGCATCATCGCCTTGCGCGCCGGTCTGCCCGTGACCACGGCGGGGATCACCATCAACCGGTTCTGCTCCTCGGGCCTCCAGGCCATCGCCTTCGCAGCCCAGCAGATCGCCACCGGGCAGCACGAGGTGGTGGTGGCCGGCGGCGCCGAGAGCATGAGCCTGGTGCCCATGAGCGGCAACAAGTACGCGCCCAACCCCACGCTGGCGACGGAGTGGCCGGACGTCTACCTGAGCATGGGCCTCACGGCCGAGATCGTCGCCCGGCGATACGGCGTCTCCCGGGAGGACCAGGACCGGTTTGCGCTGCGCAGCCACCGGAACGCGATGGCCGCGCAGCAGGCGGGGAAGTTCGACGACGAGCTTGTCCCGGTGGAGACCGTGCGCTGGCAGGTCGACGACGGGCGGCCGCGCGCAGAACCGATCACGCTGCGGCAGGACGAGGGGGTCCGTCCGGACACCAGCCTGGAGGCCCTGGCGAACCTCAAACCGGTCTTCGCCCGCGACGGCACCGTCACCGCGGGCAACGCCTCACAGACGAGCGACGGCGCCGCCGCCGCGGTGGTCATGTCGGCCGAGCGCGCCCGCCGGCTCGGGGTCGAGCCACTGGCCGTTTTTCGCGCCTTCGCCGTGGCGGGCGTCGCGCCCGAGGAGATGGGCATCGGCCCGGTGCAGGCCATCCCCAAGGCGTTGCGCCTCGCCGGGCTGCGCCTGGACGACGTCGGGCTCATCGAGCTCAACGAAGCGTTCGCGGCGCAGGCCCTGGCGGTGATTCGGCTCGCCGGGCTGGACCCCGACCGGGTCAACGTGAACGGCGGGGCCATCGCCCTGGGCCACCCGCTGGGGGCGACCGGCGCCAAGCTCACCGCCACGCTGCTGGCCGAGATGCGCCGCCGGCAGGTGCGCTACGGCATGGTGACGATGTGCGTGGGCGGCGGGCAGGGCGCCGCCGGGATCTTCGAACTCGCGTAGGCCCGCGGCCACGACGCACGGCCAGGTGCAGCGCGCCGGGGCACGGGCTGCGCGCCGCGGGACGGTGCTGCGCTGCGCGCGCCACACCCTGCGGGGCACGACGCGTGTGCACCGACCGAGACCTGGGAAACGGCAGGACACCGGGGGGAGACGGGAGGCAGGAGGGAATGGACACCGGCACCATGCACGCCGCGCAGGTCGGGGCCCCCGGCGGCGGGTTCCTGCTGGGCCCGACGGCTCCCGAGGCGAGCTTCACCCCCGAGGACCTGACCGACGAACAGCGCCTCGTGCGGCGCACCGTCCAGCAGTTCATCGAGGACGAAGTGCTGCCGCAGACCGCCGCCATGGAGCAGCACGACTGGGCGCTGGTGCGGCGGCTCATCCGTCGCGCCGGCGAGCTCGGGTTCCTGGGCGCGGACATCCCCGAAGCCTACGGGGGCAGCGGCCTGGACAAGATCACGGGCCTGGTGATCAAGGACGCCCTGGGGATTGGCGCCTCGTTCTCGGTCTCGGTGGGCGCGCACATCGGCATCGGCACGCTGCCCATCGCGTTCTTCGGCACCGACGCCCAGAAGCGCCGCTACCTGCCCGGGCTCGTGGCGGGCGAGGTGATCGGCGCCTACGCCCTCACGGAACCCACGGCGGGCTCCGACGCCATGGCCATCCGCACCCGGGCGACCCGGACCGCCGACGGCGGGTTCGTCCTGGACGGGACCAAGCAGTTCATCAGCAACGCGTCGTTCGCCGACGTCTTCACCGTCTTCGCCAAGGTGGACGGCGAGCACCACACGGCGTTCATCGTGGAACGGCGCACGCCCGGGCTGACGGTGGGCCCCGAAGAGCACAAGATGGGCATCCGGGGCTCTTCGACCGCGAGCGTGATCCTCGAAGGCGTGCGCGTGCCGGCCGGGGCGGTGCTGGGCGAGATCGGTCAGGGGCACAAGATCGCCTTCAACATCCTCAACGTGGGCCGGTTCACGCTGGCCGCCGGCGTCACCGGCGCCGCACGCTACGCCCTGCGCCAGGCGACCGGCTACGCCCGGGAACGCCGCCAGTTCAACCGGGCGCTGGTGGAGTTCGGGCTGATCCGGCAGAAGCTGGCCCGACTGGCCACCGCCATCTACGCGGCCGAGAGCATGGTCTACCGCACGGGCGGACTCGTCGCCGGCGCGCTGGGAGCGCAGCACCAGGATCCCGCGCAGGTCATGGCCGCCCTGGAGGAGTACGCCGTCGAGTGCTCCATCGCCAAGGTCTTCGCCTCCGAGATGCTGGATCTCGTCGTGGACGAGATGGTGCAGATCTACGGCGGCTACGGCTTCATCGAGGACTACCCGGCCGCACGGGCCTACCGCGACGCCCGTATCAACCGCATCTTCGAAGGCACCAACGAGATCAACCGGCTGCTGATCCCGGGGATGCTCTTCCGGCGGGCGCTGAAGGGCCGGCTGGACGTGCTGGGGGCCGCGCGGCGGGTCGCCGACGAGGTGCTCGCGCCCGCCCTGCCCGATGGCGGGGAGCGCGGGCCGCTGGACGAAGCGCAGCGCCTGGCCGACGGCGCGCGCAAAGCGACGCTGTTCGCCGCGGGTGCGGCCGCCCAGAAGCACCTCGCGGCGCTGGAGCACGAGCAGGAGCTGCTGGGCTGGATCGCCGACCTGGTCATCGAGACCTTCGCCGTCGAGAGCGCGGTGCTGCGGGCGGTCAAGGCCGCCAGCCGGGGCGACCCCGCCGCCGACCTGCACACGGCCATGGTGCGCCTCTACCTCGACGACGCGCTGCCCCGGATGGAGGCGACGGCCCGTCGCCTCCTGGCGGCCACCGCCCAGGGCGATACGCTGCGCACGATGCTGGCCGGGCTGCGGCGGTTCCTCAAGGTCCCGGCGCTCGACGTCGTGGGGACCGCACGGACGGTGGCCGACGCGGTCGTCGACGCCGGCGGCTATCCGCTCTGAGCCCGCCGGCGCCCCGGGTGCTGGGCCGGAGCGTACCGTCCTACCGGAACAGCCGCAGCATGGGCTCGGGATCCACGTCTGCCAGCTCCTCGTCCCACAGCGGCAGGCGCTGGTGCGCCGTCCGCTGCCGGGGATGCCGGTAGACGACCCCCAGGGGGAGCTTGCCCTTCCGATCGAACTCGTCGAGCAGGCGCCAGGCCGCCTGCATGTCGGCAGGATCGTGGTCCTTGGGCAGGTGCTCCACGTGCTCCTTGTACCAGTCGTAGGTGTTGAACTTGTTGTAGGTCACGCAGGGCGAGAAGTCGTTGATGACCGCAAAGCCAGGATGTCGCAGCGCCTCCACTAGCACGTCGGCCGAGTGCTTGGGGTCCCCGGAAAACGTCTGCGCCACGAACGACGCCCCGCAGACCAGCGCCAGCCGCAACGGGTCCACGAACGGCGGATCTTCTTCGGTCGACACTCCCTGCGGCATACCCAGCCCGTGGGTCGGCGACTTCTGCCCCTTCGTCAGCCCGTAGACGCCGTTGTTCATGATCAACAGCGTCACCGCCGGATCGCGGCGGCAGACGTGCACGAAGTTCTCGATGCCGATGGCCAGGGTGTCGCCGTCGCCCGCCAGCGCGATGACCGTGAGCGCGGGGTTGGCCATCTTGGCGCCCAGGGCGTAGGCCAGCGCCCCCCCGTGGGTCCCGTGGAACGCATTACCGTTCAGGTAGTTCCGGATCTGCCCGGAGCAGCCGATGCCGCCCACCAGCAGCACGTCGTGGGGCATGAGCTCCAACCGGGCCAGGGCGGCCTTGAGGGCGTTCAGCACGCCGAAGTCACCGCACCCCGGGCACCACTGGATCCGGTGCTTGGGGGTGGCGTTCTGCTCCCACAGCTTCTGGTTCACTGCCGCCGTGCTCACCGCTAGTCCCCCTCGGGTACCGTTTCCAGCACCACGGCTGGCGCGCGGTCGCCGACCCGCACCACCCGCGTGCCGTTGGTCAGCAGCTGCCGGACCCCGCCGGTGATGTCGGACGTGTAGAAGGGCCGGCCGTTGTACTTCAGGATGCGACGGGTGGGCAGCAGGCACTCCTGCTGGATCAGGTCCGCGAGCTGGCCCGCGTAGTTCTGCTCCACCACGATGATGTCCTTCCCGCGCTGCAGCAGCGGCCGGACCAGGTGCGTGGGGAACGGCCACAGGTGCGTGAAGTGCACCACGCACGTCTCCAGGCCCTCGGCCCGCAGGCGCGCCTGCGCGTCCAGCAGGGGCAGACGCGTGGAACCCCACCCCACCAGCAGCACGGCGCCATCGGGCGTGCCGAACACCAGGGGCGGTTTGGCGTCTTCCTTCAAGTAGGTCTGCATCTTGCGCATGCGCTTCTCGACCATCGCCTTGCGCTTGGGCGGGTCGGTGGTGATCATCCCCTGCTCGTCGTGCTCCGAGCCGCTGCTCTTGAAGATGCCCCCGGGCACCCCCGGCACGTTGCGGGGCGAGATGCCCGACTCGGTGATCTGGTAGCGCCGGTACCCGTCCTGGCGCAGGTCGGCCTCGCGGAGCAGCCCGTGGCGGACGACGGGCCGGCGGTTCTTGAGGAAGAACTCCTCGGGCACGTCCCGTCGGCCGTCGGCCAGCGTCAGGTCCGACAGCAGGAACACCGGGCACTGGTACTTGTCGGCCAGGTCGAACGCTTCGAACGCCAGGGTGTAGCACTCTTCGATCGTGCCGGCCGCCAGCACGATCCGCGGGATCTCCCCGTGGCCCGCGAAGACCGCCATGGCCAGATCGCCCTGCTCGGGCTTGGTCGGCATGCCCGTCGAGGGGCCCGCACGCTGGGTGTCGATGATCACGACGGGGGTCTCGGTGACGCCGGCGACGCCGAACTCCTCCACCTTGAGCGAGATGCCCGGGCCCGAGGACCCCACCGCGCTGCGCACGCCGGCCAGCGCCGCGCCGATCGCGGCGCGGATCGACTCCCGCTCGTTCTGCCCTTGCAGCGCGCGCCCACCGTAGCGCGGCAGGTGGGCCTCCATGAACTCCAGGATGGCGGACGCCGGGGTGATCGGGTATCCGGCGTAGAAGCGACACCCGGCCAGGATCGCCCCCATGCTGAGGGCGTCGTTCCCGTTGAGGAGCACCGCCCGGCCCGTCGTGGGCTGGGGCACCAGCCGGTAGCCCACGTCGTGCCAGCCGTTGGTCCGCAGGACCTCCTCGATGACGGCGCGCCCGCGGCGGGCGGCTTCGAGGTTCAGCTCAACGATGTCCTTCCCCTTGCGCCCGAAGCGTTCCTCCAGGTACTGGCGGAACAGCGCCAGGTCCATGTCGAACTCCAGCAGGCGCAGCAGGGCGCCGGTCACCACCGTGTTCTTCACGACCTCGCGCTTGAGCTCCCGCAGGGCGATCTGCCGCGCGGGGAGGGGGAACACCTTCACACCACGGCGCTCCAGGTCGCCGGTGTCCACCGTACCCGTGGTGCTGTCGTAGAGCAGCACCCCGCCGTCGACCAGGTTCTTGCCGTGGCGCAGGATCGTGTCGCGATTGGGCTGGATCGGGGCGTCGGGGTTGGTGTCGAACTCGAGGGCCACCAGGATGTCGGAGCGGTCGTCCCCGTAGGACAGCGGTGGCGTCGCCGACACCACCATGGGATCGTACTGGTGCGCGCCGTAGATCGTCGACGCGTAGCCCTTCTCCATCGCCAGCACGTGCAGCCCTGCGCGCACGAACATCTTGCCCAGGATATCGGTAACCGTCGTGACCCCGTCGCGCAGCTGCACGCCTCCGACGAGCAGCTTCAGGTTGTTGACCACCACTGCGGCTCGCTCCTTTGCTGCGAGTTCGACCGCCTCACAGACACAACAACCCCTGGCGGGGTGCGTCGCGGGACCCCGCGCAGGGCAGGTCCAGTATAACACAGGGGCCCCGGGCGAACCACACCGCGAATCGCGCCATCTAAAGTGTTACCGAGGGGGCTATCGTCGCGCCACAGAAACTGTTACCGAAAATCGTCCTTTTCCCCGGAGCGAGCCTATGAGCCCCACATCCAAGCGCGAGTACCTCCAAGCCGTTCGCCGGCGCTATACCCAGGCCTCCAAGGGGGCCAAGGGGCAGATCCTGGATGAGGTCTGCGCCACCCTGGGCTATCATCGCAAGGCGGCCATCCGGGCCCTGGCCGGGTCGGGGCCCCGCCCAGGCCGTCGCCGTCGCCCCGCCCGGACCTATGGGGACCAGGCGCTGGGCGTGCTGAAGGCCATCTGGGAGGCGGCCGGGTTCCCCTGGTCCGTGCGCCTGAAGGCGCTCCTGCCGCTGTGGCTGCCCTGGGCCAAGCAGCGCTGGGCCCTCCCCCCGGCAGTCGAGCAGCAACTGCGCGCCATCAGCCCCCGCACCATCGACCGCCGCCTCCAGCCCTACAAACAGCGGCTCCGCCGGCGCCAGTACGGCCGCACCAAGCCCGGGACGCTGCTCAAGCACCACATCCCCATCAAGGCCGACCGCTGGGACACCACCGTCCCGGGGTTTGGCGAGGTCGATCTGGTCGACCACGGCGGTGGCGCCACCGACGGCGAGTATGTCCACTCCCTGAACTTCACCGACATCGCCACGACCTGGGTGGAGACCCACGCCGTGTTCGGCAAGAGCCAGCGGGCGGTGGGCCAGGCCCTGGACGAGATCGCCGCCGCGCTGCCCTTCCCCCTGCAGGGCATCGATTCCGATAACGGCACGGAGTTCATCAACGCCCACCTGCTGCGCTACTGTCGCGCCCACGGCCTCCAGTTCACTCGCAGCCGGCCCTACAAGAAAGACGACAACGCCCACGTCGAGCAGAAGAACTGGACCCATGTCCGTAAGCTGCTGGGTTGGGACCGCTACGCCTCCCCGGACGCGCTCGCCGCCATCAACGAGCTGTACCGCCACGAGTGGCGCCTCATGATGAACCTCTTCCAGCCCTCCGTGAAACTGGTCCGGAAAGTCCGCGTCGGCTCCCGGCTGCAGCGCCTCTACGACCCCCCGCAGACCCCGCTGGATCGCCTGCTCGCTTCCGGGCAGGGCGACCCGGCCAGGGTCCAGGCCCTCCAGACGCTGCGGGCGCGCCTCGACCCCTTCGCCCTGGCCGAGGCGATTGAGCGCAAACTCGCCCAGATCCATCGCCTGGCCACCCTGCCGCCGCGGTCGCAGCTCCCCGCCAGCGCACGGGCGGCATTCCGCGAGGTCACCCACCGCCTGCGCATCCCCACCGTCGTGGGTGAGGCTCCCCCTGGCCTGAACCCGCGCTACCCTTCGGTAACACCTTCGATGGCGCGACGACAGAGGATTCGGTAACACCTATTGATGGCTTGACAGGCACCGGTGCGTGGCGTCCTCTGCTGCGCGGCGTCATCGTCATCTGGAACCGTTCTTGGACCATCTACGGGAACGTCTACGGAAGTGTCGACGCACCGGCTGGACACGGCCGCCGCCCGGCCGTCCGATCGGAACGTCCACGGAAGTGTCGCCGCCGCCCGCCACGGGCACCGTCGTCTCAGATGCGGCAGGGCGCGCCCCCGCGCGGCGCGAACCTCCTCGGCCGGTGGCCACAGACCTCCTCGAACGCTACGAAGACGACCTGGCCCTGGTCAAAGGCGCTGCCGGCTGGACCGCGGTGCTGGCGTTGCTTGGCGCGCTGGCCGTGGCACCGCTGCTGCTCCCGCGCCTGGGCCTTGGCTACCTCCTGTTCATCGCGGTGCTCGCGGCCGCCCACGTCGTCGTGGCCGTGGGGCTGAACCTGCTGGTGGGCGTCGCCGGCCTCATCTCCCTAGGCCACGCGGGGTTCGTGGCCATCGGCGCCTACGCCTCAGGGCTGCTGATGGCCAGGGTCGGCGTGCCGTGGTACCTGGCGTGGGCCGGCGCTGCGGTGGCCAGCGCCCTCTTCGGCTTCCTCGTGGGGCTACCGGCCCTGCGGCTGGCCGGCCCCTACCTCACCATCGCCACCCTGGGGTTTGGCATCGCCGTCTACCAGGTCCTCACCAACTGGACCGCGCTGTCGGGCGGACGCATGGGGCTGCCCGTGCCCGCGCTGCCCGTCTACGTCTCCGGGCTGAGCGCCATGCAGCACCTCTACTACCTGGCCGTGGGCACGGCCGCCCTACTGGTGTGGATGGCGTACAACCTGACGCGGTCCCACGTGGGCCGGGCGTTCGTGGCCCTGCGCGACAGCGACATCGCCGCCGAGGTGCTCGGGATCAACCTCACCCGGTACAAGACCCTGGCGTTCGGACTCTCGGCCGCATACGCGGGCGTCGCCGGCGCGATCCTTGCCCAGGCCCTGCGGCACCTGGAACCCCAGGCGTTCACCTTCCTGGAGTCGATCACCTACCTGGCCATGATCGTGGTCGGCGGGCTTGGCACCGTCTCAGGTGCGGTCATCGGCGGGGTGCTGCTCACGCTCCTGCCGCACTACCTGTCGGACCTCAAGCAGTGGCTGCCCGTGGTCTACGGCGGAGTGATCATGCTCATGATGGGCCTGGAGCCCCTGGGGCTGTACGGCCGCTGGGTGCGCATCCGCCTGTACCTGCGGCTATGGCCCCTGTAGGCGACACGAGTCTCGTGGCGCCGGGGGCCGCGGTGGTGGGGACGCTGGCCCAGGCGCTGGGCCCCGCGGCCCAGTACGCGATCGGGGGACTGGCGACCGGCAGCCTGTACGCGCTGGTGGCGCTGGGCATCGTCCTCCTCTACCGCGCCTCCCGGATCCTCAACTTCGCCCATGGGGACCTGGCCACGTTTGCCACCTTCGTCGCCTTCACGCTGCTCGGCCGGGGCGCCCCGTTTGGCGTGGCCGTGGGGGTGGGCCTGGCGGGGGCGGCGGCCATGGGCGCGGGCTTCTACGCCGTCGCGATCCGCCCCATCCGGGAAGGCACGCTGCTGGGCCAGATCGTGATGACACTCGGGCTGGCCCTGGCGCTGTCGGGGCTGATGCAGGTGCTCTGGGGCGCACAGACCGAGGTCTTCCCCTTCCCCCTCTCCCAGACCCGGGTCTACCGGCTTGGGAGCCTGGTCGTCAGCGAGATCAGCCTGGGCACCATCGCTGCGGGCGTCGTCCTCATGGGGGTGCTCTACGCGCTGGTCCAGCGCACGCGGATCGGGCTGGCCATGCGCGCCGTCGCCCAGCACCCCACGGCGGCCCAGGCCCTGGGCATTCCCACGCGGCGCATCTACGCGGCCACGTGGGCGCTGGCGTCCGCCCTGGGTGGCGCCGCCGGCATCCTGCTGGCGCCGGTCGTCTACCTCGACCCGTTCATGATGCTGGATCCGTTCCTCAAGGGCTTCGCGGCCGCCGTCCTGGGCGGGATGGACAGCCTGCCGGGCGCGGTCGTCGGGGGATTCCTGCTGGGCGTCGCCGAAGCCCTGTTCGCAGGGTTCGTCTCGCTGACGTTCAAGACGACCCTGGCGTTCGTTATCATCATTGTGGTCCTGCTGGTCCGTCCCCAGGGCCTCCTGGGGCGGGAGTACCGCCGGCGGGTATAGGAGACGCACGACCCGCACAGAGGAGGGGTGCAGCATGCGCACCGGACTTCGTCTTGCGGGACTGCTGGCGCTCGTGTCGCTGGTGGCGGCTGCGGCCGTCGCCCAAGAGCGCGGCGTCACCGCCACCGAGATCGTCCTGGGCACGTCCATGCCCACCTCGGGCCCCGCGGCCTTCTGGGGGTTGGGCGTCGGCGGGGGCATCGACGCGTGGCTGCGGCACACGAACGAGCAGGGCGGCATCCACGGCCGCCGGTTCCGGTTCATCGTCAAGGACGACGGCTACCTGCCACCCCGTGCCGTCGCCAACGTGCGCGAGCTCGTCGAGCGCGATGGGATCTTCGCCCTCGTCTCGCAGATCGGCACCGCCAACTGCTTTGCGGTGCGTGACTTCGTGGTGGAGGCTCGGGTGCTCTGGATCACCCCCGCCTGCGGCGCCGACATCTGGGCCGGGATGCGCGACCGCAACCGCTACCTCTTCGTCACCTACCCCGGCTACACGGACGAAGGCATCTTCCTGACGAAATACGGCGTGGAGAAGCTCAACGCCAGGAAGATCGCGGTCTTCTACCAGAACGACCTCTACGGGCAGCAGGGGCTGCTGGGCGTCAAGCGCGGCGTCGCCCAAGCCAAGGGCGCCAGGCTCGTCGCGCAGGTCTCCTACGAGGTGACCGACGCCGACGTGGCGGCCCAGGCGCTGAAGCTGAAGGAGTCGGGCGCCGATACCCTGATCCTCTACGCGACGCCGCGCCACGGGGCGCTGATCGTCCGCGAGATCGTCAGGCTGGGCTACCGGCCCACCCTGCTGTCCACGTTCACCCTGCTGGATCCCATCATGTTCCAGCTGGCGGGCGACGCCTGGGACGGCGTCCACCTGGCGTCCTACATCCCGCTGCCGGGTACTGACCCCAAGGTCGATGCCGTGCTGGCGACGCTGACGCGCATCAACCCGGCGCTGGCGCGCAATCCCTTCAACGCCATCGCCGGCGTCTCGTTCGTCGAGCCGTTCCTGGAGGGCCTGCGGCGGGCCGGGCCCGCCCTGACGCGGGACCGCGTCGTCGAGGCGATGGAGACGATCCAGAACTGGGACGGTGAGGTGATCCGCGGCGTCACCTTCTCGCGGGAGCACCGGCAGGGCATCAACCGCCTGTTCATGGTGCGTGTCGAGCGGGGGCGCTTCGTGAAGCTCACCGACTGGTACACGTACCCCAAGAAGTTCTGAGATGGGCGGGCCGATCGCCTGAGGGTGCGGCCGGCCGCCCGAGGGCCCATGGCGGGCGAATCCGATCCCGCCGCGCGGGAGGTCCCCCTGCTGGAGGTCGCGGGCCTGTCCATGGCCTTTGGCGGGATCGTGGCGCTGCACCGCGTGGACCTGACCGTCCGGGCGCGGGAGCTGGTCTCCATCATCGGGCCCAACGGCGCGGGCAAGACCACCCTGTTCAACTGCATCTGCGGGCTCTACCGGCCCCAGGCCGGCGTCGTCCGCTTCCGCGGCGCGCCCCTGCCGCCGCGGCCCGACGCCGTGGCCCGGTGCGGCATCGCCCGCACCTTCCAGAACATCGAGCTGTTCCGCGGCAGCACCACCCTCGACAACGTGATGCTCGGCCGCCACCTGCACATCCGCGCGTCGTTGCTGGACGCTGCCCTGGCCACGCCGCGCTGGCGGCGCGAGGAGGCCCGGCACCGCCGGCGGGTCGAGGAGATCCTCGACTTCCTGGACCTCCAGGCGTACCGGCGTCGCCGGGTCGGCGACCTGCCGCTGGGGCTGCAGCGCCTGGTGGAGATCGCCCGCGCCCTGGCCACCGAGCCCGCCCTCCTGCTGCTGGACGAACCCTCGGCCGGCATGACCGCCGAGGAGAAGGCCGACCTGGTCCACCGCATCCGCGACATCCGCGAGGAGTGGGGCATCACGGTGATCTTGGTCGAACACGACCTCAAGCTGGTGATGGGCATCTCCGACTGGATCGCGGTCCTCGACCACGGCGAGAAGATCGCCGAGGGCCCTCCTGCGGCCGTGCAGCGCGATCCGGCGGTGATCAGCGCCTACCTGGGGGAGCCCGCGTGACCGACGACGCGGCCCTGCTGCGAGTCCGCAACGTCGAGACCGCGTACTACGGCCGCCTGACCGTGCTGCGGGGGGTCTCGCTGGACGTGCGGGCGGGCCAGGTGGTGGCGATGCTGGGGTCCAACGGCGCGGGCAAGACGACCCTGCTGCGCACCATCATGGGCTTCATCCCCGACCAGCCCCACAAGGGCACGGTGGAGGTGCTGGGCCGTCGGGTGAACGGCTGGGCCCCCGAGGACATCGCGGCGCTGGGCGTGGCCTACATCCCCGAGGGCCGGGGCATCTTCCCCGAGCTCACCGTGGAAGAGAACCTGGTGCTGGGCGCCTACACCCGGCGCGACCGGGACGTGGCCGCCGACCTGGCGGCCCTGACGGCGCGCTTCCCGATCCTCGCCGAGCGCCGCCACCAGCTGGCGGGGACGCTGTCGGGCGGGGAGCAGCAGATGCTGGCCATCGCCCGCGCCCTGCTGGCCCGCCCGAAGCTGCTGCTCCTCGACGAGCCGTCGCTGGGGCTGGCCCCGCGGGTGGTCGTCGACGTCTTCCGCATCCTCCGCGAGATCCATGCGGCGGGCGTGGCGATCCTGCTGGTCGAGCAGAACGCGCGCCAGGCGCTGGCCGTGGCCGACTACGCCTACGTCCTGGAGAACGGCCGCATCGTGCTCGAAGGCGCCAGCGCGCGCCTTCAGGAGGACCCCAACGTGCAGGAGCTCTACCTGGGGGTCGTCCGCGAGGAGTCGGTGAAGGGCTACCGGCGCTACAAGATCCGGCGGCGGTGGGCCTGAGCCCGCGCGCCGGTCAGTCGCGGTACAGCGCGGCGATCACGTCGGCGTACTTCTCCATGATCGCCTTGCGCTTGACCTTCAGGGTGGGCGTCACGTCGCCTTCCTCGGCGTGCAGCCGCCGGGGGAGGATCGCGAACCGCTTGATCTGCTCGGGCGAGGACAGGGTCCGGTTCACCGCGGCCACCTCGGCCTTGATCAGGTCGTAGACCTCCGGCCGGGCCGCCAGGTCGGCGTAGGTCGTGAACGGCACGCGGCGGTCCTGCGCCCACGTCGTCACGTTCTCCTCGTCGATGACGATCAGCGCGGTGCAGTAGCGACGCCCGTCGCCGATCACCACGGCGTCGTTGATGTACGGGCTGGCCTTGAGCTTGTTCTCGATGTACTGGGGCGCGATGTTCTTGCCGCCCGCGGTGATGAACAGGTCCTTCTTGCGGTCGGTGATGCGCAGGAAACCGTCGGCGTCCAGCTCCCCCACGTCGCCGGAGTGCAGCCAGCCGTCGACCAGGGCGGCCGCGGTCGCCGCCGGGTCGCGGAAGTAGCCCGCGAAGACGTTGGGCCCCCGCACCAGGATCTCGCCGTCGGGCGCGATCCGCACCTCCACGCCGGGCAGCGGTTTGCCCACGGTGCCCAGCCGGATGTCGTCGCCCTGCACCATCGTGGTGGGGCCGCAGTCCTCGGTCTGCCCGTAGATCTCCCGCACGGGGACGCCGATCGTCCAGAAGTACGCCAGCAGCTCCGGGGCGATCGGGGCGCCCGCCGAGTAGGCCAGCCGGATCCGGTGCAGCCCCAGCCGGCGGCGCAGGGGCGCCAGCACCAGGCGATCGGCCACCCCGGCCGCGGCGCGCAGCCAGGCGGGCACCGGCTGGCGCGCCAGTCGCCGCTGCACCGCCGCGCGGGCGACGGCCAGCGCCACCCGGTAGGCCGTGCGCTTGACCGCGTCGTTCTCCTGCATCCGCAGGGAGACGCCCGAGTAGAGCTTCTCCCACACCCGGGGCACCCCGAAGAAGACCGTGGGCGCGACCTCCCTGAGGTTCTCCAGCACCGTATCGGTGTTCTCGACGAAGTTCACGGTGTAGCCCCACCGCGCCGGGAGGAAGACCGAGAACTGCCGCTCGGCGATGTGGGCCAGCGGCAGGTAGGACAGCACCTCGTCGTCGGCCCGGACCGGCGTGGCGGCGTCGATCGCCGCCGTGGTCCACGTGATGTTGCGGTGCGTGAGCATCGCGCCCTTGGGCGGGCCGGTGGTCCCTGAGGTGTAGATCAGCACCGCGACGTCCTCGGGCGCGATCTGGGCCAGGCGCTCGTCGACGGCGGTAGGCGCGCGCCGGGCGTGCTCTGCGCCCAGGGCCAGGAACTGGTCCCACAGGAGCACCTGGGGGTCCTGGAACCCGCGCAGGCCCTCGGGGTCCATCACGACGATGTGCTCCAGCACCGGTAGCCGGCTGCGGACCTCGAGGGCCTTGTCGAGTTGCTCCTCGCCCTCGACGATGAAGACGCGGCACCCAGCGTGGTCGAGGATGTAGTGCACCTGCTCGGGGCTGCTGGTGGTGTAGATGCCTGTCGTGATGGCCCCAACGCTCTGAATGGCCAGGTCGGCGAACAGCCACTCGGGCCGGTTCTCACCGATGAGCCCGACGCGCTCGCCGCGCTGCACGCCCAGGGCGAGCAGCGCGTGCGCCACCAGGCGCACCTGGGCCGCGTACTCCTCCCAGGTGATGCGCTGCCAGATGCCGTAGCGCTTGCGCCGCAACGCCACCGCGCGCCCGCGGCGGGCCGCCTGGGCGAAGAAGAGGCCCGGGACCGTCTCGAGGGAGACCGTGGGCGGTGCCAGGGTCACCGTCATATGCCACCTGCAGCCGCCGCCGCGTCCTGCTGCGCGGCCACGCTTCCATGTTAGCACCGCCGGGGCCGGCCTCCTGCCGCGGCCGCCCTGCGCCCGTGCCCCGACGCGCCGCCGGCCGCGCGCAGCGTCGTCCACACCACCTACGGCTGGACACGGGCACACCTGACCGTGCCCGTCGTGCCCCCGGCAGGGCGCAAGGGGGGCTGGACGGAATACTCGCAGGCGACTGCGCCATGGCCGGAATTCTCGAGCGGCTCTTCGACCTCCACGGCCACGCCGCCCTGGTCACCGGCGGCTCGCGGGGCATCGGGTTCGAAATCGCCCGGGCGCTGGGCGAAGCCGGCGCGCGGGTCGCGATCCTCGCGCGCCGCTCCGAGTGGCTGCAGCCCGCCGAGCAGGCGTTGCGCGCGGCGGGCGTGCCGTGCGCGGGCATCGCCGCCGACGTGGCCGACCCTGACCAGGTGGCCCGCGCGGTGGACGCCGCGCAGCAGGCGGTGGGCGACCTGACGATCCTGGTGAACGCCGCGGGCCGCACCTGGGGCGCGCCGGCCGAGGCGATGCCCCTGGAGCGCTGGCGCGAGGTGATGGAGGCCAACGCCACCGGCACGTTCCTGGTGAGCCAGGCGGTGGGGCGCGGGATGATCGCCCGGCGGTACGGGCGGATCCTCAACGTGGCGTCGGTGGCGGGCCTCCAGGCCTCAGCCCCGGAGATCGCGCCCATCTCGGGCTACGCCGCCAGCAAGGGTGCCGTCATCGCCTACACGCGCCAGCTGGCGGTCGAATGGGCGCCGTACGGCATCACCGTCAACGCCCTGGCACCGGGATTCGTGCACACCCGCATGGCGGACGTGGTGATCACCCGCGCGGGGCAGCGCTTGGTCGACCGGATCCCGGTCGGCCGCGTCGGCGAGCCCGCCGACCTGCTGGGCATCGTCCTGGCGCTGGTAGCGCCGTCGGCCGGCTACATCACGGGACAGGTCGTCGTCGTGGACGGCGGGATGACGGCGGTCTGACTGGCGCCTGTGTCCTCAGAACAGCGCGATTTGGGTGGCCACGGGACACGTCGTCGGCGTCGGGTGGACGTCGTCTGCGGGGGGCTCCACCGCGCCGGACGGAGCGCCCGCGGCGCGCGGACGCGCTCTGTCCGCGGCAGGCCCATCATCGAACCCCGCCCGGCGCTTGACCGCCGCCACGACGGCCTGGACCCGTCGCTGGTAGGCTCGGGGCGCGTACTTCCCCCGGTAGAGCGCCGCGTACTCCTCCACCAGCTCCGGGTGCCACCGTTCCAGGTAGGCGAAGAAGGCCTGGCGCGTGACGTCGCCCAGGTGCAGCGTGTTGGTCCACAGCCAGCGGGCCCCGTGCGCGCGCGCCGCCTCGACTACCGCCGCGAGCTGCGCCGGCGCGTCGGTGAGCCCCGGGAGCACCGGCGCCAGCAGGACGCCGACCGGCACGGCGGCCTCGGCCAGCGTCCGCAGCGCCGCCAGCCGGCCCTCCGGCGGCGGCACATCGGGCTCGAGCTGGCGCGCCAGCGCCACGTCCAGCGTGGCGATGCTGACGCAGACCGTCACCCCCGGACCGCACGCCAGCTGGCGCAGCACGTCGAGGTCGCGGACGACCATGGTGGACCGGGTCACGATGCAGGCCGGCGTGTGGAAGTCGCGCAGCACCTCCAGGATCCGCCGGGTGAGCCGGTAGGCGCCCTCGGCCGGCTGGTACGGGTCGGTGGCGGTGCCGATGTGGACCTCCTCGCGGGTCCACGCAGGGTGCGCCAGTTCCCGGCGCAGCACCTCGGGCGCGTTGACCTTGACGAAGATCCGGGCCCCCCAGTCCTGCACGCCGTCCTGGTCCAGGAACCAGTGGGTGCGCCGGGCGTAGCAGAACACGCACTGGTGCTGGCAGCCGCGGTAGGGGTTGATCGACCAGCGGAAGGGCATGCCCTCGACGCGGTTGAGGACCGACCGGGCCTCGACCTCGACCCACTCGACCCGGGGCAGCACGCGCACGCCGGTGGGCTGCCACGGTCGCATGGGCTCAGCCCTTCACGGCCCCCGCCGTCAGCCCTGCGATGAAGCGGTCGATCACCAGGTTGTAGACCACGGCGATGGGGACGCTGGTGAACAGACAGGCCGCCATCAGCGAGCCCCAGTAGAAGACGTCTCCCCGCACCAGGGCCACGGGCACGCCCAGGCTGACGGTCATGCGGTCGACCGAACTGATGAACGTCAGCGCGTAGACGAAGTCCTGCATGACCTGGGTGAAGGCGAAGATGGCGATGGTGAGCAGGCCCGAAACCGCCAGTGGCAGCACCACGCGGCCGGCGACCGCCAGGCGGCTGTACCCGTCGATCATCCCCTGTTCCTCGATGTCGCGCGGGATCGACCGGAAGAACCCCGCCATCAGCCAGGTGCAGAACGGCACGGTGAACGTCGGGTAGACCAGCACCAGCGCCCACAGCGAGTTCTGCAACCCCAGCACGGCGATCAGGCGCGAGAAGGGGATGAACAGCAGCGTGGGCGGGACCAGGTAGGTCAGGAAGATCCCGATGCTGAGCCGCTCGCCCCACCGGCCGGTGAGCCGGGCCAGGCTGTACCCGGCGGGGGCCGCCAGCACCAGGGTGATCGCTACCACCACCAGGCCGACCAGCACGGTGTTGCGCACCCAGACCAGGTAGAGCGTCTGCCGCAGCAGCAGGGTCACGTGGTCCAGCGTCGGGGGGAGGTTGAAGATCCACGGGATGTGGGTCATCACCGTGCCGCCGACGTAGAGGTCCCGGTCCTGCTTGAACGTGGTCAGGAACATCCAGTAGAAGGGGAAGACGGCGAAGACGGTGAAGGCGGCCGCCGCCAGGTAGAGCGCGGCGCGGCGGACGGCACGGCCCAGACGGCGCCGGCGTCTCATGGAGCTCCCTCCACCTGCGCCGGCCGTGGCCACGTCGCGGTCTCGCAGCGGTACGCCCGCGCGCGTGGCGGCGTCACGTCCCCACCTCGGCGCGTCGCGCCGTCCGCAGCATGCCCGCCGCGACGACCACCAGAACGGGCAGCAGGAACAGCGCCACGGCGGCGCCCTGGCCCAGGTTGGCGCCCAGGATGCCCCGCTGGAACGCCAGGCTCGCCAGCACGTGGGTGCTGTTGTAGGGGCCGCCGCGGGTGAGCAGGTAGACCACCCCCAGATCGGTCGACGTGAACACCACCCCGAAGAGCACCGCGACCGTCACGATGGGCAACAGCAGCGGCAGGTTGATCTCCAGCAGCCGGCGCCAGAAGCTCGCGCCGTCGACCACCGCCGCCTCGGTGATCTCGTGGGGCAGTGCCGTCAGCCCGGCCAGCGTCACCACCGTGGCGAAGGGGAACATGCGCCAGACGTGGACGGTGATGATGGCGATCATGGCCAGGGTGGGGTCCCCGAACCAGTAGTACCAGTCCTGGGTGAGCCGCAGGAACCGCAGGGTCCAGTTGACCACGCTGAACGTCGAGTCGAAGATCCACGTCCACGCCATGGTCGCCAGCGACACGGGCGCTGCCCAGGGCAACAGCAGCAGGAAGCGCACGGCGCGCCGGCCGAGGAAAGCGGCCTGCAGCACGTGCGCCGCGGTCACCGCCAGGACGATGACGAGCGCCTGCGAGACCAGCGTGAAGATCAGCGTGTTCCACAGCGCACGGTGAAACTGCGGGTCGGGCAGGATCGCCAGGAAGTTCCGCAGGCCGACCCAGGAGAGCTCCAGGCTGCCCGCGGTGGCCGACGAGAAGCTGAGGACGATGGCCAACACAAACGGCACGCCCACCAGCGCGATAACGTAGACGAGGGCCGGCGCCAGCAGCAGCCGCGCCAGCACGTCGTCGCGGTCGGCCAGGGTGCGTCGCGCGACAGCGGCCGGTGCGGGCAGCGCGCGGGCGCCGCTAGGCAGGGCCACGGGTACGGGCCAGCCCCGTGCGGGCGTCGAAGTAGCGCAGCGCGCGTCGCGGCACCACGAAGGGGTAGACCTCGCCCTCGGCGATGGCCACGGTGACGGTCGCCGGCAGGTCGGCGATGACCGTCCGCTCGGCTGCCGGACGGTCCTCCAGGGCCCCGTAGAGCAGCCGAGACGCCCCCAGGTGCTCGATCTGGCGCACCCGGAACCGGAAGGACTCCACGTCCTCGCCGGGCGGCACCGCCTCCCGCGGCAGGAAGGCCTCCGGTCGGAACCCCAGCAGCGTGCCGTCGGTCCACTCGACCAGGTTCATGGGCGGCGAGCCCAGGAAGGTGGCCACGAACACGTCCGCCGGGTAGTCGTAGACCGCCTGGGGCGTGCCGATCTGCCGGATCTTCCCCTTGTCCATGACGGCGATGCGGTCGCCCAGGCCCATGGCCTCCACCTGGTCGTGGGTGACGTAGATGGTGGTGGTCCCGATTTGGCGCTGGAACTCCTTGAGCTCGTAGCGGGCGATAGCGCGGAGCTGCGCGTCGAGGTTGGACAGTGGCTCGTCGAAGAGGAAGACCTTGGGGTCGCGCACCACCGCCCGGGAGAGCGCCACCCGCTGACGCTCGCCGCCCGAGAGCTGCCGGGGCCGCCGCGGCAGCAGGTGCTGGAGCCCGAACTTCCTGGCCGCCTCATGCACCCGCTCCCGGATGGTGGCCGGCGGGGTGCGCAGCGCCTCCAGGGGGAACGCGATGTTCTGGAAGGCGGTCTTGTGCGGGTAGAGGGCGTAGCTCTGGAAGACCATGGCGATGCCTCGGGCCCGCGGCGGGACGTCGGCATCCATCAACTGCCCGCCGATGTAGATCTCGCCGGCGGTGGGCACCTCCAGGCCTGCGATCATCCGCATCAGGGTGGTCTTCCCGCACCCCGAGGGCCCCAGCAGCACCAGCAGTTCGCCCTCGAAGACGGTGAGGTCGACGCCGTCGACCGCGCGCACCTCCCCGAAGTGCTTGCGCAGCCCGCGGGTTTCGACATAGGCGGTCTGGCTCACGACGTGCTCCGCACCCTGCAGGGCCGCACGTGGGGGCGCCCGCCTGCGGCGGGCGCCCCTCGCATGCCCCCTACACTACACCTTGCGATCGCGGCTGCCACCGCCGACCAGTCCGGCGCGCCGCCACTTCTCGAAGATCTGCAGACAGCGACGGTGCGCCTCCTCCACGGCCTGCTTGGCGGTCAGCTGGCCCGTGGCCGCCTTGGCGAACATGTCGGTGATCACGTAGGTGTCGAAGATCTCGCCCTCGGCGGCATTGGCCGGTCCCGGATGGCCCACGTTGGTGGACCACTTCTCGGCATCCGCCAGCACCTTCAGCTTGTCCGGCGGAATGGAGCCAAACGGATCGCGGAACACCTGGCGACGCAGCCACTGGCGTCCGGCGTCGGGCTTCTGCGCCACCGGCACGGTGCGGTCCGCCACCGAGCCCATGAACGACGGGAAGTTGTAGAGCTTGCTGGCCATGACGGCGTCGCGGTAGTTGTCCAGCAGGTGGAGCAGGAACTCCTTGGCGTGGTCGGGGCTGCGCGAGAACCGCCAGATCACCCACACGCCCATGACGTGCTCGCTGGCCCACGCCGCCCTGGGCCCGCGCAACGCCGGCACGAAGAAGATGTCGGGCGCCGTGGGCAGGTTGCGGTCCTGGGCCGAGCGGTAGGCGGAGATCGAGTTGAGGATGTAGGCCGTCTGGCCGGCCTCCAGGGCCTGGTTGTTGGACGCCGCGTTCCAGCTCAGCACCGCCGGGGTCATCGCCTCGCGGAAGAGCCGCGTGGCGAACTCGACGGCCTGAATGGTCTCCTCGGAGTTGAGGACGACGTTCTCCTCGGCATCCTGGATCGAGGCCCCGAACGACCACAGCATGGCCCGGGTGGCCATGTTCGAGTCGATGTCCTGCGACAGGCCGATGCCGATGGGGATCTGGATCTGGGGGAACTTCCTGCGGATCTCGCGCCCCGCGGTCAGCAGGTCGTCCCAGGTCCGCGGCCCGTTCACCATGCCGATGCCCGCCCACACGCTCTTGAGGTAGTCGCCGGGGTCGGGCACCCAGTTGTCCGAGAACCCGAAGTACTTGCGGGTGCGGGCGTTGTAGGTGCTCTTCTTCGCCAGCGGGTGGATGGGGCCGTAGCGCCGTTCCGCCTCCGCCACGACGTCGGAGAGGTCGAGCACCTGCGGCTCGAACGCCGCGGGCGGCGCCAGGAAGAAGAACAGGTCGTGGCCCTGCTGCGCCGCCACCTGCGCGTTGGCCCGGGGCACGATGTCGGCGAACGAGATGTGGTCGACCGTGACCTGGATGCCCTTGCTCTCGCCCCAGGCCCGCGCGAAGGGGTCGAACCACCGGTCGAACGCCGGCACGAAGTGGCTCCAGGTCATGATGCGGAGCGTGCGGGGCTGTGCGTGCACGATGTAGGGCCCGGTCAGGCGGGCCGCGCTGCCCAGGCCCAGCCCGACGGCGCCGGCGGCCGTGAGCTTCAGCAGGTCACGCCGGGTGACCCGGCGCCAGCGACCGTCGTCGATACGGATCCAGCGTGCGTCGTCGCCCATCTGTCTCCACCCCCGTCGCGGGTCGCTTCCGGTTCCGGCCAAACACCACGCAGTTGCAGGGAGAGTATAGGATCCTGGGCATTCCTCTTGCAACAGTGAACACCGCCCCGCGCCCATGGGCGCAGGCCCCGGGGATGCGCCCACGCCGGGGCCGCCGCGTGCCCCTGCGGCTCGCAGACCCGGTGCTGCCGGCGACATCGACACGCCCACGCCCCCGCGCCCGTGGACCGCAGGGGAACGACAGCCCCCCTGCCGAAATGCCGCAGCGTCGTGCGCATCACGCCGATCCCCCTGCCCACCCCGTTTCCTGTCGGGGCTGTAAACGCCTACCTGCTGCCCGGGCCGCCGGTCACCCTGGTCGACTGCGGACCCAAGACCCCCGAGGCGCTGGATGCGCTGCGCCAGGGCCTGGCCGCCGCGGGGATGGGCCTTGAGGCGATCGAGCGCCTGATCCTGACCCACGGCCACCTGGACCACTTCGGGCTGGCCGCCACGGTGGCCGCCGCGAGCAACGCCCGCATCTACGCCCACCCCGCCGAGGTCCCCAAGCTGACCGCCGACCGCGCGTTCGTCGAGCCCGCCCGCGTCTTCATCAGGGAAGCCGGGTTCGAGGCCGATGTAGCCGACCGGTGGCTCGAGGTCATGCGCAGTTACCGCCACCACCTCGATCGCGTGACGCCCACAGACCTGGTGGACGACGGGGACCGGCTGCCGCTGGGCGATGGCACCCTCGAGGTGCTGCACACGCCAGGCCACGCGCAGGGCCACATCTGCCTGTGGGACGGACACAGCCTGATCGCCGGTGACCTCCTGCTGGAGGAGGTCAGCCCGAACCCGGTCGTCGAGTTCGACGCCACCGGCCAGCGGCTGCGCACGCTGCCGGCCTACCTGCGGTCGCTGCGCCGCGTGGCCGCCCTGCGCCCCGCAGTGGCGTACCCGGGCCATGGCTCACCGCTCCAGGCACCGGCGGCCCGCGCCCTGGAGCTCATCCGCCACCACCAGGCGCGCAAGGACGCCCTGGCCGCGCTCCTGACCGGGCGGCGGTGGACCGTGCGTGACTTGATCGCCACGTGGTTCCCCACCCTGGACCCCCGCCAGCTCTACCTGGCCATCTCCGAGGTGACGGGCCACCTTGATCTGCTCGACGCGGAGGGCCGCCTGGTCGTCGAGCGCCGAGACGGCGTCTGCTACTACACGCACGCCACGGCGGCCTGAGCGCAGACACGGGGACGACCCGCGCAACAGCGCCCGCTGCTTGATCCCGCTGCGCGCGCGTGCTACGCTTCCATGCACCGGGTACTGGCGATGACGGAGGCCAGTAGCGGCGGGCGCGGCGGAAGCGAGCCGGGGACGGTGTGAGCCCGGCGTCGGTGCCGCCGGCGAACCCACCTCCAGAGCTGCGGCCGAGATCGTTCTCGCGCAAAGGCCGCCGGGTCGTGCCCGAGATCGCACGCCGAGTGCGCGGGCGTGCTGTCAAGCCGCAGCCGCCCGCGAACCGAGGTGGTACCGCGGACGCCCCTCCGCCCTTGGCGGAGGGGCGCATGTTGTTTTCGGCAGGACGGTGAGGGTGATGAACGCGACGATCGGGTTCGTGGGCGCCGGCAACTTCACGGAAGCCCTGATCCGGGGGCTCCGCATGGCCGGCGTGGCGGGCGACCGGCTCCTGGTCACCACGCGCAGCCGGCTGGATCGCCTCGAGGCCCTGCAGCGCCAGTGGAGCGTCGTGCCCGTGCGGGACAAGGCCGCGCTCTGCCGTGCCGCCTCGGTCCTGATCCTGGCCATGAAGCCCCAGGATCTCCACGAGGCCATGCGGGACCTGGCACCGGCCGTGACCACTGGTCACATGCTGATCACCGTGCTCGCCGGCGTCCCGACCGCGGCGGTCGAGCGCTACGTCGACGGCGCACCCGTCATCCGAGCCATGCCCAACCTGCCCATGGCGGTCCGCGCGGGCGCCACCGCGATCGCCTGCGGCCGGCACGTCCGCGACGAACACCGGGCGCAGGCCCGGGCGCTCTTCGACCTCGTGGGCGAGACGGTCGAGGTCAGCGAGGAGTGGATGAACGCCGTGACGGCCGTCTCGGGCAGCGGCCCCGCCTACGTCTACCTGCTCCTCGAGGCGCTCATCGAGGCAGCCGTCGCCGTGGGCATCCCGCCCGAGCCCGCCCGCGCCCTGGCCCTGCAGACCGTGCTGGGTGCCGCCCGGCTCGTGCGCGACACGGGCGCCGATCCGGCCGACCTGCGCCACCGCGTCACCTCCCCCGGCGGAACCACCCGCGCCGCGCTGGCGGTGCTGGAGGCACGCGGGTTCAAGCCGGCGGTGATCGAGGCGGTCCGGCGGGCGACGGAGCGGGCGCGGGAGCTGGGAGCGTAGCCCCGCGCGGGCTCAGAACCGCTAGCGCGTCATCCACCACTCCTCACTGTTCCAGAACAGCCCCACGAACGCCTGCGGGTTGCTGGGCCGCAGTCCGCGCACCCGATGGTGGACCGAGTTGATGAGGATGCGGTTAAACATCGGCATCAGGGCGTAGCTGTTGTAGACCATGCGTTGTGCGCGATCCAGCAGCGCACGTCGCCGTTTTGGATCGGGCGTCTCGTTGAGTTCCTCCAGCACCCGGTCCAACGAGGGAGTCCAGAAGCCAGTGAAATTAAACCCTGTTGGCCGGCGCTCTGAAGGTATCTGGCTCGAGTGCCACCAGGTGTACAGGTCGGGATCGAGCCCCGTCAGCCCGTTCGCATGCCCGGCCATGTCCCACTGGCGACGATAGAGCACGGCACCGGTCGCCCATGATCCGAAAAATCGCGGCGGCGGGTAGTTCTGGATACGCATCTCGATGCCAACCTCGCGGAGGTTCTGCTGCATGACAACCTGCATCGCCTCACGCGTCGGATCGCCGGCGGTGGTTGAATGGACGAAGCTGAACCGCACCCCCTCCTTGACCCGAATACCATCAGGTCCCAACCGCCACCCCGCACGGTCCAGCAGCTCCCGAGCCCGTGCGGGATCCACCGGGTACGGCTTGAGGTCCTTAGCAAACCACGGCGTGTTTTGCAGCATGTTGACGGCCTCGGTGGTTGCCCCCCGCAGAATCGTCTTGATCATCGTGACGCGGTCGGTGGCAAAGACCACTGCCTGCCGCGCCCTCACGTCTGCAAAGATTGGATGCGGTTGGCTGAGATCCCGTGGGTCGTTCAGATTGAACAGCCACCGTTCCAGTGTCGCTGGGAAGACGTTGACGAGGCGCACATCGCGCAGCCGCTCCAAATCACCCAACTGCGCCTCGGAGAAGTTGATACCTATCTGTACCTCCGCCGTCTGGGCCTGCGCCAGCATCACAGCACGATCCGGCACGACCTTGAACACGATGCGGTCCAAGTACGGCTTCCCCTGCTGCCAGTACGCTGGATTGCGCTCGACCGTAATGTGGGAACCAGAAAGCCACTCGACGAACCGGAAGGGCCCGGTGCCGACCGGCCGACGTGCAAACTCCCGCGGCGCAGTGCGCGTCAGCACGTGCTCGGGGAGCAAGAAACCATGCGCAAGTACGTTTTCGAGGAACGGCACGTACAGGTTCTTGAGACGCACAGTGGCCGTTAGCCCGTCGGCGGCCACGTCGACGCTAGTGATGCTGTCCCAGCCGCGACGGTAGACAGCGCCACTTCCCGGATCGGTGATCCACCGCCAGGTGAATGCGAAGTCCCGCAGCGTCACCGGCTGCCCGTCATGCCAGCGCAGGCCGGGACGTAGCTTCAGCGTGTACGTCATTCCATCCAGGGCAATGCCGCCGTTGTCCCGCGTCGGCACTTCCCGCAGCAGCCGCGGGACGAAGCGATTCTGATCGTCCACGGCGATCAGCGGATCGTTGATGGTCGTCATCACCATCATCGACATCGCGTACGGGGTGGCGTGCTGCGGCCATAAGAGCGTGACGGGCTCCTGCCAGATGCCGACCACCAGCGTACCGCCACGGCGCGGGAGCTCGGTGGGCGCGGAGTTACCGCGCAAGGGCATCAGGACCACGACCACTGCGCACAGTCCGAGCACAAGCCCACCCAGGGCGGACGACCGCCGACTACGCATCCGCGTGTTCCTCCTTACCGAAGACGTTGGCTGGCTTCCATGGAACAACACTCCACACACGGAAAGCCACACCGTTATACACCACGCCACCTGGCCATTGCCCCCCGTGTGCTGCATGCCGTCGGACCGAACTCATGCGCCGGTTCTCGTCACCCGCGGATCCAGGGCGTCCCGCAGGCCATCGCCGACGAAGTTGGTACCCAGGACGGTGACGAAGATCAACAGCCCCGGGGGGATCGCCACATGCGGCGCTTGCAGCAGGTACTTCTGCGCAGCATAGAGCATGTTACCCCACGACGGGTCCGGTGGTTGTACACCGAGACCCAGGTAGCTGACCGTCGCCTCGGTCAGCAGTGCGTTCCCGACACCCAGCGTCGCGCCCACCACGACGGCGGCCATCGTATTCGGCAGGATGTGCCGACGGATGAGGAAGGCGTCGGTGGCCCCCAACGCGCGTGCGGCCTGGACGAACTCCCGCTCGCGCAAGGCAAGCACGCTCGCACGGATAACCCGAAACGATTCCATCCAGGACAGCCCACCGATCACGAGCACCAGGGTGGGCACGCTGGGACCGAAGAATGCGGCAAGGACGATGAGGAGGAACAGACGCGGCAGGCTCAGCAACACCTCGCTGGCTCGCATCAACACCGCGTCCACCCATCCCCTGTAGAAACCCGCGGCCGCGCCGAACGTCGTACCGACCGTAATGGCCACCACCATGGCGAGCACACCCACGGTGAGCGACACACGCGCACCAACCACTAGGCGAGCCAGCACATCGCGCCCCACCTCGTCGGTACCCAGCGGGTGCGCAGCCCCAGGTGGCATGAACATCCGGCCGGGCTCCGGTCGATACGCGAGGTCGCGAGGCACGAGCGTGGGCCCCACCGTTGCCATACCAACGACGGCCAGCAGAATGCCAAACCCCACCACCGCCAGCCGGTGTCGTGCGAAGCGACGCCCGGCTGCCCACAAAGGCGACATTGGCGGTGATACTCGTCGTGCCACCACTGCTTGCACCAGCCTGCGCTCACCCGCGCACGTCATAGCGGATCGTTGGGTCCAGGAAGGCATAAAGGAGGTCGGCGATCAGGCTGGCCAGTGCCACAAGCCCCGCCACACAAACGACAAGCCCCATGAGCACAGGGTAGTCGCCACGAAAAGCATGGTCGACGAACAAGCGCCCCATGCCCGGCCAGGCAAAAACCTGCTCCGTGACGAGCGCCCCGGAAAACAGCCGAGGGATGTCCAGGGAGATCAATGCCACAAGAGGCGCACACGCGTTACGAAACGCATGGCGCACGTGCACGGTGCGTGGTGACAGTCCCTTGGCGCGCGCCGTTCTGATGTAGTCCATCTCAAGTATCTCGATCATCGCCGATCGCAGGTATCGGGTGTAGGTCGTCACAGGAAGGACGCTGAGGACGAGTGTGGGAAGAATCAAGTGGCGCACCATCGACAGAAACGATCTTCCCGCCGCCAGGTCGTACATGCCGCCCGCGGGGAGCGCGGGCAACCCCCAGGCGGAAAACTGCACGTTGAAGAACAGAATCAGCAGTATGCCCAACCAAAACGAGGGGGTGGCATAGGCGGCAAACGCTGCACCGGTGAGTAGATAGTCCGCCCATGAATAGCGCCGCACTGCCGAGTAGATGCCCAGCGGCACCGCTACCGTCAGGCTGAGCGCGAACGCCGACCCCATGAGCAGCAGCGTATTGGGCAGCCGCTCCAGGATGAGGCTGAACACCGGCTGTTGCACGTACAGCGACGTCCCCCAGTCGCCCGTAGCCATGTCGCGGAGCCAGTAGAGGAACTGCATCGGCAGGGGCCGATCCAGGCCGTGGTGCGCCCGTAGTCGCGCCACGTCTTCCGGACGCATGCCGGGATCCTGGACGTACATGGCCAGCGGGTCAGCAACGCTCCGAATCAGGTAAAAGGCCAGCGCGGCCACCACCAGCAGAGTGGGGAGGAACTGCAGGGCACGCCCGACCAGGTAGCGCGTCACGGCAAGAACAACCCTACCCCCTCCGCCCGTCCCGGCGCGACCTCCACGAGCCCGGCACAACAAATCTTCAGGGACGGAATGGCTCGGGGCATGGAGATGAACGCCACAGGCCGCCACACTTCACGGGGCGCCTGCAGTTCCACCGCTATGGCTGCGTTCAACCGCTCGAACTTCTCGACCACGACCTCCAACGGTTCTGCGGCCATAACACCCAATAACGGCATCTCCACCTGGCCAATAATCCGTCCTCCCCGCGCCGCAGCGAATCCGCCGCCAGCCGCCACAATGGCGTTTGCCGCGGTCACGATGTCCTCGTCGTTGGTGCCGATGACCGTCAGATCCTCCACGCCCGGGGTCCACGACGCCCCCACGGCTCCGGCGCGCAACCCCACGCCCTGAACGAAACCCTTTCCAACCCGGCCTGACCCGTGGTGGCGGTCGAACACGACCACCTTCAGAATGTCATGCGCCAAATCGGGCTGCACCGCGCCATCACGTACGGGCAGCACCGCGCTTCGTGTCTCGGTTCGGAAGAGGGGATGCGGGCACCCGATGACGCGGACCCGCACCTGCTGAAGGCCGGAGGGTGCTCCGATGCGTACGTCGTCGAGCGCCACGGTCTTCCCAACCTTCATGGTCGCCTGCCAGCCCGCAGGGTATGCCGGTGCCTCCAGCGGCGCCGTGTAACGGTAACGTTCCGCGACCAAGGTTCCGCGCGCGAACACTGCGGCCACTGGGAAGGTTTCGTCCAAAGCGTCAACGACGCACACGTCGGCCATCTTGCCGGGCGCAATGCTGCCGTAGTCGTCGTGCACGCGAAAGTACTCGGCGTTATTCAAGCTCGCCATCTGGATCGCCGTCACGGGATCCACTCCTAGCCGGATGGCGATCCGAATCTGCTCGTCCAGATGTCCCCGTCGGTAGAGATGGTCCGGCGTGTCGTGGTCCGTGGAGAATGAGATGTAGCGACTGTTCACGCGGCGCTCGACCACCAGCCGCAGAATCGGTTCCATGAAGTCGACCGCGCCGTTCTGCTTGATCATCACCTTGTATCCTCGCCGGAGCTTCTCCAGCGCATCATCGGCGCTTACCGCCTCGTGGTCAGAGTACCCGTTGACGCACGCATAGGCCTGGACCGCCGGCAGCGGGTAGGAGTGAGCGTGCCCCACCAGAAGTCGGCGCTCACGAAGCATTCGCTGGAAGAGCAGCTGTACATAGGGATCGTTGCGATCAACCATGTCGTAGATCCACTCGCTGATCCCCACAGTCTCCGGCCAGTCGTAGCAGGCCAGCATGTCGTCTCCGGAAATCTTCCCCGTGTGGCCGAACTTCTCGTTTTGCAAGTACATCTGATAGCCCACCGTCAAGAGCGTTCGCAGCGGCGTCTGATTGAGTTCGTCGAGACAGAACCGCATGGCCTCCAGGCCGCCAACGACGGCGGCTTCGTACAGATCAGTGCAGATCACAGTGGTGCCGTGCGCCACGAGGACCTTTGCCAGCTCGGTAAGGGACACCTGACAACCTGTGGCGTGGATGTGCCCCTCGATGAACGCGGGGGTCAGGAACTTGCCGGTCGCATCGTACACGTGAGTCCGAGGGCCCATCGTGTAGCTGACATCGCCGGTCGCAGCGATCCGTGGCCCCTTGATGGCGACATCGGCAGGGTAGATTTCACCGGTGTGTACGTCCACCAACCGCGCACCGCTGATGATGAGGTCAGCCGGCTCCTTGCCTTGCGCCACACGCCAGCAGGCGACGCGCGCTGCGGCGCTGTCAACAATGTCGTTCATACAGACACGCTCCCTGACACCGGGCTCAAGACCACGTGCACTGTTCCTTCGTTCGTCACATCCGTCGACCCTGCAGCGTCCCACAGTACGAGATGCCACAGCAGCGCTGGCCTCGCGCAACGCGACGCAGTGGGCCCAAAGCGGCGGGCCGGGCACAACCGTCACGGGCGCGCGCGTATGCTGCGATCCAGTAGGCTCAGAAAGCGAGACCAGTTACTATAGACTCTGTGAGCGCAGTCTTCCATCCCCTGGTCGCCCGCTGGTTCGCCGGGCGATTCGCCGCGCCCACGCCCCCGCAGGCCGCAGGCTGGGCGGAGATCGCCCGGGGGCGCGACGTGCTGATCGCCGCGCCCACCGGATCGGGCAAGACGCTGGCGGCGTTCCTGTGGGCGATCAACGGCCTGGTCGAGGCCGCGACGCGCGGCGCGCTGCGCGACGAGACCGCCGTGGTCTACGTCTCGCCGCTGCGGGCCCTCAGCAACGACATCGAGCGCAACCTGCACGACCCGCTGGCGGGCATCCGCGCCCTGGCTGCACACGACGGCCTGGCCCTGCCCGAGCTCCGCGTGGCGGTGCGGACCGGCGACACACCAGGGCACCAGCGGGCGCGGATGGGCCGCCGGCCCCCGCACATCCTGATCACGACCCCCGAGTCTCTCTACATCCTGCTCACCGCCGAGCGGAGCCGGCAGTGGTTACAGACCGCCCGCGTGGTCATCGTCGACGAGCTCCACGCCGTCGCCGGCGACAAGCGCGGCGCCCACCTGGCGCTGTCGCTGGAGCGCCTGGATCTGCTGGCGGGCACGCGTCTGCAGCGCATCGGCCTGTCGGCCACGCAGCGGCCGATCGAGGAGATCGCGCGGTGGCTCGTGGGCACCGCGCGGCTGCACCCCGACGGCACTCCCGACTGCGCCGTCGTCGACATGGGCCACCAGCGCGCCTGGCAGCTCTCGATCGAGGTCCCCCAGCAGCCCCTGGGGGCGATCGCCACCCACGACCACTGGGCCGAGGTCTACGACCGGGTGGCCGCGCTGGCCACGGCGCATCGCACGACGCTGGTGTTCGTCCACACCCGCAGGCTCGCCGAACGGGTGGCACACCAGCTCACCCAGCGCCTCGGCCCCGGCCGCGTCGCCACCCACCACGGAAGCCTGGCGCGCCACGTGCGGCTGGACGCCGAGCAGCGGCTGAAGACCGGCCAGGTGCCCGTGGTGGTCGCCACCGCGTCGCTGGAGCTGGGCATCGACATCGGGGAGGTGGACCTGGTCTGCCACCTGGGCGCCCCCCGCTCGCTGGCCCAGCTGGTGCAGCGCGTGGGCCGGTCGGGCCACGGCATCGACGCCGTGCCCCGCGGCGTCCTCTTCCCCCTCACCCGCGACGATCTGCTGCAGAGCGCGGCGGCGGTGTACGCCGTGCGCGCGGGCCAGCTCGACCGCACGGTGCTCCCCGACGCGCCGCTGGACGTGCTGGCGCAGCAGATCGTGGCCACGGTGGCCGCGCAGGAGATCTCCGAGGAGGCCCTGTGGACCATGGTCCGCCGGGCCTACCCCTACCGGGGGCTGTCCCGCGCGGCGTTCGAGCAGGTCGTCGCGATGCTCGCCGACGGCATCGCAGCGCGCCAGGGCCGGACCGGCGCGTACCTCCACCGCGACCGCGTCCACGGCATGCTGCGCCCCCGGCGCGGCGCGCGCCTAGCGGCCATCACCTCGGGCGGCGCCATTCCCGAGACCGCGGACTACGACGTGGTCGAAGATCCCACCGGCGTCACGGTCGGCAAGGTCAACGAGGACTTCGCCGTGGAGAGCCAGGCCGGGGACATCTTCCTGCTGGGCAACCAGTCGTGGCAGATCCGACGCGTCGAGGCGGGCACGGTGCGGGTGACCAACGCGCACGGGGCGCCCCCGTCCATCCCGTTCTGGCTGGGCGAGGCGCCAGGCCGGACGCCCGAGCTGTCCGCCGCGGTGTCGGCGCTGCGCGAACGTCTGGCGGCCGGGCTCGCCGACCGGGAGGCCACCATCGCCTGGCTGGTGGAGGAGACCGGCGTCGACCGGTGGGGCGCCGAGCAGCTCGTGGCGTACGCGGCGGACACCATCGCCGTCCTGGGCGTGATGCCCAGCCAGCGCACCGTGGTGGCCGAGCGGTTCTTCGACGAAGCGGGCGGCATGCAGCTGGTCCTCCACGCGCCCTTCGGCAGCCGGATCACCCGGGCGTGGGGGCTGGCGCTGCGCAAGCGCTTCTGCCTGACCTTCGACTTCGAGCTGCAGGCGGCCGCCACCGACGATGGGATCGTGCTGTCGCTGGGCGAGCAGCACGCGTTCCCGCTGGAGAGCGTCTTTGCCTTCGTGCGCACCGCCACGGTGGAAGCCGACCTGGTGCAGGCGCTGCTGGCCTCGCCGTTGTTCACCACCCGCTGGCGGCAGAACGCGACCCGGGCACTGGCGGTCCTCCGGTACCGGGGCGGCCGGCGCGTGCCGATGCCCATCCAGCGCATGCGCGCCGAAGACCTCCTGGCCGCGGTCTTCCCCGCGCAGGTGGCGTGCCAGGACAACCACGCCGGTCCGATCACCCCGCCGGACCACCCGCTCGTCACCGAGACGATCCGCAACGGGCTCTACGAGGCCATGGACCTCCAGGGCCTGCGGGCGGTCATCGGCGCCCTCGAGCGGGGGGAGATTCGCACCGTGGCGGTGGAGACGCCGGCTCCCTCCCCGGCCTCCCACGAGATCCTCCACGCGAACCCCTACGCGTTCCTCGACGACGCGCCGCTGGAAGAACGACGGGCCCGCGCCGTGCGCGTACGTCGCCTCGCCCCCGAACTGGCGGCTGGCGTGGGCGCGCTGGACGATGCGGCCATCGCCCGGGTTCGCGCCGAGGCCTGGCCTCCGGTGCGCGACCCGGAGGAACTGCACGACCTCTTGCTCACGGTGGGGCTGCTCCCGGTCGACGACGCGCCCGCGTGGACGCCGTTCGCGCAGGCGCTGGCCGCAGCCGGTCGCGCCACCCTCGTCACCTGGGACGACGCGCGCGGCCGCGCACACCGCGCCTGGGTGGCCACGGAACGCCTGGCGCTGGTCCGCACGGTGTATCCCGACGCGACGTGCGCCCCCGAGGTCAGCGGGGCGGCTTGCGGCGCGCCGGCGCCCGACAGCCCCGAGGCGGCCCTGATGGCGCTCGTGCACGGGTGGCTGCAGGTGATCGGCCCCACAACGGCGGCGGCGCTGGCCGACAGACTCGGCCTGCCCGTCCGCGGCGTCGAGCAGGCCCTCCTGGGGCTGGAGGCCCAGGGGGTGGCGCTGCGCGGTCGGTTCACCTCCGACGTGGAGGAGCTCGAGTGGTGCGAGCGCCGGCTGCTGGCGCGCATCCACCGGCTCACGCTGGGCCGGCTGCGCGCCGAGATCGACCCGGTACCCGCCGCGGAGTTCATGCGGTTCCTCTTCCGGTGGCAGCACGCGCACCCGGGCACCCAGCTGCACGGCCGGGACGGGCTGCTGGCGGTGATCGGGCAGCTGCAGGGCCTGGAGCTGCCCGCGCCAGCGTGGGAGGCCACGGTGCTGCCGTTGCGCGTGCGCGCCTACGACCCGGCCGACCTCGACGCGCTCTGCCTGGCCGGCACCGTGACGTGGGGACGGCTGTCCGGAGGCGCGGAGAGCCCGCCTGCGGACGCGCACGCCGCGCCGCGCCGTGGTCGGCCGCCCCGACCCCTGCGTACGGCGCCGCTGTCGTTCGTGCTGCGCGACGACCTGCCGGCGCTGCTGGACCCGCACAGGAGCGCCCGCACGCAGGTCAAGCTGTCGCCGGCGGCGCGGGAGGTGGTGGCCCACCTTGCGGCGCACGGCGCGTCGTTCTTCCCCGAGATCGTCCGGGCGGTCCGGCGCTCGCCGACCGAGGTCGAGGACGCCCTGTGGGAGCTCGTGAGGCGCGGGTGGGTGAGCGGCGACGGCATGGCAGGCTTGCGCCGTCTGCTGCGGGGACCGTCGCCCCATCGGCGCCGCCCGACGTATGCCGCGGGCAGCGGATCGGGCTGGAGCCGGGCGGGCGGGCATCCCGAGGGGTCGCTCGCCGGACCTGCAGCAGACCGCTCGTGGACCGGGTGGAGCCTGCGGATGCACGCCCGCTCCTTGCCCACCGGCCGCTGGGCGCTGTGGCCTGCCGGCGACGAGCGCACGCCCGCAGGAGAGCGCGCCGAAGCCTGGGCGCGTCAGCTACTCCGGCGCTGGGGCATCGTGCTGCGGGAAGTGCTGACCCGTGAGCACGCCGCGCCGCCCTGGCGTGTCCTCCTGGAGGTCTACCGGCGCTGGGAGGCTCAAGGGCTCGTCCGTGGCGGGCGGTTCGTCGCCGGGTTCGTCGGCGAGCAGTTCGCGCTGCCCGAAGCGGTCGAGGCGCTGCGCGTCGTGCGGCGGACGCCGGCAGCCGGCGAGGTGGCCGTGGTCGCCGCGGCCGACCCGCTCAACCTGGTGGGCGTCCTGCTGCCGGGCGCTCGCGTGGCGCCCACCGCCGACCTGGCCATCGCGTTTCGCGATGGGGCACCGCTGGATGCCGGGCCACCGGGCGCGGTGCTGCGCCGGCTGCAGCCGTCCCTCCCCCCGCCGCCATCGGCACGCACGCAAGGATAGCACCCCGGCCATGGGGTAGTTCTTCCCTACCCTACGAGCGAGGTGAGCGACATGCGCACGCAACTCCGCCCGGTCCTTCGTACCGCGCGCTTTGCAGCGGTCGTGCTGGCGGTGGCGGTGGTGCTGGCACCCACGCCACTGCGCGCGCAGGGCCAGCAGGTCGTGGTCCTGACGTCGTTTCCCAAAGAGCTGTTCGACGCCTACAAGGCCGCGTTCGAACGCGCCAACCCCGGCTGGACGATGGTGGTCGTCCCCAAACCCACCTCGGCGGCCATCACCCACGTGCGTGAGCGCGGCGCCCGCCCCGACGTCGACGTCTTCTGGGCCAGCGCCGTCGACGCGTTCATCTACCTAAAGGCCAACAACTTCCTCGAGCGCTACACGCCCCCCGCCGACCTGCGCCGCGGCATTCCCGAGAAGGTGGCCGGGTTCCCCATCAGCGACAGCGATGGGTTCTTCCACGGCTTTGCGGTCAGCGGGTACGGCATCATGTGGAATCGGACCTACCTGGAGCGCCACCGGCTGCCGGCCCCGCGGGAGTGGGACGATCTCGTCAAGCCCGTCTACTACGGCCACCTGGTCATCTCCGCGCCCAGCCGCAGCGGCACCACGCACCTCACCGTCGAGACGATCCTGCAGGGCTACGGCTGGCAGAAAGGATGGGAGTTGCTGATCCAGATGGGCGGCAACATGGGCGCCATCACCGAGCGCTCGTTCGGTGTGCCCGAGGCCGTCATCGCCGGCCACTACGGGCTGGGGATCGTCATCGACTTCTTCGCGCTGTCGGCCATCGCCTCGGGCCAGCCCATCGACTTCGTCTACCCCACCCTCACGTCCATCGTGCCCGCCAACGTCGGCATCGTCCGGGGCGGCCCGAACCCCGAGGGGGCCCGGCGGTTCGTGAACTATCTGTTGAGCGACGACGGCCAGCGCCTGCTGTTCCGGCCCGAGATCGGCCGCCTGCCCGTACGCGCCACCCTCTACGCCGAAGCGCCCAAGGGCATGCCCAACCCCTTCAAGATGAAGGCCGGCGTGCAGTTCAACGCCGACCTGTCGGCCGGACGCTACCAGGTGACCAACCGCATGTTCGACCAGATCATCACGTTCCGCCACGCGGAGCTCAAGCAGGCGTGGGGCGCCATCTACCGCGCCCAGCAGGCGATCGACGCCGCCCGGCAGGCGGGGCGCGACGTGACCGACGCCGAACGGCTGCTGCGGCAGGCCGTGGCCTCGGCGCGCTACGTCCACGTGAGCGAGCGCATGGCCGCGGAGGTGAGCGGCGGCATGGAACGCGACGCGGCCTACCGGGCCGCGAAGGAACGCGAGTGGGGCGAGATCGCACGCGCCAGCTACCAGCGGGCGGCGCAGCTGGCCGCGCAGGCCGAGGAGGCCCTCCGGCGGCGGTAACGGCCCCGGGCGCTCAGGGCGGTGGTGCGGGCGCGGCGCCCTCCGTGGGGAACGTCCGGCACCCGCGGGGTTCCGCACCGCGCGCCTGCGCGGGGACCATGACCGCCCAGGCGCTGCCCGCAGGATCCGACGGGCCACCCGCGTGGGGCGGGCCGTCGGTAGACGGACGATGACGATCGAGACCCTACCCGCGGTCCCACGGCCGCGGCTGCCCGCGGTCTGGCGCGCGCGCGTCGATCCCGGGCACCTGCTGCTGATGCTCCTGCTGCTGGGGCTCCTGAGCGTGCTCGTCGTGCTGCCCATCGCCACCGTGCTCGCGGTCGCCCTTACCGACGCCAACGGGCGTCCCACCCTGGCGCACGTGGCGCGGTTCGTCCAGAACCCGCTCTACCGCGAGTCGCTGGCCAACAGCCTGATCGCGGGCGCGTGGACGGTGGTGGCAGGCAGCGCGCTGGCCCTGCCGCTGGCCTTCGTGGTGGCGCGCTTCGACTTCCCCGGCCGCGTCCTGGTGACCACGCTGGCCACCCTGCCGCTGGTGCTGCCGCCCTTCGTCGGCGCCATGGCGCTGCTGCAGGTGTTTGGACGCGCCGGGACCGTGACGTTGCTCCTCCAGGACGTCGTCGGGGTGCGCGCCAACCTCATGGAGGGACTGCGCGGCGTGATCCTGGCCCAGGCCCTGCACTTCTTCCCGTTCATCTTCATCACCGTCAGCACGGCGCTCGCGCGCCTGGACCCGTCGCTGGAAGAGATGGGACAGATGATGGGCGCCTGGGGCTGGCGCCTGCTGCGGCGCGTGGTCTTCCCGCTGGTGCTGCCGGCCTACGCCGCCGGGGCGCTGCTGGCGTTCGTGCGCGCCGTGGACGACATCGGCACGCCGCTGATCCTCAACGTGAAGAACATGCTGGGCCCCCAGGCCTACCTGCGCATCACCACCGTGGGCCGTGACGATCCCGACGGCTACGCGATCTGCGTCGTCATGGTCGTGCTGTCGATCGCCTGCGTGCTGGCGGCCAACCGGCTGGTGGCCCGGCGAGAGTACGCCACGGTGCAGACGGGTGCCCCGGCGGAGCACCGGCGCGCGCTGCGCGGCTGGCGGCTGGCGGCGACCGGCAGCCTGTGCGCGGGCGTGCTGGGACTGGCGCTGCTCCCCCACCTGGCGGTCGTCATCCTGTCGTTCAGCAGGGTGTGGAGTCTGAGCTACCTGCCCAGCGCGTACACGCTGGGCCACTACCGGGAGATCTTCGTGCGCGCGCCACAGTTCGTCTGGAACACGGTGGGGTACAGCGTCGCCGCCGCGGTGCTGGCGGCGCTGGTCGCCACGGCGACCGCGTACCTGCTCCAGCGCGGCCGCGCGCCGGGCCGCGGGCTGCTCGACGCCGTGGCCATGATGCCCATCGCCCTGCCCGGCGTGGTCATCGGCATCGGGTTTCTGCGGGTCTTCTACGGCCGCCCGTTGCCGGGCCTGGACGTGCCGCTGACGGCCACCTGGCTCGTCTTCCCGCTGGCGTTCATGGTCCGCCGGCTGCCCTACGCCCTGCGGGCCAGCCACGCCGCGCTCCACCAGGTGCACCCCTCGCTGGAAGAGGCCGCGGCCGTGGCGGGCGCGCCGCGCGTGCGCGCCTTCCGCCGCGTGGTGTTGCCCCTGATCGCCGGTGGCGTGGTCGCCGGCGCCCTGCTGGTCTTCGTCACCGCCGCCGTGGAGTTCAGCGCCACGGTCATCCTGGTGACGCGCATCGAGCAGAGCCCGCTCTCCTACGGCATCTACGTCTATTCCCAGAGCCCGCTCGGGCGGGGCGCGGCGGCAGCGCTGGGCGTCGTGGCCATGGGCCTGGTCACGGCCGGAACCTATCTAGCCAACCGCCTGAGCGGCCGCGGGCGGACGGCGTTCACCCTGGGATGACTGCGGTCGAGGTCGAGCTCCGCGGGCTGTCCAAGCGCTTCCGCGACCACGCGGCGGTGGTGAACCTCTCGCTGCACGTGCGTCGCGGTGAGTTCTTCACCTTGTTGGGCCCCAGCGGCTGTGGAAAGACCACGACCCTGCGCATGATCGCCGGGCTTGTGGACCCCGACGCTGGCGAGATCCTCTTCGACGGCCGACCGGTGACGCGCACACCGCCCTGGCGGCGCAACATCGGCATGGTCTTCCAGCACTACGCGCTGTGGCCCCACATGACGGTCTTCGAGAACGTCGCCTTTGGGCTGATCGAGCGGGGCGTGCCGCGGCGCGAGGTGGTCCGACGGGTCGAGGACGCGCTGGCGCTGGTGGGGCTGGCGGGCGCCGGCGCCCGGTTGCCCTCCCAGCTCTCGGGGGGCCAGCAACAGCGCGTGGCGCTGGCGCGGGCCGTCGTGGTGCGGCCCGCCCTGCTGTTGCTCGACGAGCCGCTGTCGAACCTGGACGCGCGGCTGCGGGTGCAGATGCGCGCCGAGCTGGTCCGGCTGCAACGGCAGCTCGGCATCACCACCATCTACGTCACCCACGACCAGGAAGAGGCCCTCATGCTCTCCAGCCGCATCGCGGTGATGTCCCAGGGCCGCTTGGTCCAGCTCGGCACGCCCCAGGACGTGTACGAGCGGCCGGCCGACCCCTTCGTCGCGGACTTCCTGGGCGGGGCCAACTTCCTGCCCGGGGTCGTGCGCGAAGCAGGCGGCGAGACGGTGGTGGTGGACCTGGAAGGCCTGGGGCGCCTGCGCGCCGCCGCGGCGCGCAACCCGGGCGTGACGGCGGGCGCGCGTGTGGTGGTCTGCCTGCGCCCCGAGGCACTGACCCTGGCGTCCCCGGCGGCCGCCGGCACGGACAACACCCTGGCGGGGACGCTACGCCTGCGCACCTACCTGGGGTGGCTGGCGGCCTGCGAGGTGGAACTGCCCACCGGCGCCGTGTTGCGCGTCCACAGCGCCAACCCCCGCGCGGCGCTGGGGTTCACGGAGGGGGCACCGGTGGCCGTGCGGGTGGCGCCGGACGACGTGCTATTGCTCGCCAGGTCCGGATGAGCCGTCCGAAACCCTCGTGCCCTTTGGCGTCGCGGTGGTGCTCACGCCGTTGCGATCCGTAGCCCTCCTCGCCCACGCGCAGCGCCACACCCGCGCCCGTGAGACGCCCGCACCCGCGCCGCACGGTTGAGGAATCGCGGACGGCTCCTACGGCCGTACCAGCGTGCGCAGCGTGCCAACCAGCTCGTCTCGTCCCGCGGGCCGAACGCTGCGCGCACCAGGCTCCCGTCACGGGCGATCACGGCCCACTACGGTTGGTGGGCGAACCCGTAGGCCCGCGCGATGCGTCCGTCGGCGTCGAACCCGTTGGGAAACGTGAGGTAGCACAACGGCAACGCGCACGCCCCCATTTTCGGGAATACGCCGGACGGCCGCTGCACGTTGTCTTCCTGCGAACGTGACCTCACGGAGGGGGGGCGATGGCTGTGACCGACATGGAGCGGTACGTGCTGGAAGAGTGGGCCGAAGACTATCGGGCCGGCCGGCTGGCGCGGCGCGAGTTCTTGCGCCGTCTGACGGTCATGGCCGGCGGCACTGCACTGGCCGTCCCGATCCTGGAGCGCCTGGGCATCGCAGCCAGCGCGGACGAGCTCGCCCAGGCCGCGGGGACACCGCCCGCAGCCGCCGCTGCGCCCTCGGGCGTGACCGTCCCACCCGACGACCCGGCCATCGAGGTGGTGGGGATGATCACCTTCCCCGCGGGCACCGGCACGGGGCTCGGGTACGTGGCCAAACCCCGCGGCAGCGGCCCCTTCCCCGGCGTGCTGGTGATCCACGAGAACCGTGGCCTCCTTGAGCACTTCAAGGACGTCGTCCGGCGTCTGGCCAAGGTGGGGTACGTGGGGCTGGCCGTGGACCTCGCGTCGTACCAGGGCGGTACGGAGCGCTTCAGCGACCTGGCCCAGGTCACCGCGGTGCTGGCGCAGACGCCGCCCGATCAGCACGTGGCGACCATGAACGCCGCGATCCGCTACCTGCAGGGCCTGCCCTACGTGCGCCGCGACCGCATCGGCGCCACGGGCTTCTGCTTCGGCGGCGGCATGTGCTGGCGGCTGGCCACCGCCAACCCCGACCTGCGCGCGGCCATCCCCTTCTACGGCCCCAATCCCCCGCTGGAGGACGTGCCGAAGATCCGGGCCGCGGTGCTGGCGATCTACGGCGAGCTCGACGGCCGCATCAACGCCGGTATCCCCGCCCTGCGCGAGGCGCTGCAGCGCGCCGGCGTTACGCACGAGATCGTCATCTACCCCGGCGCCGACCACGCCTTCTTCAACGATACCGGCGCCAGGTACAACGCTACCGCGGCACGCCAGGCGTGGGAGCGCCTGCTGGGCTGGTTCGACCGGTACCTGCGCGGAGGATGAGATCGTCTGGCGCCGTGCTCGCCCGATGGGCGCCCCCAGGCAGGGGGCGGTACGCGGCCGGCCAAGTAGTGATGCGCCATGCTCGACGTGGTGGGCATCGGGGAGGCCATGCTCCGTCTGTCGCCGCGCCGGGGCGAGACGCTCGAAGCTGCAGCCGTCTTCGAGGTCCGCGCCGCGGGCGCCGAGGCCAACGTCGCGGTCGCGCTGGCCCGCATGGGCTTCAGGGCCGGATGGGTCTCGCGCCTGGTCGAGGGGCCGCTGGGCCGCCGCATCGCCGCCGAGTTGCGGCGGCACGGGGTGGATCTGTCGGCGGTCGTCTGGACGTCGCATGGACGCACCGGCCTCTACTTCCTCGAGCCCGGCGTGCCCCCGCGCGCCGCCGTGGTCCACTACGACCGCGCGGGGTCGGCCGCGAGCGCGCTGGCGCCCGACGACGTCGACTGGGCCTACGTGCGCAGCGCGCGCTGGATCCACCTCACGGGCATCACCCCGGCACTCGGCCCCTCCTGCGCCGCCACGGTCGCGCGGGCCGTCCAGGAGGCACGGGCAGGCGGCGTGCGCGTGGCGTTCGACGTCAACTACCGGCGCACGCTGTGGCCGCCGGACCGCGCCCGTGCCGTGCTCGAACCGCTGCTGGCCGGCGCCGACCTGCTGCTGTGCGCCAGCGACGACGCCCGCGAGGTCTTCGCACTCGACGGTCCGCCGGGGCGGCAGGCCGAGGCGTTGCGGGCCCGCACGGGGGCCGGTGCGGTGGTCGTCACCGCAGGGCCGGACGGTGCCTACCTGGCGGCCGGCGATACTGGCGTCGTACACCAGCCGGCGATCCCGGGCGAGGAGCTGGACCGTATCGGCCGCGGGGACGCGTTTGCGGCAGGCGTGCTGTGGGGTGCCCTCGAAGGTGACCTCCGGGCGGGCTTGCGCTATGGCTCCGCGCTGG
Source organism: Armatimonadota bacterium (assembly GCA_031459855.1). Classification (NCBI taxonomy): domain Bacteria; kingdom Bacillati; phylum Candidatus Sysuimicrobiota; class Candidatus Sysuimicrobiia; order Candidatus Sysuimicrobiales; family Candidatus Humicultoraceae; genus Candidatus Fervidifonticultor; species Candidatus Fervidifonticultor primus. Next base: position 911,048 of record JAVKHP010000001.1, read on the forward strand.
CCGCGCTGGCGCAGACGTACTATGGCGACGTCGCCTGGAGTACCCGCGCCGACGTACTGCACCTGCTGGCGGGCCAGGGGCAGCGCCCGCACCGGTGATCGCCATGCCAGACGCTCACACCGCCGCCCTGGTCGCCGCCCACGTGCTGGACGCGCGCCTGATCGCCATCCTGCGCCGCCTGCGGTCGCCGAAGGTCGAACGCGTCGTCGAGACGCTGCTGGAGGCCGGCGTCCGCTGCGTCGAGATCACCTTCGAGACCGCCGGCGGGGCGGCGGCGCTGCGAGCGCTGCACCACACGTTCGGCGATGCCGTGATCCTTGGCGCCGGGAGTCTCCTGGAGGGGGGACAGGCCACGGAAGCGATCGATGCCGGTGCGCAGTTCCTGGTCTCCCCAGGCCTGGTCGAGGAGGTCTCGCAGATCGCCCACCGGCTGGATCGGCTCTACATCCCCGGCGTGACCACGGCCACCGAGGTCGGGGTCGCGCTGCGGTGGGGCCATGCGATCCAGAAGCTGTTCCCGGCCGGGCTGCTGGGCCCCGACTACCTGCGCGCCCTGCAGGCGCCCTATCCCCAGGTGCGGTTCCTGGCCGTGGGCAACATCGGTGTGGGCGACGTCGCCGCCTACCTGCGCGCCGGTGCCGCAGGGGTGGCCATGGGCTCGCAGCTCGTCACCCCCGGCGTCCCCCTCGAGGTGCTGGCCGCGCGCGCCCGCGCGGTCACCGCGCAGCTGCGCGCGCTGGCGTCGGCCTGAGCAGCGTCGCCTACCCGACGATCTCCGGCCGCCGGCAGGCTTCGGGCACCACCAGCGCCAGCAGCGCGGCCCGGTGCGGCAGCGACGCGATCTCGAGGTACTCGTCCGCGCTGTGGAACCCGCCGCCGACCGCGCCCAGGCCATCCAGCACGGGCACGCCGAGTGCGGCCACAAAGTTCCCGTCGGAGCCGCCACCGGTGCTCGTGGCGGGGAGCGGCAGCCCCAGCGCCTGAGCGCAGCCCTGCGCCAGCGCCAGCAGCGCGTGACTGCGGGGGGAGGGTTCCATCGGCGGCCGGTTGAGTCCCCCCTCCAGCACGCCGCGCGTGCGCGGCAGGTGTTCGTGGGCAGCGATCTCCCGCAGGCGCGCTTCCAGCGGGGCGACCTGGGTCAGCGCCGGCACCCGCACGTCGATCTCCGCCCGCGCGATGTCCGGGACGACGTTGGCCCGCGTCCCGCCCTCGGTGACGATGGCGTTCACCGTGAGCCCCCGGGCGTAGTCGTTCAGTCCGTGCAGCGCCACGATCTTGTGGGCCAGGGCCACCACGGCGCTCGCGCCGTCCTCCGGGTACGCCCCCGCGTGGGCTGCTCTGCCGTGCACGGTGAGGGTGTACCGGCCCACCCCCTTGCGCGCCGTCACCACCGACCCGTCGGGGCGGCCGGGCTCGAGCACGAAGCACACGTGGGCGCGGCGGGCTTCCTCCTCGATCACGGCCCGCGAGCGGGGCGACCCGATCTCCTCGTCGGCGTTGTGCACGACCACGAGCGACGCGTAGTCGGTCCACCCGGCGGCCGCCAGCAGCCGCAGCGCCTCCCACAGCGTGACGACGCCACCCTTCATGTCGGCCACGCCGGGCCCGTACGCCCGCGCCCCGTCGGTGCGAAACGGCCGGCGTCGCACATCGTCGGCCCCGAAGACCGTGTCGTAGTGCGCCAGGAAGAGCACGCGCGCGCGGCCGGTGCCGGTGCGCGTCCCCACGAGCACCGGACCGGTGTCCGGGAACTCCAGACGGCGCACCGCGAACCCCAGCAGGTGCAGCTGCGTCTCCACCCACCGGCTGGCAGCCGCCAGCGCCTCCAGTGCGTAGGACCCGGTGTCGAGGTTGACCAGCGTCTCGAGCAGGGCCAGCGCCTCTGGGAGACGGCTCCGGGCCAACGCGAGCGTGTCCTGCGCGTTCATCGGTCGCCGATCCACTCCTCTGCCGGCGGCAGCGGCAGCCGCAGTGCGTGTCCTCGACCGCGCCGACCGGCAGGCCGGAGACGCACCAGGGCCTCCACGTCGCGCCGCAGGTAGAGGCGTCGGCGCCGCATCCCCTGTCGGTAGCTGCGCAGAATCCCGCGGCTGACGTAGGCGTACAGCGTCTGCGGCTTGACGCCCAACACCGCGCACGCCTCTGCGGCTGTCAGGTACTCCTGCTCGTCGATGCGCACGACCATGGCTGCACCGCCCTCACCCGCGCGCCGCTTGCGTCCCACCCAGCGGTGGCCCGATGGGCTCGACGCGCTGACCAACGAGCCCCTCCTCCAGACCTGCGGAGCCCTCTACCAGCAGTCAACCGCACCCAAGCAGTCAAAGCGCACCGCTGCCGTCGCTGCAAGCACTGATCTTGATTGAAGTTGATTCTACCAGCTTGAGATTGACCCCTCCAGGCTCTCGTCATCGGCCTCACCGGCGCGGCGACCTGTTGGTGACCACCGCCCAGCCAGCAGGCGTGGTGAGCACCGTGTGGACGCGGGGCTGCGGGGGCAACTGGTCGAGGTCCCGGACTCTGAGGAACACAACAGCAGGCTCCAACGTCCACCACCGCCCCAGGGTGGCGGCATCCTCGGTGTGCTCCACGTCGACATCGAGGACGTACTCGGGGAAGTTCAGCGCGGCGCCGCGAAAGACGACGACCCGATCCCCTGGCTGCATCAGATGCGTGATCGTCGCGCCGATCTGTCGCCAGGGCCACAGCCGCGGCCAGTGGACCGCAAGGCCGCGCTCTGCAAGCCCCCAGGCCACCAGCGCGCCACCGGCGAGGAGCGCGACGGCCGTCCGGGGCCGGCCGGCGAGCGCGAGCACGGCAAACAGCACCAGCGCGCCGGCCAGCGCCAGCGCAAAGGGCGCCACGATGGGCAGGTACAGGCCGGCCTCGTCCGGAAAACGGCCCGCCAGCCAGGCTGCCGTGAGCGCAAGCGCGGGCGCAGCGACGAGCACCCCGCCCCAGGCCGCGCCGCGCAGGGCGCGCGGTGCGTCCCACGTCGAGGTCACCGCGCGCGCCGTCAGCACGGCCAGCGGCGGATAGATAGGGTGGAGGTAGCGGAAGACCTTGTCGGTCGCCGACACGGACAGCAGCAGGAACACGCCGGCAGCCCAGATGGCGCACAGCCGCACCGACGGCGGACCGCCGCGCACCCCGCGCCATCCCGCGCGCAGGGCCCCGGGCACCAGCGGGGTCCACGGGAGGAATCCGACCAGGAGCACGGGGACATAGGCCAGCACCGCCTGCCAGAGCGGGGGCAACGCAGAGATCCGCGGGCTGAAGAAGCGTCCGGGGCCCAGGTTCCCACCGAGGAAGAACGCCTCGGCGAACGGCTGGCCCTGACGGAGGAGGCCGACGACGAACCACGGTGCGCCCACGAGGACCAGCACCACCGCTCCCACCGCCGCCGCGCGCCACGGCCAACCGCGCACCTCGCCCGCCCGGCGTGCCAGCAGCCATTCGCCGCCGGCTGTCATGGCGAAGATCGCCACGGCCACCACGCCTTTGGCGAGCACCGCCAGCGCCAGCCACAATCCGGCCGCCGCGGCCGACCGCACGCGCCCGTCGTGCCTGTACGCGAGGTACGCCAGGTGCGCGAGCGCCAGGAAGAACGACAGCGCCACGTCTTGCTGCGGGGTCAGGCTCTGGTAGAGCACCTGCACGGCGGTGAGCAAGACCAGGGCCGCGAGCAGCGCCTCTTCCCGGTTCGCGTGCAGGCGGGCCAGCCTGTAGGTGACGACCGCCAGGCCCAGCGTCATCAGCAGCTGCCAGCCGCGCAGGGCCGCGTCGCTCTGGCCCGCGACGCGGAGCGACGCCGCGATGAACCAGATCGTCAGCGGGGGCTTGTCGACGACCCAGTCCTGGGTGAATCGCAGCGTCAGCCAGTCGCCGGAGCGAAGCACGTTCTTCGCGATGCGCCCGTAGAGGGCCGCATCACCGTCGACGTGCGGCAACGGCGCCGCCGCCAGCACCAGCGCGCCGGCTGCCCACAGCAGCCACGTCCACGTCCGCACCGCCATGGCTCCTTCCACTATAGCGGGTGCCAGATCGTCCGGCCGGGCAGGGCCCGCGCAGGCCACCACCCGCGCGGGCTACCGCCGCGAACATCCGGTGGCCGCCCGATGGCTAGGCCCCGGTCAGCTGGCTATCGTATGCTGTAGCTGGACTTCCACCGACACCGGGCAGGGGGCGCGCGCCTGTGCCGCCCTGCCGACAGGGGGTAAAACACGATGAGGACCAGAGCGATCGCAGGCCTCGCCGCTGTGGTGGCGCTGGCCGCAGGGGTGAGCCTGACCGGACCGACCGCGGCGAGCCCCACCAGCGGGCCGACGCTGGTTGCGCAGGCCCCGCGCATCCAGCTCGAGTTCTGGCACGGCCTCCGGGGGCCGCTGGGCGAAGCCCTGGAGTCGATCGTCGCGGGCTTCAACGCCTCCCAGACGCGCTACCAGGTCAACGCCACGTTCAAGGGATCGTACCCCGAGACGATGGTGGCGGCCATCGCCGCGTTCCGGGCGGGCAACGCGCCCCACGTCGTGCAGATGTTCGAGGTCGGCACGGCCACCATGATGGCGGCCAAGGGGGCGATCAAACCCGTGCACGAGCTGATGCGGGAAGCGGGCATCCCCTTCGACCCCAGCATCTACCTGCCGGCGGTCCGCAGCTACTACAGCGACGCCGCCGGCCGCATGGTCTCGCTGCCGTTCAACACCTCGACGCCGGTCCTGTGGTACAACAAGGACGCCTTCCGCCGGGCCGGTCTGAACCCCGACGCGCCACCCAAGACCTGGAACGAGGTCCGGGCGGCGGCCCAGCGCATCCGGGCGGCCAACGCCGCGCCCTGCGGGTTGTCCACGGCGTGGCCGACGTGGGTGCAGGTGGAGAACTTCGGCGCGATCCACGACGTGCCGTTCGCCACGAAGGCCAACGGGTTCGAAGGCACCGACGCCGAGCTCACGCTCAACCTGCCCCTGTACGTCCGCCACCTGCAGTTCCTGGTGGACATGCTCCGGGAGGGAACCTTCAAGTACGGGGGGCGCGACGCCGCCGGCGACGCGCTGGGGCCCTCGGGCGAGTGCGCGATGCTCACGGCGTCGTCGGCCCTGTTCGCCCGCTACCAGCGCGAGGCCAAGTTCGACTGGGGCGTCACGTTCCTGCCCTACTACGACGACGTGAAGGGCGCGCCGAAGAACTCCATCATCGGCGGCGCCAGCTTCTGGGTGATGACCGCGCCGCGGCGGACCGCCGAGGAGTACCGCGGGGTCGCCGAGTTCTTCCGCTACGTGAGCTCGCCCGAGGCGTCGGCGAAGTGGCACATGGAGACCGGCTACGTGCCCATCACCTTCACCGGCGCTCAGCTGGCGCGTGCCACGGGCTTCTACCAGCGGAACCCCTGGGCGGAGATCCCCATTCAGCAGCTCACCCGCACACCACCCACGCGGAACTCGCGCGGCCTGCGGCTGGGCAACCTCGTGGAGATCCGGGTGGTGCTCTACGAGGAGATGGAGCGGGCGTTCCAGGGACAGCAGACGGCGCAACAGGCGATGGACAACGCGGTGCGCCGCGGGAACCAGATCCTGCGCCGCTTCGAGCGCACCGCAGGGCTGTAGGAGCTACGAGGGGTGCCGGTCGGGCGGGGCACGGGCAGCCGCCCCGCCCGACCGGCCGGGACCAGCATGCCCACAGGCGGTCCGTGCCGCGCTCGCAGGTCGTCCGGCGCGGATGCGGTTATGGCGTATACGCCATGCCGTGATCGTTCACGAGGCGGGCAGTCGCCAGCGGTGGATCGGTGTCCGCACCGCGCCCGTGCCCGGCGCAGGTCGTTCCAGCCGGCGCTCCGTTCCATCATCGTCCTGACCAGCCTCGCCGCCCTGGCGACGGCGGTGCTCCCCGCCGGTCTGGCGCAGACGCTCACGGTGGACGTGCACGCCCATCGGGGCGGCGCAGGGCTGGCCCCCGAGAACACGCTGGCCGCCTTCCGCAACGCCATCGCGCTGGGCGCCGACGTCCTCGAGCTCGACCTGCACGTCTCCAAGGACGGCGAGCTCGTGGTGATCCACGACGCCACCGTCTCCCGCACGACCACCGGCCGCGGGTACGTCCACGAGATGACCGTCGCAGAGCTCAAACGCCTGGACGCAGGCGTGCACTTCCACCCCCGGTTCGCCGGCGAGCGCATCCCGACCCTGGGCGAGGTGCTGGCGTTGGTGGCCACCCAGGCCCCGCCCCACGTGCGGCTCAACATCGAGACCAAGTACCCCTCACCCGGCCAGTATCCCCCTCCGCCACCCGACTTCGAGGCCAAGGTGATTGAGCAGGTGCGCGCCGCCGGCCTGCTGGACCGCGTGATCGTGCAGTCGTTCCACTACCCCTCGATCCGCAGGGTGAAGGCCCTGGCGCCCACGGTGCGCACCGCCGCGCTGCGCGCGGCGCGCGACCCGACTTTCGACCCCGTCGCCGTGGTGCGGGAGGTCGGCGCCGACCTGTGGGCCCCGCAGGGCGACCAGGTCACCGCCGACGTGGTGGAGACGTTGCACCGCGCCGGCATCCCCGTGGTGCCCTGGACCGTGAACACGCCCGCCGAGATGGCACGCCTGCTGGACGCGGGCATCGGCCGGCTGCCGGGCGACGGCATCATCACCGACTACCCGGACCGCCTGCTCCAGGTCCTGCGCGCCCGCGGGATCCGGCGGTGAGCGGCGCCCGCGTCCAGGCGGCCGGGGCGCCAGGGTATCGTGCTGCCCGCAGGCGTCGGGAGCGGAGCAGCGCCGGGCGGCTGACCGGGCGGCTGGCCGGGCGGCTGACCGGGCGGCTGGCCGGGCGGCTGACCGCCCGGCGGACGCCCCGCCGCGGTCTTCCGCAGGTGGTGCGCCAGCGGCGCGGAGCGCGCGGGAGCCAGCACGGCCCGCCGCGAACATGAACCCGTAGACGATGCGCCGCCGGACGATCTTCCCCAACAAGGTGCTGCCCTACGCCCTGCTGGCGCCGCAGCTGGCCGTCACCGTCGTCTTCTTCTTCTGGCCCGCCGCGCAGGCCATCGTCCAGTCAATGCTCCGGCAGGACCCGTTTGGCCTCAGCACGGCGTTCGTGGGGCTCGAGAACTTCGTCACCGTGCTGACCGACCCGTTCTACCTGCAGACCCTGCGGGTGACGTTCGTCTTCTCGGCCGCCGTCGTGCTCCTGGCCATGGCCACCGGCCTCCTCCTGGCCACGACCGCCGACAAGGAGATCCGCGGCGCGTCGGTCTACAAGACCCTGCTCATCTGGCCGTATGCCATCGCCCCGGCGGTCTCCGCCTCCCTGTGGCTGTTCATCTTCCACCCGACCATCGGCATCGTGGGCCGCGCGCTGATCCGCCACGGCATCCCGTGGGACTACACCCTCAACGGCACCCACGCCCTGGTCCTGGTGATCCTGGCCGCCGCCTGGAACCGGGTGGCCTACAACTTCATCTTCTTCCTGGCCGGCTTGCAGTCGATTCCCCGCTCGGTGCTGGAGGCCGCCGCCGTGGACGGCGCCACCTCACGGCAGCGCTTCTGGCGCGTGGTGTTCCCGCTGCTCTCGCCGACCACGTTCTTCCTGCTGGTGGTCAACGTCATCTACGCCTTCTTCGACACGTTCGGCATCGTCCACGCCCTGACCCGCGGCGGCCCGGGCAAGGCCACCGAGACGCTGATCTACAAGGTCTACGTGGACGGCGTGATCAACCTCGACCTGGGGGGCTCGTCGGCGCAGTCGGTGATCCTGCTGCTGGTGGTGATCGCCCTGACGGCGCTGCAGTTCCGGTACATCGAGCGGCGGGTGGCGTACTGATGCGGCTGCGCCGTCGCCTGCGCCACTGGCAGGCGCACCTGATCCTGCTGGCGGGCGTGGCGCTGTTCGCGTTCCCGGTCTACGTGGCCCTGGTCGGCTCCACCCACGACCTGGGCACGGTGGCCCGCGGCGAGATGGGCCTGCGTCCGGGCCCCTACGCCGTGAAGAACTACACCCAGGCCTTCACCACCGGCAGCGGCGAGCGCATCCGCGGGGCGCCGGTGCGCCTGATGATGCGCAACAGCCTGATCATGGCCCTGGCGATCCCCACCGGGAAGATCCTCATCTCGCTGCTGTCGGCGTTCGCCGTGGTCTTCTTCGAGTTCCCGCTGCGCATGTTCTTCTTCTGGATGATCTTCGTGACGCTCATGCTCCCCGTGGAGGTCCGGATCATCCCCACCTACAAGGTGGTCGCCGACCTGGGCATGATCGACACCTTCGCCGGGCTCACCGTCCCGCTGATCGCCTCGGCGACGGCCACGCTGATCTTCCGCCAGTTCTTCCTGACGATCCCCGACGAGCTGGTGGACGCCGCCAAGGTCGACGGGGCGGGCCCCATGCGCTTCTTCTGGAGCATCCTGCTGCCGCTCTCCTCGACCACCACCGCGGCCCTGTTCGTCATCCTGTTCATCTACGGCTGGAACCAGTACCTCTGGCCGCTGCTCGTCACCACCAGCCAGGAGATGACGACCGTGGTCATCGGCATCACGCGGATGATCGGCACGGGCGAAGCCCTGGTGGACTGGCCCATCATCATGGCCACGACCATCATGGCGATGCTGCCCCCCGTGGTGGTCGTGATCCTCATGCAGCGATGGTTCGTGAAGGGCCTGACGGAGACCGAAAAATGACCCCCAACGGCACACGGGACACCGGGGCTCGCGCGGCGGGTGCGGCGGGCGAGGCCACCTCAGACGCCCTCGTGGCCGCCGTGCGCCGGTGGCGCCCGCCGGACGACCACCCGATCCTCACGGTGATCGACGCCCACGCCGCGGGCGAGCCCCTGCGCGTCGTGACCGGTGGCTGGCCCCCGGTTCCGGGGAACACGATGTCTGCCAAGCGAGGGTACGCGCGCGCACACCTCGACCACCTGCGGCGGGCGCTCGTCTTCGAGCCGCGGGGCCATGCCGACATGTACGGGGCCGTGCTCACCGACCCCGTGACGCCCGACGGCGACCTGGGCGTGCTGTTCCTGCACACCGAGGGATGGTCGACCATGTGCGGCCATGGCGTGATCGCCCTGGTGACCGTCCTGGTGGAGACCGGTGCCGTGGTCGCTACCGGTCCCGACGCTGTCGTCCGCCTGGACACGCCCGCTGGCCGCGTGGTGGCCCGCGCGCGGCTGGATGCGGGGCGCGTGCGCAGCGTCGCCTTCGAGAACGTGCCCTCGTTCGTCGTCGCCCTCGACCAGACGGTCGCGGTGCCGGGTTTGGGCACGGTGCGCTACGACGTGGCGTTCGGCGGCGCCTTCTACGCATACTGCGAGGCCGCGCCGCTCGGCCTGCGCCTGGTCCCCGAGGAGTACCGCCAGCTGATCGCCACCGGCGAAGCCATCACGCAGGCGGTGGCGGCGCGGCAGGCCGTCCGACACCCCGACGACGACACCCTCAGCTTCCTCTACGGGACGATCTTCACGGGCCCAGCCCACGTGCCCGGCGCCCACAGCCGTCACGTCTGCGTGTTCGCCGGCACCCAGGTGGACCGGTCGCCAACGGGCACCGGCGTCAGCGGCCGTCTGGCACTGGAGCATGCCCGCGGGCGCCTGGCGCCCGGGGCACCGCTGGTGGTCGAGAGCCTGATCGGCACGCGCTTTACCGGCCGCATCGTGCGCACGACCACCATAGGGACCATCCCGGCTGTGGTGCCCGAGGTCGAGGGGAGCGCGTTCATCACCGGCCGGACCGAGTTCGTCCTGGACCCCGCCGACCCGCTGCGCGAGGGGTTCTTCCTGCGGTAGGCGTCCGGGGTACAAGGCGGCGACCGGCTCGGCCCGGGCCTCCTACGCTGCGCGAGGGGTTCGTCTTGCGGTAGGCGTCCGGGGCCGTCCGCACCCGGCGCGGTGCAGGGCCGATCCCCGCCCGTGCCGAGAGCGCGCCGGGTCCCCCGAGCCGAGCCGCGCCGTGCCGCGCTTTCCACTCCATGCTGGCAGTCCATGCCGACAGGGTGTCGGGACGCCGTGCCGGTGTCCATGCAGGGCACAGACCGCGCCCGCGGCGAACCAGGAAGCGCGGAGGGAAGGGACGATGCCGCCGATCCCCGAGGCGCACGGGCTGCTGCGCGACGCGGTCCGCGACCTCTGCCGCCGGTTCCCCGACGAGTACTGGCGCGCAACAGACCGCGCCCGCGCCTACCCCGAGGAGTTCGTGCGGGCGCTGACCGGCCACGGCTACCTGGCCGCCTTGATCCCCGAGGAGTACGGCGGGGCCGGTCTGGGCCTCACCGAAGCCAGCATCATCCTCGAGGAGATCCACCGCAGCGGCGGCAATGCCGCCGCCTGCCACGCCCAGATGTACGCCATGGGCACGTTGCTGCGCCACGGCTCGCCCGCCCAGAAAGCCCGCTACCTCCCCGCCCTGGCGGCAGGGGAGCTGCGCCTGCAGGCCTTCGCCGTGACCGAGCCCGACGCTGGCTCCGACACCACGCGCATCGCCACCATGGCCGTGCGCCGGGGTGACCGCTACGTCGTCACCGGCCAGAAGATCTTCACCTCGCGGGTCCGCCAGTCGGACCTGATGTTGCTGCTGGCCCGGACCACACCCTACGACGCGGTCACCGACAAGACCCTGGGCCTGTCGCTGTTCCTGGTGGACCTGCGGACGGCCGGCGATCGCCTGCGCGTCGAGCCCATCGAGACCATGCTGAACCACCACACGACCCAGGTCTTCTTCGACGGCCTGGAGGTGCCGGCCGAGAACCTCGTCGGCCAGGAAGGCCACGGGTTCCGCCACGTCATCGACGGCTGGAACGCCGAGCGCATCCTGCTGGCGGCCGAGGCGATCGGCGACGGGCGGTGGTTCATCGACCGGGCCGTGCGCTACGCGTGCCAGCGGGTGGTCTTCGGGCGGCCCATCGGGGCCAACCAGGGCATCCAGTTCCCCATCGCTGCGGCCTACGCGCGGATCGAGGCTGCCGACCTCGTGCGCTACGACGCGGCCCGTCGCTTCGACGCGGGCGAGCCGTGCGGCCCACAGGCCAACATGGCCAAGTACCTGGCCGCAGAGGCCGCGTGGGAGGCGGCCAACGTCTGCCTGACCACCCACGGCGGCTACGGCTTTGCGGTGGACTACGACGTGGAGCGCAAGTTCCGCGAGACGCGCCTGTTCAAGGAGGCGCCGGTGAGCAACAACCTGGTGCTGGCCTACCTGGGGCACCGCGTGCTGGGCCTGCCGAAATCCTACTGACCGCGGGCACCCGCCCGTGCCGCCCCGCTGCGGGGCTGCGGTAGAGGGCCAGGTGACGCCGCGACGCGCCTGGCCAGGGTGGGCGGGTGGTGCCGCGCCAGCGCGTGCAGGGTCCGCCGCCAGACCGCGGACCGCGCAGGGAAGGGAGGGGTCGTCGTGCTCAAGCCCGGATGGGAAGGCCGGTTCTACGAGGACTTCGAGGTCGGCGACGTCTACCGCAGCCGGATGGGCCGCACCATCACCGACACCGACAACATCTGGTTCTCGCTGCTGACGGCCAACCCCAATCAGATTCACTTCAACGCCGAGTACGCCCGGCGCACCGCGTTCGGCCGCCCCCTGGTCAACAGCATCCTCACCCTGGGCATCGTGGTGGGACTCAGCGCCGATGACGTCAGCCAGAACGGCGTTGCGCTGGGCTGGGAGGAGATCCGGCTGCCGCACCCCGTCTACGCCGGCGACACGCTCTACGCCGAGACCGAAGTGCTCGACAAGCGCGAGTCGCGGTCCCGTCCCGAGTGGGGCATCGTCAGGGTCCGCACCCGCGGTCTCAATCAGGATGGCGTCGTGGTCATCGAGTACACGCGTACGGTCATGGTCTGGAAGCGCGACGCCGCACCCCGGCGCGGCCTGTTCCCCACGCCCCCACCGGCGTCGTCCCCGACGGCAGCGAAGTGACAGTCGGGATGCGGCAGGGGCGCATCCGTGTGCCACCAGTCGACGTTGGGCCGATCCGTGCCCGCCGGGCCGGCGTGGCCTCTGGCGTGCCCGGGAGAATGCGCCCACGGTCCGGGATCGTACCACGCCCGCCTGTTGAGCTGGCGTAGCGTCTGGCGCGCCCGGAGGAACCGCACCGCGTCCACGGAATTCAAGAAGGGGTGGTGAGGACGCCCGTGCGTACCGCAGCCGAGTGGCGGCAGGAGATCCGGGCCGGGCGCTGGAGACGGCCCACCGCAGGCCTGGCGCCGGGGTTCGTGCAGGCCAACCTGGTCGTCGTGCCCGCGGCAGCGGCCGACGAGTTCCGGCGCTTCTGCGAGCGCAACCCCAAGCCCTGCCCGCTGCTGGAGGTCACCGCGCCGGGCGACCCCGAGCCGCGCCGGACCGCGCCGGGTGCCGACCTGCGCACCGACCTGCCGCGCTACCGCGTCTTTCGCGACGGCCAGATGGTCGAAGAGCGGGACGACCTGCACGACCTCTGGCAGGACGACTTCGTGGCCTTTCTGCTCGGCTGCTCGTTCACCTTCGAGGAAGCCCTGCTGCAGGCGGGCCTGCGTCTTCGCCACCTGGACCTGGGCCGGAACGTCTCCATGTACGTCACCACCCGGCTGTGCGAGCCGGCCGGACCGTTCGCCGGCCCGCTGGTAGTGAGCATGCGGCCGTTCCCGGCGGACGACGTGCCACGGGTCGAGGCAATCACCGCGCGCTACCCGCTGGCCCACGGCGCCCCGGTCCACGCCGGCGACCCGGCCGCGCTTGGGATCGCCGATCTGGCCCGGCCCGACTTCGGTGATCCCGTCCCGGTGGACCCCGGCGAGGTCCCGGTCTTCTGGGCGTGTGGCGTCACCCCGCAGGTGGCGCTCCGGCGGGCCCGGCTGCCCATCGCCATCACCCACGCGCCGGGCCACATGTTCATCACCGACCTGACCGCGGACCGCATCGCAGGCGTGGCGCCGGGGAGCGTGCTCGTCCCCGGCTGCTGACGCACAGGGAGGGAGCAACGATGAGGAGCACCAGGCGGACGTCCCCGGACGCACGTCGGACGCATCGTGCACCGTCGGCGGGGTGGCCGGCGATGCGGATCACCAGACGGAGGTTCCTCAGGTACACCGGCGCGGGGCTCGGGGCGCTGGTCATCGGCGACCGGCTGGCGTCTGCCCTTGCCGCCCAGGACGCGACGATCCCGGTCGGTGCCGTCTACCCGCTCTCGGGCGCGCTGGCGCGCATCGGCGCCGGGATTCGCAACGGCATCGAGCTGGCGGTCGACATCGTCAACAACGCCTACCCCGACCTCACGCTCCCGCTGGCTCCCACCGCCGGACTGCCCAAGCTCGGCGGCCGCAAGATCCGGCTGATCTGGGGCGACAGCCGCGGCGATCCGGCCACCGGCCGCGCCGAGGCCGAGCGCCTCATCGAGCGCGAGCGCGTGGTGGCCCTGATCGGCTCTTACCAGAGCGCCGTGACGGCCACGGCCAGCCTGGCCGCCGAGACCCGGGGCATTCCGTTCCTCAACCCGGAGTCGTCGTCGCCACGGCTGACCGAGCGCGGGTTCAAGTGGTTTTTCCGAACCGGCCCCCACGACACGACCTTCACCAAACTCTTCTTCGACCTCATGGAGGACATGAAGAAGCGGGGGCACCGGATCTCGCGTGTGGCGATCCTCGCCGAGGACACCGAGTTCGGCGCCACCGCCGCGGGCGTGGCCGATGGCTTCGCCCGGGTCTACAAGTACGACGTGGTGGCCAAGGAACTCTACACGTCGCCGCCCGCCAGCCTCACCGCCGAGTTCCTGCGCCTGCGCCAGGCCAACCCCGACGTCATCATCGGCGCCAACTACCTGGTCGATGCGGTGCTCATCGTCCGCACGCTCAAGGAGATGCGCTGGACACCGCAGGCGTTCATGGCCCACGCGGGCTTCACCACCGTGCCGGACTTCCTGCAGGCCACCGGCCGCGACGGCTGGTACTTCTTGGCGCGCGCGCCGTGGGCGCTGGGCATCGCCGCCCGCAAGCCGCTGGTCGCCCGGGTCAACGACCTCTACCGGCGCAAGTACAACGCCGACATGGACGAGGTGGTGGCGCGGGCGTTCACCGGCATGCTGACCCTGGCCGACGCGCTGAACCGCGCGGGGAGTACTGCGCCTGCGGCGATCCAGGCGGCGCTGCGCGAGACGAAGATCCCCGGCGCGCAGCTCATCATGCCGTGGCAGGGGATCGAGTTCGACCAGTACGGCCAGAACAAGCACGCCGCCGGCATCATGACCCAGATCCTCGACGGCCAGTACAAGGTAGTGTGGCCGTTCGAGATCGCGGAGGCGCCGATCGTCTGGCCCATGCCGGCGTGGGATCGACGCTAGAGGCCCGCCCGCCGCGCCGTCGGCCCGGGGGGAGTCCGCCGGGGGCCCCTGGTACACACGGGACCTGCGGGGCCCTCGGCGTTCCTGGGGTCCTCAGGGTGCCTGGGATGCTCGCGGCGCCTGGGGCCCTCGGCATGCCTCGGGTCCCCGGTGCGTCACGGATCCTTGGCATGCCCAGGCGTCCTGGCGCGCCCGCGGCCCTTGGAATGCTCCGGGCCGCGGGGCGATCCGGAGCGTCGTGAGCGCTCCCGAGGCAGCGCGGTGACGCTGCTCCTGCACGCGACGGTCAACGGCCTGATCCTGGGGCTCGTGTACGCCCTGGTGGCGTTGGGGCTGTCGTTCATCTGGGGCGTCATGGACGTGGTGAACCTGGCCCACGCCGAGTACCTGATGCTGGCGCTGTACGCCACGTACTGGCTGTGGGCGCTGGGGCGGATCGAGCCGGCCCTGGCGGTGCCCGTGGTGGTACCCCTGTTCTTCCTGGCGGGCTGGCTCACCTACCATCTGCTCGTCCGCCGCATCCTGCGGGCGCCGCTGGCCACCCAGATCTTCGCGACGTTCGGCCTGTTGTTCTTCCTCCGCTACAGCGCGTTTGCCGCCTTCGGCCCCGACGTGCGCGGCTTCCTCGAGGCCGCGGCACCGCCCAGCGTGCCGGTGCTGGGCGTACCCATCGCCGTGCCCAAGTTGACAGCCGCCGGTGGGGCGCTGGCGGCATTCGCGGCGCTGGCCCTGTTCCTACGGCGCACCAAGACCGGCCGGGCACTCCAGGCCGCGGCCCAGAACCGCGATGTGGCCCTGGCGCTGGGGATCCCCGTCGAGCGCATGTACGCGCTGGCCTGGGGCATCGCCATCGCCAGCGTCGCGCTGGCGGGCGTGCTGGTCTTCCCCTTCTACCAGGTCTCGCCGACCATCGGCGACGCGTTCCTGCTGGTGGCGTTCGCCAGCGTGGTGCTGGGCGGCTTCGGCCGCGTGGACGGCGCGCTGGTCGGCGGTGTGGCCATCGGGCTGGTCGAGAACGTGCTGGGCACGCTGCTGGCGCCGTCGTTCAAACTGCTGTTCGTCTTCGTGATCTTCGTCCTCGTCCTGCTGGTGCGCCCCCACGGGCTCATCGGCGAACCCGCATGACCACCCAACCCGCTGCGTGGCCCCCGCCGGCGGCGGGCAGCGCCCGCGCGCTGGCCAACCCGCCGGCCTGGGCGGTGCTCGCCGTCGGGGCGGCCCTGGCCCTGGTGCCGCCGGGCGTGCGCGACGCCTTCTTCCTCAACGCGATGATCACGGTCTTCCTGTTCGGCACCGTCGCGCAGGCCTGGAACCTCATCGGCGGTTACGCCGGACAGATCTCCTTCGGGCATGCGGTCTTCTTTGGCCTGGGCGCCTACACGGCGGCCGTGCTGCTGAAGGAAGTCGGGCTGTCGCCGTGGCTGGGCATGTGGGTCGGCGCGGGGATCGCCACCCTGGTCTCGCTGGCCATCGGCTATCCCACGTTTCGGCTGCGCCGGCACTTCTTCGCGCTGGCGACGCTGGCGCTGGGCGAGATCGTGCGCATCCTCTTCCTCAACTGGCCGTTGGTCGGCGCGGCCGTGGGCTACTACCTGCCGCTGGAGTACCGAAACCGGCCGGGGTACCTCATGTGGGACGCCAAGGCGCCTTACTACCTCGCGAGCCTGGCGCTGTTCGCGGCCGTCACGCTGACCGTGGGGCTGCTCGATCGCCGTCGGGTTGGCGTCTACCTGCGGGCCATCAACCAGGACGAAGACGCCGCCGCGATGCTCGGACTGCCCACGCGCCGCTACAAGCTCTACGCCATGGGGCTGTCGGCGGCGTTCACGGCGCTGGCCGGCACGCTCTACGCCCTGTACGTGCTCTACATCGACCCCTACAACGTGATGCCGGGCCGTCTGTCGCTGCTGGCGGTCGTCATCGCCCTGATCGGCGGCCGCGCCACGGTCACGGGCCCGGTGCTGGGCGCGTTCTTCATCGTGTTGCTCAACGAGTACACGCGGTCGTGGCTGGGGGGCGGGGGCCGTGGCGTCGACTTCATCCTGTTCGGCGCGCTGGTGATGCTCGTCTCCATTCGCGAACCGGGCGGACTGGTCGGCTGGCTCGTCCGCGCCGGCGCCCGGGCCCAGCCCGCCGCCGACAGCGAGGCTGCCCTGTCGCCACCTGCCGCCGACATGCCGTCCGCGCACGCCTCACCCGCGCGCCCGGGGGACGCCCACACCGCGCATCCCGACGCCACACCCGCCGCCCCGACTGCAGACGCCGACGCGCCGCCCGCGATACCGGCCGTGCCGTCCGCGGCGCCGGTCGTGCCGTCCGCGACCTCGGTCGTGCTGCGCATTGCAGGCCTCTCCAAGCGCTTCGGGGGCGTGCAGGCGGTGCGGGACGTGTCGCTCGAGATCTTCCGCGGCGAGATCTGCGGCCTCATCGGTCCCAACGGCGCCGGGAAGTCCACCCTGTTCGACTGCGTGACGGGATTCACCCGCCCCGACGCGGGCGCGGTGTACCTGGCCGAGGTCCCGCTCACCGGCCGCGAACCTCACCGCGTGGCCTGGGCAGGGGTCGCCCGCACGTTCCAGACGATCCGCATCTTCCCCGAGCTGACCACGTGGGAGAACATGCTGTGCGCCCAGGAGCACCGGGCGGAGAGCCTGTGGACCGCCTCGACCCGCCCCACCCCGCCCCAGGTCCAGCAGCGCGCCCGCGGGCTGCTGGAGCAGTTCGGGTTGTGGCCGCTGCGCGACCTGCCGGCCGGTGCGCTCTCCTACGGGCAGCAGAAGTTGCTGTCCCTGGCCATGGCGGTGCTGCGCGCGCCCCGCCTGGTGTTGCTCGACGAACCGGCCGCGGGTGTGAATCCCGTGCTGGTGGACGCCATCGCCCGGCACATCCGCCGTCTGAACGCTGCCGGCATCACGTTCCTGGTCATCGAGCACAACATGGACCTGATCATGCACCTGGCGCACCGCGTGGTGTTCATGGCGGGCGGCGAGATCGTCGCGGTCGGCCCGCCCGAGGCCATTCAGGCCAACGCCACGGTCCGGGAGCTGTACTACGGCCGATGAGCCAGCCCCAGCACCCCCCGGACCTCCCTGCCGGCCCGCCCGCCGGGGCGGCGACGGCGCCCCCGGCCGTCACGGCACCGGGCCGCAGCACCGCGCCGCCGCTGCTCGAGGTCGTCGACGTGCACGCCGGCTACGACCGACGCGAGGTGCTCCGCGGGGTCAGCCTGGTGGTGCACCCGGCGGAGATCGTGGCGATGATCGGCCCCAACGGTGCGGGGAAGTCCACGTTGCTGAAGACGGTGTTCGGCTACCTGACGCCCTCGGCGGGCGACGTGCGCTTCCAGGGCGCGTCGATCGCCGGCCGCACCCCGCCGGAGATCCTCCGCCGCGGCGTCTGCTACGTGATGCAGGGCTACAGCATCCTGCCCAACCTCACCGTCGAGGAGAACCTGGAGCTGGGCGCCTACATCCGCACCGACCGCCGCGTCCGCGACGACGTCGCCCGCCTGTACGACCTCTTCCCCATCCTGCGCGCCCGGCGACGGCAGCCTGCCCGGGTGCTGTCGGGCGGCGAGCGCCGCATGCTGGAGCTGGCGCGGGTGCTGCTGCTCGAGCCCCGGCTGGTGCTGCTCGACGAGCCCACCATCGGGCTCGCGCCAAAGGTCATCGACGAAGTCTACGGCATCGTGCACGACCTGCGCGCCAGGGGCATCGCGCTCCTCATCGTCGAGCAGAACGCGCGCATGGCCTTGCGTCACGCCGATCGGGCCTACGTGCTGGAACAGGGCCGCATCCGGTTCGAGGGGAGCGGCGAGGAGATCCTGCACCACCCCGAGGTCCAGCGGGCCTACCTGGGCTCCCGCGCCTGAGGCGCCGGCTACGCGCGCAGCCCTGCCACCGCCGCGCGGACCGCATCCAGGTGCTCCGCCGGCGTGGTCACCGGCACCACGCACCCCGGCGCCAGCAGGTGCCGCACTCCGCCGGTGCGCCGGATTGTAGCGACCACGTCGTCGCGGATGCGCGCTGCAGGGCCGTCGTGGACGACTCCGCGCTCGTCGAGCCCGCCGGCCACCGCACCCCGCGGCCAGCGGGCGCGGCCCTCCACGAGATCCGGGGACGTCCGCCGGTCGTGCCAGTTGATAATCGGTAGCGGGTAGTCCGCAAACAGGTGGAACAGCGGCCGCGCGCCGTGCAGGTGGAGCACCGACAGGTGCTGCCGGCCGGCCAGCGGCGCCAGGGCCACCAGGTCGTAGGGCACGCCGAACGTGGCGTACTCCTGCTCGGTGAGCACCCCGTCGCCTGCCAGCTGCGTCGCGAAGAAGACCCCATCGGCACCCGCAGCCAGACACGCCGCGACGAACGCCTGCTCGGTCCTGGCGACGGCAGCCAGCACCCGATGGGCGTGCGCCGGATCGCTGCGGAGCAGGGCCAGCCAGCGATCCCGGCCCGCCGCCTTGGCGACGGTGGTCGCCGGGCTGAAGACCGTTTGCAGCACCGGCACGTCCTCGCCGCCACGCAGCGCCCGCCGCACCAGCTCCAGACACCGCAACTCGCGACCGCGGGCCCCGCGGTCGGGTGGCAGCACGCGCTCCAGCACCGCCCAGCCATCGGGCCCGTCCACGGGGGTGTGCAGGACGCGCTTGGCGCCGGTTGCGGGATCGGGCGCTCCTACCGTGCACCCGTAGTCCTCAACGCCGTAGACGCCGCTGGGCATGAGCTTGACCAGGTCGAGGTCGTACCGACGCTGGAACGCCACCAGCGTCTCGGCCAGCTGCACCGGATCGTGGTCGACGTCGGGGAAGTGTCGCCAGAAGCTGACCGGCGGGCGGTCCGGATGCCCGCCCTCGAGCGTCCGCAGGACGCGCTCACGTCGGGTCATGCTCGTGGGGTCACAGTTCTCCGGCTGCCATCACGGTGCGCGGCCTGCAAGCACCGCGCGGCGCATCACGCCGGGCGCGGGTACGCGTGGTTACGAGTCGGAATGCGTCCGCCGGGGGTTCGTGATCTCCTCCTCCACCTCGCTCATCGCCTTGCGGAACTCGCGGATCGTCTTGCCTGCGGCCGCACCGAGCCCCGCCAGGCGACTGGGGCCGAAGAGCAGCAGGAGCACCAGCAGGATCACCAGCATCTCCATGGGCCCGACGTTGCCCATCCCTGCGCACCTCCGGGGTCCATTATACCTCCGGGCGCGGGCGACCAGCCCGCACCGTCACGCGCGGACGTAGAGCCCGTGGACGTTGACCCAGAAGCCGCCCAGGTCGGTCGCACGCCTGGTCGTCGTGGTGGGCGCCAGCGGCGCGAACCCGTGGGATGCGACCAGCGCGTCCAGCTCGTCGGGCTCCAGCAAGACCATCCGCCGCAGCCGGGGGCCGGGGACCTCGACCACGTGGTCTGCCAGGCGCCGGATGCCCTGCCCTGTGGGATCGGAACGCGGGCTGAACTGTTGCACCAGCAACCGCCCGCCGTGGGCGAGGACCCGCGCCGTCTCGGCCAGCGCACGATGCCACGCCGCCATATCCGCCGCCTCGTGGTAGACGCCCAGGGCCACCACCAGGTCGAACGTCCCGGTCTCGAACGGATGCAGGTCCTCCATCCGGCACTGCTGCACCCGTCGCCGGGCTTCCGCCTCGCCGAGGTAGGGCGCCACCCGGGCCCGCGTCCGCGCCACCATGGCCGCGGCGCTGTCGCAGGCCCACACGTCGAAGCCCGCGCGCGCCAGCCACTCCGTGTTGCGCCCACCCGCGCACCCCAGGTCGAGTACCCGCGTGTGCGGCGGTGCACCGGTCAGCAGCTCGACCATGCGGGCGTCCGGAGGCCGCGCCGCGAAACGCTCGACGACCTCCGGGTCCTCCCAGTACGACGCCATCAGCGCTCGAGCGGACTGACGCTGGCCATGCGAGATGTCTCTGGAGCCGGCGACGGGATTCGAACCCGTGACCTGCGCATTACGAGTGCGCCGCTCTACCGCTGAGCCACGCCGGCCTGACCGGCTCTCATTCTAGCAAAGCCACCCGCGGGCGCAAAGGACGCCGTCCATGACGCCGCCCGTGCCAGCACCGCCGTCTCCCGGCCGGGCGCGTGCGAGCGGGCCTGCCGTCCTCCCGGCGCCGACCGCCTTCGCCGCCCCACGGCCGCGGCAACCGGGATGACCGCGTACGACCGTGTGGTCCGTTCCCTGGCACACGCCGACATCTACTGTCCCGCAGCCGCACCAGCCTGGCTGCCAGCCGTGCGCCGCTCCGGAGGCGGGGCCCCGTCGTGCCCCGGATGGTCTGGCCGGTGCAGGAGGAATCTCCCGCACGCGCACGAACACCCGCACTGGTCACAGCGGCGGGGTGTCTGCCATGACTGAGCGGCTGTGGGAAATCTACGAGCAGCTCTGTCAGGTCGAGATGCGTGGCCTCGACGAGTTCGTCCGCCGCCTCAAAGCGGGGGAGTTCGGCGAGTTCCCGCGCGCCGAGGTCATCGCCTTTCTCCGCGAGATCGAAGCCACCATGGTGCAGAACATCCAGACGAAGGCGATGGAGCACCCGCGCTACGCCGAGATGGCGGACCAGGTGAGCGAAGAGACGCATCAGATGTTCGACGAGCTCATCGAGGACTTCGAGCGCGCCTGAGGCCCACCCCCGCAGCGCCTGCGCTGGCTGCGCCGGCCCCGCAGCGCCCGATGCACGGCCGTCTGCGCGCCGTCGCGTGGGCTCGCGCCACGAGGGCGTCTCGTTCGGCGTCTGGTCCGCTGTCCTCAGACCAGGAACCGCCCGTCCCGGTAGACCACCTCGCCGTCGGCCAGGATCTCGGTGTCCGTGCGCAGGTCGCAGATCATGTCCCAGTGGAGGCCCGACGTGTTCCGGGAGCCCGTCTCGGGATACCCGGCCCCCAGTGCCAGGTGCATGGTGCCGCCGATCTTCTCGTCGAACAGGATGTTGCGCGTGAAGCGCGTGATCCGCTCGTTGAGCCCGAACGCCACCTCGCCCACGACGCGGGCGCCGGCGTCCAGGTCGAGCATCGCCCGGAGGAACTCCTGTCCCTTCGCCGCATCCGCCTCGACGACGCGCCCCCCGGCAAAGCGCAGGCGGACGCCCTGCACTTCGCGACCGCCGTAGATCGCGGGGTACGAGAAGCGAATCCACCCCTCGGTGGCATCTTCCACGGGGCCGGTGAAGATCTCGCCGTCGGGGAAGTTGTGCTCGCCCGCCGCGTTGATCCATCGCCGGCCGCCGACCCGAACGGTGAGGTCCACGTCCGGCCCGCGGACGTGGAGCACGTCCTTCGCCTCCAGCAGCGAGATCACCCGGGCCTGGGCGTGCCGTACCGCTTCCCAGGCCGCGACCGGATCCGGGTGGTCCAGCCTCCCCGCGGTGAACACGAACTCCTCGTACTCGGCCAGGGACATCTCGGCCTCCTGGGCGTCTGCCGGCGTGGGGTACTGCGTGCCCACCCAGCGCAGCGCCCCGGCCGCGGCCCGCTCGAGGAACCGCTGGACCAGTCCGCGGGTGGCCTCGCGCCGCAGCGCGAGCCGCTTCGGGTCCACACTGGTCAGCGCCCGGGTGTTCGAACTCCCCCAGATGCTGAGGTCGGCATCGATCACCTCGACCTCCTGGGCAGCCAGCGGCGAGACGAACCGCAGCTGCGCGTCTCTGGCGTGCCTGTAGAAGATCTCGTCCAGCCCGTCCAGGTGCACGCGGACCACCACGTGGGCGCCGGCCGCCAGCGCCGCCCGATAGGCTTCTTCGATCAGCGGCGCGGCGGTCGGAATGCCGCTGATGCGTACCAGGTGCCCGGGCTGTACGCGCAGCGAGTAGTGCAGCAGCACCTGGGCCAGTTTCTCCACCCTGGGATCACGCACGACCGTCCTCCAGCACACCCGCCATGCTCGCCATGGCGGGTCGTTCCCGCAAGACACGCAGCCGCGACCGTGGTGGGCGGTGCAGGATTTGAACCTGCGGCCTCATCCGTGTGAAGGATGCGCTCTCACCGCTGAGCTAACCGCCCGCAGGAAGGCATTCCCAGTATATGGAGCGCAAAAACGCACCGTCAAGGACGCGTCCGACGTCGCCTCAGGGGGAACGCAGCCCCTCGCAGGCCCACACCGTCGCCACGCGCCCGGGACCCAGCGTCACGTCCTCCAGCCGGCGCAGGCGCCGACACCGCCGCGGCAGGTCCAGCGGCGTTCCGCCGGGCTCTTCCACGGCCACCGCATGCCTGCCTGTCCACTGGTCCATCCGCTGCCACACCAGGAACGCGCGCTCGACGGCGATCACCTGCAGCCGTGGCTCCAGACGATACGCCAGGTGGCTCGCCGCCTGGTAGCTGTCCGCCAGCACCATGACCGGACCTGCCAGCGCAGCCGCGTGCCGTGCCACCACGCCGGCGGCGCGGTCCCAGTCGCCGATGCCGCGGGCCACGGCGGCCACACCCCACGGCGAGAGTCCCGCCAGGGCCAGCCCCGCGCTCAACGCCGCGGTCACCGCCGCGGCCCCGCGCACCCAGCGCCCCCACCGGCCCGTCCACGCCTCCTCGAGCCCACCCAGTGCCAGCGCGGCGGCCAGGTACGCCGGTGCCGGCCAGTGGGGTTTGGTGCGGCCGCCCAGGGCGGCAGCGCTCATGACGGCCAGCAGCGGCAGGCTCGTCCACGCCAGGTAGCGCCAGCGGACGTCGCGTGCGCGTCGCGCCGCCGCGACGACTGCCGCCACCAGCACCGGCGCCAGCATCCCGTAGTACGCGAGCTGCCCGCCGGCGAACAGTGCCACGCGCTGCACCCACGTCCCGCTGCCCGTCCAGGGCTCGCGCCCCAGCGTGACCTGGACAAGCAGCCAGTCGTGGCGCAGGTTCCACAGCACCGCCGGCGCACACAGCGCCATGGCCACCCCGACACCCGCGACGAGCCAGGGGTCGCGCGGCCGCGGTCGCGCGGCGAGCCACGCCCCGCCGATACCCAGCGCCAGCGCCAGGCCCGTGAGTTTGGACAGCAACGCCCCGCCAACAGCGGCGCCGGTGGCGACCCACCACACGCCGCCCCGCTGCAGCGCGCGCCAGCCGCACCACAGCCCGACAGCCCACCACAGCGCCAGCACGGTGTCGGGGAAGGCGAACGTCCCGCCCACGGCGAACGCGGGCAGCAGCAGCACGCTCCAGGCGGCGCGCTGTCCAGCCACCTCGCCGTGCAGCGCGCGTCCCGCCGCATAGACGGCCAGGGGCACCAGCGTGGTCAGCACCAGGCCGAGGGCCCGGATGCCCAGCGGGCCGTCGCCCACCAACCGCATGGAGGTCGCCACCACGGCGGCGATCATCGGCGGGTGGTCGGGATAGCTCCAGGCCAGGTGCTGCGCCCACAGCCGGTAGTAGAGCTCGTCGTCGCCAAGAGGGACCCGCACGGCCAGCCCCAGGCGCAGGAGGCTCCCCATTGCCACTGCGGCCAGCAGCCAGCGTCGGGCGCCGATCTCAGCGGTTGTCGGACTCACGCAGCCGTGTCCCTCCAGCTGGACCGCCGATCGCTGGGAACCACCGGGCTCACCGGCTATCGGCCCCCGCCAACGTGTCCTGCGCTGGTCCGTCGGGTCCCGGGGCATGGCGCCCTGTCGTCGCCCGCAGGCGTCACGCAGGCGCCGCGGGCATCAGGGCATCATGGAGGCGCCGATGGTGTCAGCAGCGCCCGGGCGCGTCGGAAGATCGCGTCCAGCATCGCAGGAGTCAGCCGGCCCGTGGCGGTGTTCTGCTGGCTCGGATGGTAGGACGCGATCACCACGAGCGTCCTGCCGTCCCACGCGAGGCGCGCCTCGGCACCGTGCGCAAAGACCGGCCGCGGCCTGGGGAGCGCGGCGCCCAGCTCGCGGGCCGCGGCGAGCACCGCGTCGTGCGCGATCCGGCCGAGCGCCACCACCACCTGCAACCGCTCCAGCAACCGCAGCTCTGCCACCAGGTACGGCCGGCACCGGGCCAGTTCGATGGGCAGCGGCTTGTTGTCGGGAGGCGCACAGCGCACGGCGGCCACCAGGTAGAGGTCCACGAGGCGCAGCCCGTCGTCGCGGGCGACCGAGTGCGGCTGCGAGGCGAACCCCGTCCGGTACAGCGCGCCCATCAGGGTGGTGCCCGAGGAGTCGCCGGTGAAGATGCGGCCGGTGCGGTTCCCGCCGTGGGCGGCCGGCGCCAGCCCCACCACCAGGACCCGGGCAGCCGGGTCGCCGAACCCGGGCACCGGCCGCCCCCAGTAGTCCCAGTCGCGGAACGCCCGGCGCTTCGCCCGCGCCACCTTGCGGCAGTACGCGATCAGCCGCGGGCACTTGCGGCACGCGACGATCGTCTCGTTGAGGGCCGCCAGCGTGGCGGGCGCATCACGGTGCGGGGAGGTGGCGCGCGATCCCGCGCTCATCGCGGCCGCAGCGCCAGGTTCGCGGCCAGCACGGCGCCCGTTTCCAGCGCCGCCGCCACTTCCTCGGCCCGCTGGGCGACGATGGTGCACAGCGCGCCCGGGTGGTGCCGGCGCGGGGCGCCTCCCCCGTAGGGCGCGTCGAGGGTGGCGCCGTTGGGGCTCTGGAGCACCGCCTGCAGCGCCTGCACGGCGGCCGCGGTGAGCTGCGCGCCTCGCGCGATGGCCTCGCGCGTGGCCTCGAGGTCCCGCCGCGCGCCATCGCCCGCCGCCGCCAGGTCCGCATCGGTCGCCAGCAGCACCGCGGGCGCGCGCTGGATCTCGCCGACGACGTGTTCCAGACGCCGCAGCGCCTCGAGGAAGGCGGGCCCGGGCGCCGGCCGCTCGCCGGTGAGAGGATGGAATTTGAACGTGGCGGCCTGGTGGCGCAGGATCGCTGCCGCTTCGCGCAGCGCACGCGCCCAGCCCACGGCGGCAGCGGCGCGCGCGGCGACCTCGGGGGGCACGACCGGTGGTTCCACGTCCATGGGCAAGCCGCGGGTATCGTAGCACTCCGGGTTGCCCGTCGACAACGCCGGCCACCTGCGGGAGGAGCCGCCCGGCGCCCACGCGAAGATGGCCGGGCCATGAGCTGGAGTCATACGCTGGAAGCCTACGACCTGCTGGACTCCGCCCACGTCACCGGCGAGCGCGTGGCCGCTGTCCTACGGACACGGGGCGCGGACTGCCAGGTCGAGCGGGTCGAGGGTGCCCATGGGACCACTGACGTCGTCCGGATCTTCGTCCCCGGCGCCCGCGGCCGCGCCGGCGGGGGCGACGCGCGCACGCTGGGGATCATCGGCCGCCTGGGCGGCATCGGCGCACGGCCGGCGCGGCTGGGCCTCGTCTCCGACGCCGACGGGGCCATCACCGCCATCGCGTGCGCCCTGAAGCTGGCCGACATGCGCCGCGAGGGCGACGTCCTCCCCGGTGACGTGATCCTCGCCACGCACATCTGCCCGCGGGCGCTGGTGCGCGAGACGCCGACCGTCCCCATGATGATGTCACCGGTGGACATGGCCGTGCTCAACGCCCGCGAGGTGGATCCGGCCATGGAGGCCATCATCTCCGTGGACACGACGCGCGGCAACCGCGTGATCAACCACAAGGGCATCGCCATCTCCTTCCCGGTGAAGGAGGGGTACATTCTCCCCGCGCCCGACGCCCTGCTGGATCTCTACCAGTGGGTGACCGGGCGACCACCGGTCATCCTTCCGCTGACCACGCAGGACATCACGCCATACGGCACCGGGCTGCGGCACATCAACAGCATCCTCCAGCCCGCGACGGCGACCCGGGCACCGGTGCTCGGGCTCGCGCTGACCGCAGAGACCATGGTCCCGGGGTCGGCGACAGGAGCCAGCGACGCCGCCGACATCGAGGTAGCCGTGCGGTTCTGCCTGGAGGTCGCCAAAGCGTTCGGCGCGGGCACCTGCGACTTCTACGACGCCCGGGAGTTCGACGAGCTGGTGGCGCGGTTTGGCCCCATGACGCGCCTGCAGACCACCGGCCAAACCCTGCCCGGCTGAGGGCCGTCATATACGAAGATGGATGGGGCCGCCATCATGAGACGCCTGCTCCGTACCCTCCTGACGTTGGGGCTCCTGGCAGCACTGGCCCTCGCCGTGGTCGGAGCGACCCAGTGGATCGGGCGGCGGTCGGCTGCCCGCGAAGCCCCCCAGCAGCAGCCGCGGCCGGTGCCGCTGGTCCGCACCGCCACCGTGGTGGCCACGCGGCTCGTGGAACAGA
Source organism: Armatimonadota bacterium (assembly GCA_031459855.1). Lineage (NCBI taxonomy): Bacteria > Bacillati > Candidatus Sysuimicrobiota > Candidatus Sysuimicrobiia > Candidatus Sysuimicrobiales > Candidatus Humicultoraceae > Candidatus Fervidifonticultor > Candidatus Fervidifonticultor primus. The sequence goes on from JAVKHP010000001.1 coordinate 937,481, forward strand.
CGACGCTTCCCGGTGAGGTTCGCGCGTCGGCCGTCGTCGACGTGACCGCGCGGATCCCCGGGCGCCTGGGTGCGATTCTCGTCGAGGAGGGCGCGGTCGTCGCCGCCGGACAGCTGGTCGCCCGGCTGGACGACCCTGAGCTCGAGCACGCCGTCCGGCAGGCGGAGGCTGCGCTGGACGTGCAGCGGGCCCGGCTGGCCCAGCTGCGGGCGGGTGCCCGCCCCCAGGAGGTCGCCCAGGCCGAGGCAGCGGTCCACCAGGCCGAGGTCGCGCTGGCGCAGGCCGAACGGGAGCTCGCCCGGACGCAGCAGCTGTTCGCCGACGGCCTCGTGGCCCGGGCGGCGGTCGATCGCGCCCAGACCGACGTCGAGCTGGCACGAGCCCGGCTGCGGGCCGCGCAGGAGCAGCTGGCGCTGGTGCGGCAGGGGCCGAGGGTCGAGGATCTCCAGGCACAGGAAGCCCTGGTGCGGCAGGCCGAGGCCACGCTGGCCCAACAGCGTGCCCGCCTGCGCGAGCTGCGCATCACCGCGCCCATCGGCGGCGTCGTCACCCGGGTGCCGGTGGAGCGTGGTGCCGTCGTCTCCACCCAGACGGTGATCGCCACCATCGCCACGCTGCGGCCCGTCGAGGTGGTCGTGCGCCTGCCCGAGACCGACCTCCCGCGCCTGCGTCCGGGCAGTCGTGCCCGCGTGGTCGCAGACGCGGTCCCCGGTCGGGTCTTCGAGGGGCGGATCGCCCGCCGCGCGCCGGCGCTGGACCCGGCCTCCCGGAGCGTCGAGCTCGTGGTCGAAGTCCTCAACCGCGATCTCGCACTGCGTCCCGGCATGTTCGTCCGGGCCACCGTGGTCTTCGACGAGCGCGACGCCCTCATGGTACCGTCCGACGCCATCGTGCGCCGCGGGGATGCGGCAGTGCTCTTCGTGATGCGCTCCCCGACCGTCGTCGAGGAACGCCGCGTCCGGATCGGCTACGTCGACGGCAGCCGCTCCGAGATCGTGGACGGCCTCACCGCCGGCGAGGAGGTGGTCGTCGCCGGCCAGCAGGGGCTGCGCGACGGCATGCAGGTCCGCACAGGCCCCAGCCGGCCACAGGGTCCTGCGGGCACCGATGCGGGCCCCGACCGCCCCCGCACCGGGCGGTCCCCCGGCACCACACCGCCCAGCCCCGACCCCGTCCGGGAGCCGGGCCGGCCACCCGGTACGCGACCGTGAACCTGGCCCGCGGCGCCATCCACCGGCCCGTGACCACGGCCATGATCTACCTGGCCGTAGCCTTCCTGGGGCTGGTGGCGTTCACGCGGCTCCCGGTCGACCTCCTCCCCGACATCTCCTTCCCCACCCTGAACATCACCACCGACTACCCCGGGGCGGGCCCCCAGGAGGTCGAGCGCGAGGTCACCGTCCTGCTGGAGAACGCGCTCAGCACGGTGCCCGGGGTCACGCAGATCTCGTCCAACTCCGTCGAGGGGCGGAGCAGCATCCAGCTGCGCTTCAACTGGGGCACCGACCTGGACGTGGCCGCCAACGACGTGCGTCCCGCCATCGACCGCGTCCGCGACCGCCTGCCGGACGGCGCGGAGACCCCGCGCATCGCCAAGTTCGACCCCAACCTGTTCCCCATCGTGCTGCTCGGCATCGAGGCCCGTGGCGACGTCGACGCCCTGCGCGACCTGGCCGAGAACGAGTACAAGCCGCGCTTCGAGCAGATTCCCGGGGTGGCCAACGTCGACGTCCGCGGCGGCCGCGAGCGCCAGGTGCACGTGCTCCTGGACCGCCAGCGCCTGGAAGCCCTGGGCGTCTCCGACCGTGAGGTCATCGCTGCGCTGGGTGCCGAGGCCACCGTCGAACCCGGCGGCGACGTGCGCGTGGGCACGCAGCGCCGGGTGGTACGCACCGTCGGCCGCTTTGCGTCCGTCGACGACATCGCGCGGGTCGTGGTCGCCACGCGCCAGGGCCTGCCCGTGCGCGTGGCCGACCTGGCCCAGGTGGTGGACACCCGGGAGGAGCCCACGTCGCTGGTACGCATCAACGGCCGCCCGGGTATCCTCATCGCCATCTCCAAACAGTCGGGCACGAACACCGTGGCGGTGGCGCGCAGCATCTTCCGGGTGGCGCGGGAGATCAACGAGCAGTTCCCCCAGGCCCGGCTGGTGACCATCAACGACGGCAGCCGATTCATCCGGCGGTCCATCGACACCCTGCGCAGCGCCGCCCTGGTGGGCGCGGCGTTGACGGCAGTGGTGCTGCTGGCGTTCCTGCGCAACGTCAGCAGCACCCTGATCATCTCCACGGCCATCCCCACGTCGATCCTGGCCACCTTCCTGTTGATGTTCTGGGGCGGTTTCACCCTCAACCTCATCACCTTTGGTGGCCTGGCGCTGGCAGTGGGCATGCTGGTGGACAACGCCATCGTGGTCCTCGAGAACATCTTCCGGCACCGCGAGGAAGGCCGCCCGGCACTGCTGGCCGCCGAAGAGGCCACCCGCGAGGTGGGCACGGCCATCATGGCCAGCACGCTGACCACGGTCGTGGTCTTCCTGCCCATGTTCTTCACCACCGGCATCGCCAGCGTGCTCTTCCGCCCGCTGGCCTACATGGTCACGTTCGCCCTGCTCTGCTCGCTGGTGGTCGCCCTGACCCTGATCCCCTCGCTGGCCGCCCGCGCCCTGGTCGTGGGCCACGGGCGCGGGGCGGCCGGTCGCCTGGCGGCCATGGCCGAACGGGCGTTTGGCGCCGTGGAAGACGTCTACCGGGCGGTGCTGATCCGGGCGATGCGCCGTCCATTCGTCGTCATTGGCACCGCGATCGTCCTGATCGTCGTCGCGTTCTCCGCGCTGCCCCTGCTGGGCCGCGAGACGTTCCCCCAGGCCGACGAGCGCGGGTTCTTCATGATCGTCCAGCTCCCGCGCGGGACGGCCCTCGACGTCTCCGATGCCACCGCGCGCCGCCTCGAGCAGGTGCTCATCGCACAGACGCCGGGCACCGACCTGGTGCTGTCGCTGGTGGGCAGCACGTTCGCCGCCACCAGCACCCACGTCACGACCTTCCGCGTCAGCCTGACGCCCGACGCCCCGCCCACCCAGGAGGTCATCGCCGACCTGCGCCGCCGCGTCCGGATCCCCGGCGCCACGGTGATCTTCCGCCCCTTCAGCTCGCTGTTCTTCTTCCGGTCCCCCGACCCGATCAGCATCGACCTGCGCGGCTTCGACCTGGAAGTCGGCAACGCCACCGCCCGACGGCTGCGCGGCGTGCTGGAGGGCATCCCCGGCGTCACCGACGTGCAGGTGAGCCGGGAGGAGAGCGCCGAGGAGTTCACCGTGCAGGTCGACCCGGTCAGGGCCGCCGCCTTCGGCACGACGGCGGCCCAGGTCGCAGCGTCCGTGCGCACCTACGTCGGCGGCCGCACGGCCGCGCTGTTGCGCAGCGGCGGCGAGGACGTCGACGTCGTCGTGCGCCTCCGGGAGGCCGATCGCCTGACGCCCGACCGCCTGGCGGCCCTCCCCATCAGCACCCCACGGGGCATCGTCCCGCTGCGCCAGCTGGCGCAAGTCACCGGCACCCCGGGCCCCACGCAAATCCAACGCCGCAACCGCGAGCGGGTCGTCACGCTGACCGGCAACATCACCGGCCGTGACGTGGCCAGCACGCTCCGCGACGTCCGTAGCGCGGTCCTGGCCCAGCGGCTCCCGCAGGGGTTCGCCGTGGCCTTCAGCGGCGAGTTCGAAGAGCAGCAGGAGTCGTTCTCCCAGTTGCTCTCCGGCTTCCTGATGTCCCTGGTGCTGGTCTACATGGTCATGGCGGCCCAGTTCGAGCGCCTGTTCGAGCCCTTCCTGATCATGGCGGCGGTCCCGTTCGCGCTGGTGGGCGTGCTGGGCGCCCTGCTGCTGACCGGCACCACCCTCAACGTCCAGTCGGGGCTGGGCGCCATCGTCCTGGTGGGTGTCGCCGTGAACAACGCCATCGTGCTCATCGACTACTCGCTGCAACTCCAGCACCGGGGTCTTCCCCTGCTGGAAGCCCTGGCCCGGGCCGGCCAGCGCCGGTTGCGGCCGATCCTGATGACCACGGCGACGACCATGTTCGGCCTGTTGCCGCTCGCTGTCGGCATCGGGGAAGGCGCCGAGCTCCAGGCGCCCCTGGCCCGCGCCATCGTCGGCGGGCTCGTCACCTCGACGCTGGCCAGCCTGTTCCTGATCCCGGCGTTCTACGTCGTGCTGGATCGCGTCCTGCAGTGGGCGCGCACCCGCCGCGCCCTGCCCGCGGGGGCGGTGGAGCCGACCGAGGGGAAGTAGAACCCCAAGGACGCGCGCCGACGAGCTGCAGGCCTGGCGTCAATTCGTTGTATCGTGGGAGCGGCGGAATCGACCGAAAGGAAGCAAACGGCCGTGGCGCGCGCCGACTGAGAGGTGGCCTGACATCGGTTGGTCATGTCGTAGGGACGGTCGGGGACCGGCCGAAGGGAAGCGAGCGGACGAGGCCTGGCCGACGCCGGCGCCAACCGGGGGCTACGGCGCACGGGGCAGTTCCAGACGAATCCAGCCCAGCGCGACCGCCAGCGCCAGCAGCACCAGCACGCTGGCGACCACCAGCCATTCCTTGCGGCTGTCGCCCGTGACCTGCCCGACGAACTTGGCTACGCGGCGGAGCACCGTGCGCCCCCTGGTGCCTTCCGGTACGATCCCGCTCCTGCTGCGAGGAGCAACGTCCACGTGCCTGCCATGCTGCCGCCCATCATCGCCGCGTCGGGACCCTCGCCGACGTCCACCGTGGCCTCAGGATCTGAGCGCTACCGTTCTGCCGCCCGTCATCGCCTCCGTCCGTCATCGCCCCATCGGGACCAGCCGGAGGATACGTCCTCGGGGGTTGTCCGTCGCCAGGTAGAGCAACCCGTCGGGCCCCTGCACCACGTCGCGGATGCGCTCGTGGAGGTCTGCCAGGTAGCGTTCCTCCCGCGCCACCCGGTCACCCTCGAGGACCAGCCGCACCAGCAGCCCCGGATTGAGTGAGCCGATGAACACGCTCCCCTTCCAGCCCGGGTAGGCGTCGCCCGTGTAGAACGCCATGCCCGAGGGCGCGATGACCGGGTCCCAGTAGTAGACGGGCTGTTCCATCCCGGGCTTCACGGTCGCCTCACCGATCTTCGCCCCCGAGTAGTCCACACCGTAGGTGATGACCGGCCAGCCGTAGTTCTTCCCCGCCTCGACCCGATTCAGCTCGTCGCCACCGCGGGCACCGTGCTCGGCCGTCCAGAGCTGTCCGGTCTCCGGGTGAAGGGCAGCCGCCTGCACGTTCCGATGGCCGTACGACCAGATCTCGGGCCGTACGCCCTCACGTCCCACGAACGGGTTGTCGCGCGGGACCGACCCGTCGGGGGCGATCCGCACGACCTTGCCGATCGTCGTCGACAGGTCCTGCGCACGCTCCCGGTAGGCGAACCGGTCGCCCAGCGTCACGAACAACGTGCCATCACGGCGGAAGACGAGCCGCGAGCCCCAGTGGTTGACGCTGGGGACCTTCGGCTGCTGGCGCCAGATGACCTGGGTACCCTCGAGGCCGGCCTCGCCCAGGCGCCCGCGCGCCACCGCCGTGCTGCCCCCGCCATCGCCCGGCTCCGCAAAGGAGAGGTAGACGGAGCGGTCCTGCACGAACGTCGGGCTCAGCTCGACGTCGAGCAGGCCGCCCTGTCCCTGGGCCAGGACCTGGGGAACGCCCGCCAGCGGGGCCGAGAGACGCCCGTTGCCGTCGACGATCCGCAGGCGTCCCGGGCGCTCCGTCACCAGGATGCGCCTGTCGGGGAGGAAGACCAGCCCCCAGGGACGCTCCAACCCCTCTGCCACCGTGACCACCCGGACGGGGGCCGCCGTGGGTTCAGGGGTGGGGGAACGGGGCGCCTGGGCCCGTGCCTGCAGGGGCAGGAGCAGGGACCCCACCAGCGTGACGCCGAGCAGCGCGTGCCTGATCCGACGATCCATCGGTGCGGCTCCTTTCGCCTGGAAACACTGCCCGCGGAGGAATGCTGCCTGCAATAGCGAACGTGCTCCGTCCGCACGGTCATTCCGGGATCGACGCGCCGGCTACCCTGGACACGCTCGCGACATGCGCGGAGCCCGTTGTCTTTGCCACGATCGTGGGCGCGCGGGCTCGCCCTGGACCTGGAATGCGCATCGGACAACTGAAACCGGTGCGACGGACCAGGACGCGATGAAGCTACACTGATGCCGACCCTGTACTGCACACGCGCGCATCGTGCCTGCACTGGTGCCCCCAGCGGGATTCGAACCCGCGTTACCGGCTTGAAAGACCGGTGTCCTGGGCCTGCCTAGACGATGGGGGCAGCCTGCGGCGTGCCGACGCGGCGCATGTGGTCGCTCGCCCCGACATGCCACCCGCTGCTCGCTGCGGCAGCCCGCACCGCTGCGCGCAGCGCCGCCTCCTGAGTATAGCAGTCGTCTCTGCGCCGGGCGAGCCTGAGCACAGCGCGCGTCCACCCACCGGCAAGGCCACCGCGCCAGGGCGCGCGGCGCCAGCTCCCCGGAGCGCGCCAGCTGCAGCGACGGCGTGTGCGTGTCGACCTGGCGGAGACGTCGCCGATCACTGGAACCGGAGGCCCACCCGCAGTACGCGCAGGTGGCCTGCGTCGACCCCGGCGGAAGCTCGGCCTGCGCGCGCCCCTTGGCGTCTGCGGCGGGTACGCGCAGGTTGCCTGCGCCGACCTCGGCGGAAGCGTCGCCGGCCTCTAAAACGGCCCCCGCACCACGCCACCGTCGACCTGAAAGACGCCGCCGGTGATGAACGACGCCCGCTCCGAGGCCAGGAAGACGGCCAGCGCGGCGAACTCGCGCGGCTCGCCCAACCGGCCTAGCGGCACCTGCGACACCCACAGGCGCTGGAGGGCCTCGTCGGTCGAGATGCCCTGGCGTTCCGCGTACTGGCGGGTCAGGTCCACCAGGCGGTCGGTCGCGATCGGCCCGGGGCACAGCACGTTGACCAGGATGTTGTGCGGCCCCAGCTCCACCGCCTGGGTCTTGGCCAGCCCCACGACCGCCAGGCGTACCGCGTTGGACAGCACCAGGTTCGGCAGCACCTGCTTGACCGTGAACGAGGCGATGTGGAGGATGCGCCCCCAGCGGCGCTCCTGCATGACCGGGATGACCGCGCGGGACAGCCGCACCGCGCCCAGCAGCAACGACTGCACCGCGGCCTCCCACTGGGCGTCGGAGACCGCGACCGCCGGGCCCGAGGGCGGCCCACCCGCATTGGTCACCAGGATGTCGACGCGTGCCCACCGCCGCAGGGCTTCGTCGACCACCCGCTGACAGTCGGCCGCCTGCCCGACGTCGGCAACCACCGGCACGGCCTCCCCGCCGGCCTCGCGCACCCCGTCTGCCGCATTGATCGCCGACGCCGTCGCGGTCAGCACCTCGGCCGTCCGCGCGCACAGCACCACGCGCACGCCCTCGGCGGCCAGCCCTTCAGCGATCGCGCGTCCCAGGCCCCGGCTCCCGCCGGCCACGATCGCCACGCGCCCCTGCAAGCCCAGGTCCATGCACCCCTCCTGCCGCGAACCAGATCACACTCCGTCGAAACGCGGCCAGCCGTGACTTGGCAACCGGCACGTGCGTTTCCTGCGCGTCGTCCAGCACCAGGGTGTGGACGTGACGCGACCACGGGACCAGCGCGCGCACCCGGCGCAGGTTCACCAGGTACGCGCGGTGGGTGCGCAGGAAGCCGAAGGCGCCCAGCGCCTGCTCGAACCGTCGCAGCGGCGCCCGCACCGCCACCGTTCCCACGTCGCTGTACACGATGCAGGTGCTCCCGCGCGCTTCCACGTAGACGATCCCCTCCGGCGCCACGGCGCGGTGGTGGTCGCCCGCGGCCAGGAAGAGTCGGGGCATGCTGCCCCCGCCTCCCGCATGGCGGGCAACGCCGCTCGCGACCGATTCCGTTCCCCTCTCGGGGCTGCTCCCTGTCCGCCGCAGACGCAGGCGCACCCGACGGACCGCCTCGCGGACCCGCGCAGCCGACAGCGGTTTCAGCAGGTAGTCGACCGCATCCAGCTCGTACGCAGCGGCAGCGTAGTCGGCAAACCCCGTGGTGAACACCACCACCGGGCGGGGACTCGACGCCAGGTGACGCGCCACCTCCACGCCATCCCCGTCGGGCATGCGGACGTCCAGGCAGACGACGTCGCACGGCACGCGCGCCAGCATCGCCAGCACCTCCTGACCCGAGGCGCACTCGGCGACGACCCGCACCCCGCTGGCCGCCAGCAGCCCGCACAGGTGCGCGCGGGCGGGTGGTTCGTCGTCGGCGACCAGGGCGCGTAGCGCGCGACTCACCTCGTCCTCAGCCCTTTCCGTGGGGCACCTGGCTCGTCCGCCTCGTCGAGGAAGCTGCGAGTGATACCCACCTTGCCCTCAGCCCTTCCCGTCGGGCACCCGGCACTGCCGGCACACCCTGGGTACATAGCGGGCGGCTCACCTCGGCAGGACCACCACCGCAAGCGTGCCCCGCGGCCACCGACGCCATACCCGGAGCCGCGCCCGCGCGCCCCAGAGCGCCACCAGCCGCCCCCGCAGCGCCACCAGCCCCCCACCGGTGCGAGCCGGGAACGGCCGCGCGACACCCGGGCCATCGTCGGCCACTGCCAGCAGCAGGTGCCCTGCAGCAAGGCGCACGCGCACGCACACGCAGCCGCCCTCCGGGCGTCGGACCACCGCATGGTGGATGGCGTTCTCGACCAGCGGGTGGAGGACGAGCGGCGGCACCAGCGCCCCCATTGCCTCGGGCGGACATGAGACGTGGAGGCGCAGCCGCCCGCCCAGGCGCGCTCGCTCCACTCCCACGAGGGCCAGCACGAGGCGGATCTCCTGCGCAAGTGGCACGACCGGCCGCGCAGGCTGGAGCAATCCACGCAGGTAGCCGGCCAGGTGCGCCAGCAGGTCTTCGGCTGCCTCCGGACGACGTCGCGCGAGCAGGGCAGTGGCGGCCAGCGCGTTGGCCAGCGCGTGGACCTGCGCCCGCGCCTGCCAGTGCGGCAAGCCGCGCAGCGCGGACAGCGCCGATGCCCGGCGTCGGTTGCGCGTCACGGGCCCTCACGCTCGGCCGGCCTGGATCCCAACCAGGCCGGATGCTTCAGCAGGACGGACGGGGGGCCGCCGGGGCTCGCCTCGTCGGAGCATGAACCGACGGGTCGACGGACGAGACGCGCCGTGCGGCACACCTCCCATTCGGGGCGTGCCGGCGCGGCTCCTGCCCACCGGCGCACGCCGGCGACGTACCGGCCGCGTCGCCATCGACGAACCGCCGCAGCCGGTGCTGGGCGCGCCGCTGGATCTCCAGCACGCGCGTCACCGACAGCCCCATGGCCACGGCGGCGCCCCGCACCGACAGCCCCCGGACGAACCGCAGGGTGAGCACCTCGCGGTCGCGCGGCGGCAACGCCAGCAGGCCGCGCCAGACCTGCGCCCGCAGGTCGGCCTCGAGCGCCAGCGCTTCGGGGTCGTCGGCGTCGTCGGGGAGCATGGCAGCCTGCTCCAACTCGACAAGCTGCACGGGGGGCGGGCCGCCGGTCACTCGCAGGGCGCGGCGGGCCGCGCGTGGCAAGAAATCCCGCGCCCGCAAACCGTCGTAGATCGCTCCACGGATCCGGTAGCCGGCGTAGGCGCTGAACCCCACGCCACGGTGTGGGGATCGTAGCGGTGCGCCGCCTCCATCAAGCCGACCATTCCGTCGCCGATCAGGTCGCCCCGGTCGACGGTGGACGGCAACCGCCGTGCCACCATCCGGGCGATGGCGCGGACGAGGGGCAGGTAACTCTCGACCAGCTGCGCTGGCTGCGACATGCTGCACCTCCGGATGCACCTGGCGGTGGTTCCACCATGCCCGATGCCGCGCACGGTGACACAGCGCCCGGGGCAACAGGGGCACGCTGTCGTCAAACGGGTGCACGCGAGATGCAGACGGGATGTCGCGGGCACGACGCAGTATGCTATCCAGCAGGTAGTACCGTGCGCTCGGACGCCGGTGCCGCCTGTCGGAAGACGCGGGAACGGTCCCTGCCCGCGACGCGACGCCTCGGTGTGGCGACCTGCCCGACGACCGGTCCCGGCACCGGGGCGGCGTCGCGGCCGCTGCGCCATGGGCGGGAGGAGGAAGGGACGATGCACCTCGAGGTGAACGGCCAGCGCCTTTGGGTCCACACGTGGGGGACAGGTCCGCCGGTCGTGCTGCTCCACGGGTTTCCGCTGAACGGCGCGATGTGGCGCGTTCAGGGCGAGGCGCTGGCAGACGGCTGGCAGGTGGTCGCGCCCGACTTCCGCGGCTTTGGCGATTCCGACCCGCCGGGCGCGCCCGTGTCCCTCGACGCCTATGCCGAGGACGTGCTGCGGGTGGCGGACGCCCTGGGGCTGTCGCGGTTCGTGCTGGGGGGTCTCTCCATGGGTGGCTACGTGGTGTTCCGTGTCCTGGCGAGGGCCGCGGACCGCGTGGCCGCGGTCATCCTCGCCGACACGCGCGCCGACCCCGATACCGACGAGGGCAGGCAGCGCCGGTTCGACGCGATCGCCCGCATCGAGCGTGAGGGCCCGGACGGGTTCCTGGCCGACTTCACGGCCACGCTCGTGGGCGCCACCACCCGGGCACACGGAAGCGAGGTCCTGGAGGCCGTCCGCGCCATGGCCCGACGCGCCCATCCCCGGGGCCTGACCGCAGCGCTGGCCGCGATGGCCGCGCGCCCGGACAGCCGGCCGCTGTTGGCGCGCCTGACCGTCCCCGTGCTCGTGCTCGTCGGCGAGGAAGATACGTTAGCCCCGCCCGAGGTCGCCCGCACGATGGCCGCAGCCACTCCCCGCGGACAGCTTGTGGTGATCCCAGCCGCCGGCCACCTGAGCAACCTGGAGCGGCCCGACGTGTTTACGGCGGCCGTGCGGACGTTCCTGACGGAAGTGCCAGGCCCCTGAGACCGCTCCTCCCAGGGCCCGGTCGCTACCGCCGCTCCTCGAGCGGTACGAACGTCCTGTCCAGCGGCCCCACGTACTCGGACACCGGCCGGATGAGCCGGTTGTCGGCGTACTGCTCCATGACGTGGGCGGTCCAGCCGACGATGCGGCTCACGGCGAACACCGCCGTGTAGAGGTCGGTGGGGATGCCCATCGCGCGGTAGACCGACGCCGAGTAGAGATCGACGTTGGCGTGGATCTTGCGCTGGGCGGTCACGACGTCCTCGACTCGCCGGGTGAGCTCGTACCAGCGGACGTCGCCGGCGCGCTCGCCCAGCCGCTTCGAGAGCGGCCGCAGGATTCGGGCCCGCGGGTCCTCGGTGCGGTAGACCCGGTGCCCGAACCCGGGGACCTTCTTCTTGGCCGCCAGCATCTCGGTGATCACCGGCTCCACGCGCTCGACGGTGCCGATCTGCTCCAGCAGCCGCATGACCTCCTCGTTGGCCCCCCCGTGGAGGGGACCCTTGAGCGTGCCGATGGCCGACACCACGGCCGAGTGCAGGTCGGAGAGGGTGGCGGCAGTCACGCGCGCCGAAAAGGTACTGGCGTTGAACTCGTGGTCAGCGTGGAGGATCAGCACCACGTCCAGCGCCCGCGCGACCTCCGGGTCGGGCGCGGCGCCGTGCAACTGGTAGAGGAAGTTGGCCGCGTGCCCCAGTGTCGGCAGCGGGGGCAGCGGCTCGGCCCCGGTGCGCAGCCGGTGGAACCCCGCCACGATGGCGGCCACCTGCGCCGTCAGGCGGACCGCCTTGCGGAGGTTGGCCGCCGGCGCGTTGTCGGCGGCCTCGGGATCGAAGTGGGCCAGGGCCGAGACGGCCGTGCGCAGCACGGCCATGGGATGCGCATCGGGCGGCACCAGCCGCAACACCTGCACCACGGGCCCTGGCAGGCGGCCCGCCGCCACCAGGTCGGCACGCAGCTGGTCGAGGGCGGACCGCGACGGCAGGTCGCCATGCCAGAGCAGGTAGGCCACTTCTTCGAAGGTGGCCCGCTCGGCGAGCTCGATGGCGTCGTATCCCCGATAGATCAACCGGCCGTGGACGCCGTCGACCAAGCAGATCGAGGACAGCCCTGCAACAACGCCCTCCAGGCCCTCGGCGACCTGGACCTTCCCGGGTGGTGTGGCCATACGTCCTCCCCGCGCGGGAACCGCGCTGTGACGGGTGCACCGGCAGTGTCTCGTGCAGTGTCTAGTGTAGCCGCGGCCCGCGGCTACTGACAAGCAAGCGGGCTTTGGCTGCCGCGCCGCACCTGGTCACCCTCTGGCCGCACCTTGCGCCGCCCTCGACCCTACCCCGCCGCATCCGGCGCCGCCCTCAGCCCACTCCTTACCGCACCGGCGCCGCGCTGGACCGCCGCTCCTCTCACCCCGTCGCCGTCGGTGCTACGACCCCGCCGCCGCGTGGCGCCGGTCGAGGTCCATGAACCGCCCGTACTCCCTGTGGAAGAACATCTCGATGTCGCCCACCGGCCCGTTGCGGTGCTTGGCGATGCGGATCTCGGCGATGTGCTCCTTGCCCTCGGCGCGGGCCTTGGCGTGGTCGTAGTAGTCCTCACGGTAGATGAACAGCACCAGGTCGGCGACCTGCTCCAGCTCGCCCGACTCCCGCAGGTGCGACAGCTGGGGACGCTTCGTCCCCGACAGCTCCACGACCCGCGACAGCTGCGAGACGGCCAGCACCGGGATGTCCAGCTCCTTCGCCAGCGACTTGATGGCGCGGGCGATCTCCGACACCTCCTGTGTCCGGTTCTCCGCCCGCTTGTACGACTGGATCATCTGCAGGTAGTCGATGATGATGAGGCCCAGGCCGTGCTCGGCTCGCAGCTTGCGGGCTTTGGCGCGCATCTCGATGGCGGTCAGGTTGGCGGTATCGTCGATGAAGATGGGCGCCTCCGACAGCCGCCCCATCGCCGCCGCCAGCCGGGGCCAGTCGGCGTCGGTCAGGTAGCCCGTGCGCAACCGGGACGAGTCGACCTGCGCTTCGCTGCACAACATCCGCTGCACGAGCTGCTCCTTGTTGGTCTCGAGGCTGAAGATCGCCACGGGGATCTTGTGCTCCAGCGCCGCATGCTGCGCGATGTTCAGGGCGAACGTCGTGTTGTGCACGCAGACGTCGTTGGCGACGAAGTTGTGGGTCTCGGGCACGGTGAGGTCGTACACCTGCGAGGCCCCGGCCTCCTCGATGTGCACGATCTCCTCCCACATGATGTCCACGTCGTCCAGCAGCGAGCGCTGGGCGTGCCGGGCCCACCGGCGCAACCGCTCCCACCCGAACAGGCCGCACTCGCGCACGACCGCCAGCGTCGCGCTCACCCCCAGCGCGAGCGTGGCCCCGTCCCGGACGGCCGGGGCCCCAAACCGCAGCAGCAGGTGCTGCACCTGGCGCGCCATGCGCGCCGACGGCAACACAACCGTCGCCCGGTAGCCGTCCGGGTGGTCGACCACCTCGGCGGTGGCCCCCAGCAGGCGGTTGAGGAACAGGGCGAGTTTCTCGCGCCGCAGGGTGAAGACGGCTGCGGGCAGCCCGCGGGCGCCCGCGGGCTGCGCCAGCTCGGGGTAGCGCCAGCGCAGGTCCTCGATGGCCAGTCCGCCTTCGGCGCCACCACCAATGGCGCGGACATCGACCGGTCGGCGCGCGGCCGCCAGGATCGCCTCGGCCGCGGCCGCGGCGTCGGCGAAGTCCTCGGCGATCGCGGGATGGGTGGGCAGGCGCCCGCTGCACACGTAGGCCAGCAGCTTGATCTCGTGGTCGGGCAGCTCGCCCCGGCCGAACACCGGCAGGCGGCGCGGCACCGCCACCAGCGCGCCCGGCTGCAGTGCGGCCAGCGGCTCCCACCCGTGGGGCGTCAGGAACGGGTGCGTGAGCGTCGTCTCCACCTGGCGCCCGCCGCTCGTGGTGACCCGGAAGACCGGCTTGATCCCGTCGTCGACGAAGAGGCTGGGCTCGGCGGGGCGGAACCGGTGGTCGGCCCCGAGCGTCAGCAGGCGCGCGCGGCCGGCAGCCACCAGCTCCTGGATCGTCCGCACCTCGCCCGTGACGGCATCGACCACCTCAGCGTCGAACTTGAGACACTTGCCCATCGACGGTCGGGCGGCCACGATGATGAGGTCGGCGGGCTGCAGGCCGGAGGTCAGCTTGTCCAGCTCGGCGAACCCCGTGGGCACCCCGGTGATGGTCCCCTTCTCCCGGTAGCGCTTGTCAATGCGGTCGAAGCTCTCGCGCAGGATCTCCGGCAGCGGCACGAACTCCTGCCCCATGCGCCGGGAGGCGATGCCGAAGACCAGCTTCTCGGCCTGGTCGACGAGCAGCTCGACGTCCTGGTCTTCGCGGTAGCCCATGTCCACGATCCGCGTGCCCGCGTGGATCAGCTGGCGGAGCATCGACTTCTGGACGACGATCCGGGCGTAGTACTCGACGTTGGCGGCGGTCGGCACCGCGTGCAGTAGCGAGGTGACGTAGGCCACGCCGCCCACGTCGTCGAGGAGCCCGCGGGCGCGCAGCCGGTCGGTGACGGTGATCAGGTCTGCGGGCTCGCCGCGCTCGAACAGATCGGCGATCGTCTCGAAGATGCGCCGGTGGGCCTCGCGGTAGAAGTCCTCTGGACGGAGGATCTCCACGGCCCGCGCGATGGCGTCGCGCTCGAGCAGCATCGAGCCCAGCACGCTCTGTTCCGCCTCGAGGTTCTGCGGCGGCACGCGGTCTATGGCCGGGCTATCAGCCATATCCGAACTCCCGTTCGCTCTTGGCCTCCAAGTATATCGAACAAATGTACGATATGTCAAGCGGCCCGAAAAAGAAACTCCAGGCACAACGGTTTGGCACTCCCTTGTGGAATCCCTTGGGGACGCGATGCGCGCAATGGCACATCGCATCGTTCAATAATGGTGGATTGCCGGTGAGCATCCTGTGGACGATCGGCAACGGTGGCACCGCCCGCAGAGGGCATCCGGACGATCCGGGCATCCTGCGGGCAGCCGGCACTCCCGCCACGGCCACCGCAGCAGGCCGGATGGTGGGGTCAGCGGCTTCCGACGACGTTCACCTCGACGTGCACCACCACCCCCGGACGCAGGCGGACCGGCACCTTGTAGAAGCCCTCCGCCCGAATGGGCTCGTCGAGCTCGACCTGTTTCCGCGTCACCGGGAACCCCCGCGCCTCCAGCGCAGCCGCGATCTGCTGCGCCGTGACAGCGCCGAAGAGCCGTCCGCGCTCCCCGGCGCGGGCACGGATCTCCAGCACCAGCGCCTCCAACCGCCGTCGCTGGTCGGCGAGCTCCTGGCGTTCGCGCTCGAGACGCTGCTGGCGCGCGCGCCGCTGCTGCTCGAGCTGTCGCAGGGTGCCCTCGGTGGCCTCCACAGCCAGCCCGCGCGGCAGCAGGTAGTTGCGGGCGTGCCCTTCCTTGACCTCGACGACCGTACCGGCCTTGCCCGTCCCCGGCACGTCCTTCAGCAAGACGACTTTCATGAGCCCGCCTTGGACCGCTGGTCCCGCGGCAGCCCCCAGCGATCCCGTACCTTCAGGAGGCTATCGGCGATCCCCAGGTAGAACACCACGAGGTTGAGGAACGGCAGCGCCGTCGAGAGCATGAACAGCAGCACGACGGCGAACCAGCGCTCGCGGCGCGACAGCTCCAGGTTGCCGAGGATCACCCAGGTGGCCAGGAGCCCCTGGAACATGAAGGCGATCATCGACGCAAACAGCATCGACAATCCCGCGCCTGCCAGCGAGACGCCACCGACCCGAGGTCCCGCCGCGCTCAGCACGAAGCCCAGCACGGGGAACCAGACCGCCCAGGCGGGCAGCCGCCACTGTCGGGCCGGCGGCAGCGGGCGCAGGCTGAAGCCGAAGCGTCCGAGCACGCGCCGCGCCACCTCGTAGTTGAGCCACGCGGCCAGCACGGCGCCCAGCACGAACGACGCGGGCAGCAGGTAGGGAAGGAAGCGCGCCGCCTCGGTCATCTGCCGGGTCACGGCCTCGAGCTGCTCCGGCGGGACGCCCAGGCGGGCATAGAGCCCGGTGGCCATGGCTGCGCTGCGCTCCATGGTGCGCTGCATCTCCTGGGCCACGGCGGTAGGGCTCATGCGCCCACCGCCCAGCAGCCCCAGGAAGCTCAGAGCGGTGGAGCACGCCGACACCAGGGAGCCCGCGGCCACCACGCGCGCGGCCGGCCACCCGCGCGCCGCCCCGGTGCCGATCACCAGCCCCATGGGCGCGAACGAGATCAGGATCGCGACCCCCACCAGCGGGCCCGCCAGCGTGGCGCCCACGAGCCCGCTGGCCGCTGCAGCGACGATTGCGACCCGCAAACCGTGTCGGATGACCAACACAGCCAGGGGCAGCGGACACAGCAGGGCGGTCGCGATTCCCACCAGCGGCAGGTAGCGCGTGGCAACGGCGAACAGCGCCACCAGGGCGGCGAGGATCGCGCCCTCGGTCAGCCCGCGCGTGCTGATCGTCTTCGCGTCGCTTCCCGCCACGTCGTCTTTGCCCCGCGGGCGGCCGGAGTCTTTGCACGCCGCCCCCGCCGGCCGACTGCGCCGCTACAGGGCGCGTCTAGTCGACGGTCGTGTACGGCAGCAGGGCCAGCTCGCGGGCCCGCTTGATGGCGACGGCCAGGAGGCGTTGGTGCCGGGCGCAGTTGCCAGAGACGCGCCGGGGCACGATCTTCCCGCGGTCGGTCACGTACCGCCGCAGGCGCTGCGCATCCTTGAAGTCGATCTCCCGGGCCTTCTCGGCGCAGAACGCGCAGGTCTTGCGCTTCTGCCTGCGTCCCCGCCACTGTTTCTTCGGCGCTGCGTCTGCCATACGTTCCCTCCGGGATGCTCCTGTCCGATTGCCGTCTGTCGTCGCCACACGCCCCGCGCCCGCCGGTCCGCGGCGCCCGCCGCGCCGGATACTCGCCGGGCCCTAGAAGGGGACGTCCTCCTCGACCTCCTCGGCGAACTCCTCGCCCTGGGCGGGTGCCGCCACCGCCGCGCCTGCTGCCTTGCGGTCGAGAAACCGGACCGCGTCGGCCACCACTTCGGCGACCCGCCGCTTCTGGCCGTCCTGCGTCTCGAACGACCGGATCTGGAGCCGGCCCTCCACGGCCACCAGACGCCCCTTGGACAGGTGCTGGCTGACCTGTTCCGCCAGCTTCCGCCAGGCCACGACGTCGATGAAATCGGTCTCGCGCTCGCCCTGCTGGTTGGTGAACGGGCGGTCGACCGCCAGGGTGAACGACGCTACGGGCTGCCCGCTGGGCACGTACCGCAGCTCAGGGTCACGGGTGAGCCTGCCGATGAGGATGATCCGGTTGAGCACCGCACTCCCTCCCCCTGCCGGGACCTCAGGTCCCGGGCGTCTCGGTTCTTGCCGCTGCGGGCGTCGCCTCGGGCTGCGCGGCGCCGAGCTGACCGGAGGGTGGCGCGGACGCGGCCTTGGCCAGGGGCCCGACCGCGACGGTCACCGAGGCGCGCAGGATCTCCTCGCTGAGGCGCAGCGCCCGCTTGATCTCGGGAATGGCATCCCCCGAAGCCGAGAAGCGGACGAACACGTACTGCCCCTCCCGATGCCGCTGGATGGGGTAGGCCATCCGGCGCTTGCCCCAGACCTCCGTGTGCTCGACGACGGCATGCTGCTCGCGCAGCCGCTGATGCACGCGCTCGACCAGTGCCGCCAGCGCCTCGCCGTCGAGGTCGGGTTTCGCGATGTACACCAGATCGTAGCTCTTCACCACAGCCCCCTCCTCCTCTGGACTTCCAGACCCGCAGCGCCAGGTCCGGAGGGCGCATCGCCCACGGCCCTCCGCACGACGGGCGCCGCCGGAGGGCAGGAGGAACGCGCGGTACGAACAACCGCACCGCTACAAGCGACGCCAATTCTAGCATCGGCGCTCACATGGGACAAGTACGGGGGTGGCGCCGGGCAGCCATGTGAGGTTGCGTCCGTTGGTGCGGACCCCAGAAAGACGCGGCGCGAGCGGTAAGGGTGCCGCGCGCAGGGAGCACCGGTCACACCGCGAAGCGAAACGTGATCACGTCGCCGTCCTGGACGAGGTAGTCGCGCCCTTCGAGCCGGACGAGCCCGCGCTCGCGTGCCGCCTGGAGCCCCCCGGCCGCCACCAGCACGTCCCAGGGCACCACCTCGGCACGGACGAATCCGCGCGCCATGTCGGTGTGGATCCGGGCGGCGGCCTCCACTGCCGGGGTACCCCTGGGCACCGGCCAGGCCCGCACCTCGCGCGAGAGGACCGTGAAGAAGCTGACCAGGTCCAGCATCGCGAAGCCGGCCCGCACCAGCCGCGGCAGCCCGGGTTCCTCCAGCCCGACCGATGCCAGGTAAGCACGGGCGTCGGCCTCGGGGA
Source organism: Armatimonadota bacterium (assembly GCA_031459855.1). Classification (NCBI taxonomy): domain Bacteria; kingdom Bacillati; phylum Candidatus Sysuimicrobiota; class Candidatus Sysuimicrobiia; order Candidatus Sysuimicrobiales; family Candidatus Humicultoraceae; genus Candidatus Fervidifonticultor; species Candidatus Fervidifonticultor primus. The sequence continues at coordinate 955,828 of JAVKHP010000001.1, forward strand.
TCTCGCGCAGCTCGGCCTCCAGGCGCGCGCACAGCACCAGACACCCTGCGCCCTCGCGCTGCGCCAGGGCGGTCAGCGCCGCGGCGGCAGGACCGCCGTCGGGCAGCGCCTCCTCGTCGACGTTGGCCACGTAGAGCACCGGCTTGAAGGTGAGCAGACGCAACTGGACCGCCTGGACGCGTGCCGCCTCGGAGAGCGGAGCCCGCCGCAGGGGCTCGCCCCGTCCCACGACGGTTGCCAGCTCCTCCAGCGCCGCCAGGTGCTCCCGCGCGGCGCGCTCGCCGGCCCGGGCGCGCGGGGTCGTGCGCTCGATCGCCCGCTCCACCGTTTCCAGGTCGGCCAGCGCCAGTTCTGTCTCGACCACGCCGGCATCGCGTACGGGATCCACCGCACCCTCGGGGTGGGCGACGTCACCGGCCGCAAAGCATCGGACCACGTGCACGATCGCGTCGACCTCACGGATGTGGGCGAGAAAGCGGTTGCCCAACCCCTCGCCGCGGGACGCGCCGCGGACCAGACCCGCGATGTCGACGACGCGTACCGCTGCGGGCACGATCCGTTCGGGGTGCGTCACCGCCGCGATGGCAGCCAGCCGGTCGTCTGGCACCGCTGCCTGGCCCAGGTGCGGCGCGATGGTGGTGAAGGGGTACGGGGCGACCGCAGCCCCCGCCTGGGTGAGCGCGTTGAACAGCGTGGACTTCCCGGCGTTGGGCAGCCCAACGATCCCCAGCGCCAGGCTCATGGCCGCCCGCCCCCGCGGTACAGGCGGCGCCGCGTCTGGGGCCGCTTACGCACCGTGGGCCACGTGCACCCGGTTGCCACCGGACCGCTTGGCGGCGTACTGCGCGCGGTCTACGGCCTCGACCAGGGCGTCCACGGTCTGTCCGTCGACGGGGAAACTGGCGACTCCCACGCTCAGCGTCACCGAGGCCACGTCCTCGTCGCCCAGCGCGAACGGGTGCAGCTCAACGCTCCGGCGGAGGCGCTCGGCCGTGTCGACGGCCGCCGCCTTGGGGGTGCCAGGCAAGACGACCATGAACTCGTCGCCGCCATACCGCGCCACGACGTCCGACGGCCGGCTGCCGCGCCGCAACACCATCGCCACGGTGCGCAGCACCTCGTCCCCACGCCGGTGGCCGTACACGTCGTTGAAGCGCTTGAAGCTGTCGATCTCCAGCATGACCAGCGACAGCGGCTGCTCGTCGCGGCGCGCGCGCTCGACCATCCGCTCCAGGGCTTCGTACAGGTACCGGTGGTTGTAGAGTTCCGTCAGCCCGTCGGTGATCGCCAGCCGGCGCGCCTGCTCGAACAACCTGGCGTTCTGCACGGCGAGGACGGCGTACGACGCCACCGTGGTCAGCAACTGCAGGTCGCGCTGCCCGAAGGCCGCCACGCGCCCGCTCTCGACGTTGAGCACGCCGAGCACGGTGCCCTCGGCGATGAGCGGTACCGCCAGCTCCGACCGAGTGCGACCGTCGCCGGGGTAGTACCGCGGATCCTGCCGCACGTCGTCGACGATGAGCGGCGTCCCCGTGCGCGCCACCCAGCCCGTGATCCCCGTGCCGGGTGGTAACCGCAGGCCGCGCACGGACGTCCGGTAGCCGTAGGCGGCCTCCACCACGAGTTCCCCCGTCTCGCGATCCACCAGCACCAGCGCGCCCAGGTCGTACCCGAAGACGCGGCAGGTCACCGAGACCAGCGTGTCCAGCAGCGTCGGCAGGTCCAGCGTGCCGCTCACCGCCCGCGCCGCCTCGTAGAGGACCTGCAGTTCGTCGCGCGCCCGGCGCACCTCGTCGAACAGCACGGCGTTGCGCATGGCCACCGCCAGGTGCTGGGAGAGCGCCACCAGCAGCTCGTACAGCTCGGCCGTTACCGGGTGGTCCGCGGTGCCTTCCGCCACCAGCACGGCCACGGGCGCTCCGTCCAGCAGAATCGGCACGGCCGCACGGCTCGTCGCCGGTGTCTCCCCACGGGTCCCCGTATCGTCGGAGCCTACCACGAACTCCGCCCGTCCCGTGCGCACCACGCGTGCCAGCAGGTCGGCCACCAGCGGATCCTCAGGGGTCGACGCCGCCGTGCCGGCCTGTGCCACCGCTTCGACCCGCTGTCCGTTCACCCGGTACGCCCAGATGCGTAGGGCGCCCGAGACGTCCGCGATGCCGGTGGTGGCCCGGGCCAGTACCTCGGCGGGCTCCAGCGATCCGCTGACCGACTGCAGGATCTGGGTGAGCAGCGCCGCTTCCCGGCGCTCACGCACGCTCCTGGCGAGCAGCGCGGTCTGGTGCACCGCGGCGGCGACGTGGTCGGCCAGCTCCCCGGCCAGGTGAAGCATCCCCTCAGAGACCGCGGGGCGCCGCGCGTAGAGGAAGACGAGCATGCCAACGCTTTCCTCCCGGACTCGCAGGGGAAGGAACAGACCGCCGGTCACGCCGTCGGCCGCCGCGGTCGCCGCCAGCGCCGCCGTCCGATGGTCGTCCCCGAACGCCGGCACCACCACGGGGTCGGCGGCCGGGCCGAACAGGGCCGCCTCCCCGACCGTGTGGTCGGCGAGGGCCCGGGCCAGTCCCTGCGACAGGCCGTCCGCCAGCACCGTGGCGTGGTAGCCCCGACCGCCGCCATGGACGAGCGCCACCCGGGCGGCGCCGAAGACCTCCCGGGCAGTGTCGGAGACAGTCCCGTAGATCTCGTGGAGGTGCCGCGCAGTCGCCAGGTATCGGGTGACCCGGAGCAGCGCCTCCAGATGGCGGAGGCGCTGGGGGACGACGGCGGACGGCGGTGCGACAGGAGCCTCCGGCAGCCGCTCCGATGGCGCTGCAGGCGTGTCCGCTGTCCTCGCCGTCCGGTCGGACACGCGGTCTCTGCGCGCCGCCGCGTACACCACCGCGGCGCCGACCACGGTGCCTGCTGCCGCAACCCCCGCCGGTACCCGGACCTTGGGCACCGCCAGCGCGAGCACCGCCAGCAGGGCTGTGAGGCCGGCGCACGCGCCGATCGCGAGCCCGGCCCCGAGCCCCCCTCCCGGCGGCCCACCTGTCGGGGTCACACGGGCCCCGCCTCGACGGGGGGCGGGGGCGGTGCTGCACCCGGTCCCCGGCGCACGAACGTCTTGATGCGCCGCTCGAACTTCACCCGCGGCATCAACACCCGGCGTCCGCATTTGAGACATCGAATGCCGATGTCGGCGCCCAGCCGCACGACCTCCCACTGGTCGCTGCCACAGGGATGCGTCTTGCGCATGCGCACGACGTCGCCAAGGACGATCTTCAGCACTGGCATGGTGCCGCGACCTCCCCTCCGGCGGGGCGACACCGTCCGCGTAGGGGTATTTTGCCCACCCGGCCGTGCAGCGAGTCACCCCGGGCTGCCACGCTCCCCCGGGCCATCCGACGTCCGTCGACCGCCGACCCGCGCCCGGGCACGGACCGACAGCAGCCACGGCCGGCGCAGGTCCCGGACCCGGCGCAGCGGCCACCGGCACGGGACCCGGGCCGAGCCCATCGGCCACCGGCCCAGGACGCGGGCCGAAAGCAGCGACGGCCGGAGCGGCACGCGGCCCCGAGAGCCGTGCCCTCACCCCTCGATCGGACAGTGTCTGCGCCTGCCCACCGGCCAGCCGTCGGAGCACTGGTGGGTTTCGCGTCGGGGGAAGACTCAGCGACGCGGAATGAGAGCATCCACGGGCGCGAAGTCGTCGGACAAGACCGGCACATCGTCGGTCCGGATCGGCGCCTCGTAGAGGCTGGCGGCCGCCTCCACGAAGCGCTCGACCGTCACCCGACCGCTGGCCGCCAGCGCCTGCGCGCGGCGACGCACCTCCGCCGCCGACCAGCGGGGCGCGTCGGTGGCCACCACGATGATGTTTCGCAGCGACGCGGGCGACCCGTACCGGGCGAAGTCCACGGGGAACACATACACGGTGGGGAAGACCTGCCCAATCGTCTTGTAGATGGCGCGGAAGAGCCGACTGTCGGGGCCCTCCAGCGCGCCAATGATGTTGGACGTCACCACGCCGCCGGGCGCCAGCCGCGCGCGGGCCAGCGCGAAGAACTCGCGGGTGGCCAGGTGGAAGGGGATGGTATCGATCAGGTAGGCGTCGGTGAGGATGACATCCTGGGGCTCCGCCAGCCGCAGCAGGTGCAGACGGCCGTCGCGCGCTTCGATCCGCAACCGCTCGCCGGGCGTCACGGCGAAGAAGTCGCGCGCCGTCCGGACCACCTCCGGGTCGAGTTCGGCCACGGTCATCACGACCGACGGGTAGTCGGCCACGTAGCGGGCCGGGACGGTCCCGCCGCCAAGCCCGATGAGGAACGCCCGCCGGGGATCGGCGACGAAGACCAGCGGCAGGTGCATGTAGTCAGCGTAGGCAAACACGGTGCGCCGTGGCTGTTCGCGGTCGGTCGCGCTCTGCCAGTAGTTGTCGAGCTTCAGGTACCGGATCGGTCCTTCGTCCGTGACCGTGATCCGGTGGTAGACGGTATCCCGCGCGTAGACCACCGGGGGCGTCAGCGCCTCCGGCCGCGCCACGCCGCCCACCAGCACCACCACCAGCGCGACGCCCGCGCCCGCCGGCACCATCCGGCGCCCGGCCAGCCAGCCCAGCACGGCCATCCCCATGAGCGCGAAGCCCATGAGCAGGATGATGGCCCGCACCCCCAGGTAGTTGATGAGGACGAACGACGTCGCCAGCGTGCCCACGATGGAGCCCACCGTGCTGATGGCGTACAGCGAGCCGGCCGTCTGCCCCATGGTGGCCACCGCGCGCGCGCGCAGGCGCACGGCGAAGGGCGACACCATGCCCATCACGACGCTGGGCACCACGAAGAGCACGGTGGCCCCCACCAGCGGGTTCAGCTGGGGGCCGAAGTCGGCCCGGGCGATGGCGTCCAGCACGGTGGGAGCCATGACCGGGATCGGCACCGTGAGCAGCCCCGCCAGGAAGACGATCCCGGAGAACACCGTCGGCGAGGGGAAGCGGTCGGCCAGCCGACCGCCCACGGCGTAGCCGACGGACAGCGCCGTCAGGAAGACACCGATCAGGCTCCCCCAGACGTAGATCGAGTTGCCGAAGTAGGGGGCCAGGACCCTGCTGGCGATGATCTCCAGCGACAGCAGCACGCCTCCGCTGGTGAAGACGATGACCTCGAGGATCGACGCCACCTCCCGTTCGCCGGCTGGTTCGCCCCCATGCTACCACGGCCCCACCGCAACGCGGATACCGGCTGGCCACCCCCCCTGCGGTACACCACAGCGCAACGCCAGGCGACGTCGGAGGCCGACCGGCGCCGGCCTGCGAAGCCGCGTGCGCGCCAACAGGGCACAGCGCGGCCGCACCGTGGTCACGGTGCGGCCGCGCGTGCGGATTCCCTGCTACGAGACCACTTCCGCCGGCACGCGGGCGGTGAAGGTCAACCGCTCGCCCTCCAGATCGACCACCACCGTCTGCCCCGGGCGGAACTCGCCCGCCAGCAGGCCGCGCGCGATGGCGTTCTCCACTTCCTTCTGAATCAGCCGGCGCAGCGGCCGCGCGCCGAAGTCGGGGTTGTAGCCTTCCCGGGCCAGCCAGGCCTTGGCGGCGTCCGTCACCTCCAGCCCGATCCCCTGCGCCGCCAGCCGTGCCGCCAGCTGTCGCAGCTGCAGCCCCGCGATCGCCACCAGCTGCTCGCGCGTGAGGGGCCGGAAGACCACGATCTCGTCGATCCGGTTCAGGAACTCCGGGCGGAACGTCTTGCGGCACTCCCCCAGCACCAGCACCCGCGCCATCTCGAACGCCGCCGGGTCCCGGTCCTCGAGCCCCTGGAGGTGGCGGCTGCCCAGGTTGCTGGTCATGATGATCACCGTGTTCCGGAAGTCCACGGTGCGGCCGTGTCCGTCGGTCAACCGGCCGTCGTCCATGATCTGCAGCAGCAGGTTGAAGACGTCCTGGTGCGCCTTCTCGATCTCGTCGAACAGCACCACGCGGTAGGGCCGCCGCCGCACGGCCTCGGTGAGCTGGCCGCCCTCCTCGTAGCCCACGTACCCGGGGGGCGCCCCCACCAGGCGGCTGACGGTGTGGCGCTCCTGGTACTCGGACATGTCCAGCCGCACCATGGCGCCCTCGTCGTCGAACAGCACCTCGGCCAGCGCCCGGGCCAGCTCCGTCTTGCCCACACCGGTCGGCCCCAGGAAGAGGAACGACCCGATGGGCCGGCGCGGGTCCTTGAGGCCCGCGCGCGCGCGGCGGATGGCGTCGGCCACCGCGGCCACCGCCTCGTCCTGCCCGACGACCCGCTCGTGGAGCCGCGCTTCCAGGTGCAGCAACTTCGCCATCTCGCCCTCCAGCAACCGCTGCACCGGAATCCCCGTCCAGCGGGCCACGACCTCCGCGATCTCGTCGGCCGTCACTTCCTCGTTGAGCAGTCGCCCGTGGGCCTGCACCTGCCGCAGCTGCTCCTCCTGGGCCCGCAGCTGACGCTCCAGGTCGGGCAGCTCGCCGTACCGCAGCCGCGCCGCCCGCTCCAGGTCGGCCCGGCGCTCGGCCTCCTCGATCTGGTGACGGACTTCCTCGATCTTCTGCTTGGTGGCGCGGATGGCCAGAATGGCCTGCTTCTCCTGCTCCCACTGGCGGCGCAGCGCCTCCGACTGCTGGCGCAGGCCGGCCAGCTCCTCCTCCAACCGCTGCAGCCGCTCGCGGCTGGCCGGGTCGGTCTCCCGGCGCAACGCCTCCCGCTCGATCTCCAGCTGCATGATCCGCCGATCGACCTCGTCGAGCTCGGCGGGCTTGCTGTCGATCTCCATGCGCAGGCGGCTGGCGGCCTCGTCGATGAGGTCGATGGCCTTGTCGGGCAGGAAGCGCCCGCTGATGTACCGGTCCGACAGCGTCGCGGCCGCCACCACCGCCGAGTCGGCGATGCGCACGCCGTGGTGCACCTCGTACCGCTCCTTGAGCCCGCGCAGGATGCTGATGGTCTCTTCCACCGACGGCTCGCCGACGTAGACCGGCTGGAAGCGGCGCTCCAGCGCCGCGTCCTTCTCGATGTACTTGCGGTACTCGTCGAGGGTGGTGGCGCCGATGGCGTGCAGCTCGCCCCGGGCCAGCATGGGCTTGAGCAGGTTGGCCGCATCGATGGCGCCCTCGGCCGCGCCCGCGCCCACCACCGTGTGGAGCTCGTCGATGAACAGGATGATCTGCCCCTCGGCGGCGGCGATCTCGCGCAACACGGCCTTCAGGCGATCCTCGAACTCCCCGCGGTACTTGGTGCCCGCCACGAGCGCGCCCATGTCCAGCTGGATCACGCGCTTGTGCTTGAGCCCTTCCGGCACGTCGCCGCGCACGATGCGCTGCGCCAGCCCTTCGACGATGGCCGTCTTCCCCACGCCCGGATCGCCGATGAGCACCGGGTTGTTCTTGGTGCGCCGGGCCAGGATCTGGATCACCCGGCGGATCTCCTCGTCCCGGCCGATGACGGGGTCGAGCTTGCCCGCCGCCGCCAGCTGCGTCAGGTCGCGGCCGTAGCGCTCCAGCGCCTGGTACTTGCTCTCCGGATGGGGATCGGTGACCCGTTGCGCGCCCCGGATCTCCTCCAGTGCCTGGTAGATGCGGTCTACGGTGACGCCCGCCTCGCGCAGCAGCGCGGCCGCCTCCCCGTCGGCGTCCTGGGCCAGGCCCAGCAGCAGGTGCTCGGTGCTGACGTAGTCGTCCTTCAGCCGGTCCGCCTCGCGCTGCGCGGCCTCCAGCACGCGGGCCAGCCGCGGGGTCAGCGCGATGCCCCCCGCGGGCGCAGGCCCCCCGACCACGCGGGGGCGACGATCGAGCCCGTGGACCAGCCGGGTGCGCAGCACCCGGGAGTCCACGGACAGCTTGGCCAGGATGCGCGGCACCAGCCCGTCCGGTTGCGTAATCAAGGCCAGCAACAGGTGTTCCGGGTCCGGCGCCTGGTGTCCCCGTGTCGTCGCCTCCTGCTGCGCCGTCAGCAACGCCTCCTGCGCCTTTTCGGTCAACCGATCGAATCGCATCGCCATCTCCCGTCCCTCGCTCAGACCTTCCGCGACGGCTCACGCTGCAGCCGCCGCAACTCCTCCAGCAGTGCCCGTTCCCGGGGCGACAGCGTCGTGGGCACGGTGACCTTCACGCGGGCGTACAGGTCGCCCCGCCCTCCCTGCGCCCGGGGCAACCCCTGCCCGCGCAGCCGCAGCCGCTGGCCCGACTGCGTCCCGGGCGGAACCGTCACCACCATCCTGCCCTCCAGCGTCGGCACCTCGACCTCGCCGCCCAGCGCGGCGTCCACGAACGGCACCGAGACGTCCACCACCAGGTCGTCGCCATCGCGCTCGAAGACCTTGTGGGGCGCCACCTCGACAGTCAGGTACACGTCCTGCCCGCCGGCGGCACCGGGCAGGCGGATGGCCTGACCCGCCCGGACCCCCGGTGGCACCTGCACCTCTACCTGCCTGCCATCCGGCAGCCGGACACGCCGCCGGGCCCCGTGGAGCACTTCCTCCAGGGTCAGGGTAAGCGTGCCACTGTGTCCCGGCGGCCGTGCGCCCGCCGTGGGCCCCGAGGGCTGCACCTGGTCCCAGGGCTCGGCGACACGCCCGCTTCGGCCAGTCCGGCCGAACCCGCCCAGACCGCCCAGGTCGCCGAAGAACGCGCGGAAGAACTCTGAGAACCCGCCTAGGGTGCCTCCGAGCAGGTCCTCCAGGTTCTCGCCGCCCACGGTCACGGTGAACCCGCCGGGGCCCGTCCACGTGCGCGCGCCGCCCACGCGGCCGAACAGGTCGTGCAGCGGCACGCCGGACTGGTATGCGTCGTAGATCTGGTCGTACTGGGCCCGCTTCTGCGGGTCGCTTAGGACCTGATAGGCTTCGTTGATCTCCTTAAAGCGCTCCTCGGCGCCCTTCGATTTGTTGACGTCCGGGTGGTACTGCCGTGCCAGGCGGCGAAACGCCTGGCTGATCGCCTTCTGATCGGCTCGCCTGTCGACGCCCAGGATCTTGTAGTAGTCCTTGAACTCCATGGCTCACCCTGGGCGCCGGGGCACGACTACTGCGCCACCCGCACCCTGGCTGGCCGCAAGACCTCGTCGCCCATCATGTACCCCCGCTGCACCTCGCCGACCACTGTGCCCGCGGGCGTCTTGTCGTCGGACGCCACGGCCTCGACCGCCTCGTGCACCCGCGGGTCGAACGGCTGCCCCACCGCATCGATGGGGCGCACGTTCATGCCGCGCAGCGTCTCGAGCACTTCGCGGTGCGCCAGGCGAATCCCGTCGAGGATGGCGGCCGCGTTCGCCTCGCCCGCACCCTCGCCGGCGTGCTGCAGGGCGCGCTCCAGCGTGTCGACCACCCCCAGCACGACCCGCAGCAGGGCCCGCCGGGTGGTGGCGACGGCTTCCTCCCGCTGCCGGGCGGCGTGTTTCCGGTAGTTCTCGAGGTCGGCGGCCGTGCGCAGGAACTGCTGCCAGTTGCGCTCGGCTTCCTCGGTCAGCCGAGCGACCTGCTCTCGCAGCGCCGCCATCTCCTGGTCGCGTGCGGACACGGCCTCCTCCTCACCGGCGGCCGTCCCGCCCTCCGCGACGTCCCCGGCCGCCGCCATCCCAGGGATCTGGGGCTCGGGCTCCCCGGTGCGCGTGGTCGCCTGCGCGTCGTGGGGCGCCGAAGAGCGCTCGTCGCCCGCGACCTCGCCGTTGATCGTCCGTTCCCTGTCCATCGTTCCTAACCTACGACGTCGGCTTGTACTCGGCGTCGATCACGTCGTCACCGCCCGGCTTGCCAGCGGGCCCACCTGTTGGCCCTCCCGCGCCGGTCGGGGCGCCCGCCGTCGCCTTGTACATGGCCTCGCTCAGCTTGTACGACGCCTGCTGCACCGCGTCTGCGGCGCGAGTGATGCGTGCGATGTCGTCGCCCTTCAACGCCTCGCGCAGCTCCCCCAGCGCCTGCTCCACGCGGGCACGCTCGTCGGCCGAGACCTTGTCGCCGTGCTCGCGCAGCAGCTTCTCGACCTGGTAGAGCACCGAGTCGCCGCGGTTGCGCGCCTCGGCGGCCTCGCGCTTCCGGCGATCCTCCTCGGCGAAGCGCTCGGCCTCCTTGACCATCTTCTCGACCTCTTCCTTGGAGAGGGTCGAGGTGCCGGTGATCTTGATGGACTGCTCGCGGCCCGTGGCCTTGTCCTTGGCCGTGACGTTCAGGATGCCGTTGGCGTCGATGTCGAACGTCACCTCGATCTGCGGCACCCCTCGCGGCGCCGGCGGGATCCCGTCGAGGATGAAACGTCCCAGCGTGCGGTTGTCACGCGCCATCGGCCGCTCGCCCTGCAGCACGTGGATCTCCACCTGCGTCTGGCCGTCGGCGGCCGTGGTGAACGTCTCGCTCTTGCGGGTGGGGATCGTCGTGTTGCGGGGGATCAGCGTGGTCATCACGCCGCCCAGGGTCTCCACGCCCAGCGACAGCGGCGTCACGTCCAGCAGCACCACCTCGCGGACCTGCCCCGCCAGCACGCCGGCCTGGATCGCCGCCCCCACCGCCACTACCTCGTCGGGGTGCACCTCGCGGTTGGGCTCCTTCCCCGTCAGGCGCCGGACCAGCTCCTGGATCATGGGCATGCGGGTGGCCCCGCCCACCAGGATGACCTCGTCGATGTCCTTCTCGGTCATCTTGGCGTCGGCCAGGGCCTGCTTGAAGGGCCCGATGCAGCGCTCCACCAGGTCGGCTGTGAGCTCCTCGAACTTCGCCCGGGTCAGCACCATGTCCAGGTGCTTGGGCCCGGTGGCGTCGGCAGTGATGAAGGGCAGGTTGATCGTGGTCTGGACCACGGTCGACAGCTCCACCTTGGCACGCTCGGCCGCCTCCCGCAGCCGCTGGAGCGCCTGACGGTCGTGGCGCAGGTCGATCCCCTGCTGCTTCTTGAACTCGTCGGCCAGCCAGTTCACGATGCGCTCGTCCCAGTCGTCGCCACCCAGGTGGGTGTCGCCGCTGGTGGCCTTCACCTCGAAGACCCCTTCGCCGATCTCCAGGATCGAGACGTCGAAGGTGCCCCCGCCCAGGTCGAAGACCAGCACCGTCTCCGCGCCCTTCTTGTCCAGGCCGTAGGCCAGGCACGCGGCCGTGGGCTCGTTGATGATGCGCAGGACCTTCAGCCCCGCGATCTCGCCGGCGTTCTTGGTGGCGGTGCGCTGCGCATCGTTGAAGTACGCCGGCACCGTGATGACCGCCTCGGTCACCTTCTCGCCCAGCACCGCCTCGGCGTCGGTCTTGAGTTTCTGGAGGATCATCGCCGAGATCTCCTCCGGCGTGAACGTCCGCCCGGCGGCCGGGATACGCACCACCGCCATGCCGTTCTGCCCCTCTTCGACCTTGTAGGGCACCATCTTGCGCTCGGTCTCGACCTCGGCGTACCGGCGGCCCATGAACCGCTTGATGGAGTAGACCGTGTTCTCGGGGTTCAGGATCGCCTGGCGCTTGGCCATCTGGCCGACCAGGCGCTCGCCGGTCTTGGTGAAGGCCACCACCGAGGGCGTGAGCCGGCTGCCCTCGGCGTTGGCGATCACCTGCGGCTCGCCGCCCACCACGTGGGCGATGACCGAGTTCGTCGTGCCCAGATCGATCCCCACGACCCTGCCCATTGTGCACTCCTCCTGCGGTGCCGGGACGGCGAGCCCCTGTGCGCCCTGCACGAGGGCCCGCCGCCCGGCACCTCTCTGATCACTGCGTCATGCACCCGCCGGCGACCGCTCTCCGGTGGCGTCCGGTCGGTCCATCTCCTACGACCCCGCACCGGACGCCGCACGCCCGCCGCCGGGGTTACGACGCCACCTCGACCTTGACCGTCTTGGGCCGCGCCCGCTCCGACTTCGGCACCCGCACCTCCAGGATGCCGTGGCGGAACGTCGCCTTCGCCTCTTCGCTCTTCACCTCGCCCGGCAGCGGGATCAGGCGCTGGAACGCCCCGTACCGCAGTTCGCGGCGGTAGTAGTTCCGGCCCTTCTCCTCCTGCTCGGCCTTGTGCTCGCCCTTGATGCTCAGCCCCTCCGGCGTCACCGTCACCTCGACGTTCTTGGGATCGAGGCCGGGCAGCTCGACCTTCGCCACGACCTCGGTGTCCGTCTCGTAGACCTCGACGGCGGGCTCCCAGATCGCCGGCACCATGGCGCGCCGGGTCCGCCGCGGTCCGAAGAAGTCCTCGAACAGGCGGTCCATCGACTCCCGCAACGACATCAGGTCGTCGAACGGATCCCACCGCATCAGGCTCATCGTCCTCGCCCTCCTTCGCCTTCGAGTAGTCGTTCCACCAGCCATCGCACGATGTCACCGTCCTGCCCCTGCTGCTCCGGCGCTGCGGCGCCCGCCCGCGCCTCCAGCCGCTCGAGCATCTTCAGCACCAGCCGCACCCCCGCCAGGTTCAACCGGTGGTGCTCGATGAGCTGGCGGATCAGCCGTACCCGCTCGATGTCCTGCTCCGAGTACAGCCGAATCCGATTCCGCCGCGCCGGCTGCAGGAGCCCTTTCTCCTCGTAGATCCGCAGGGTGCGCGGGTGCAGCCCGCAGATCTCCGCGGCCACGCTGATGACGTAGACCGGACGGGTACTCCGCATGATCCGCACCCGCATCCCGCACGCACCCCACTCGCCTTGAATATACCGACTGGCATCTATGTTGTCAAGAGTACTGATAATGATATTGTCAATGTTTTGCTATCGCTTCCTGTCACTCGTGCACCGGGACGTCCGCGCCCGGAACGCCGAAACGGCCCGTCATTCCCTGCGTCCAGGTCTGGACCCCTGCGCAGTTGGGCATGCCCAATACGGTGCCTCCGGCATCCCGGAGCCGGAGGGTGGTCCAGCAGCGACCACGACCGCGACAGGCAGACCCAAGGTACTCCAGGCACGCGGTGCCATGGGACCGGCCTGCGCGGATGCGCCGGCGGCCGCTAGGCCGGGGTGCCGACGCGGGTGATGTGATGGCCCACCCAGCAACGCAGGTGGAGCAGCGGCGGGGCGGGCTGTGTTGTGTCGCCATCGCAAACGAGCGAGGCGCTCTCGCACCTCTCACCAGGAGGAAGCGCTATGCACAAACGGGAACCACGTAGGCTCACGGTGAGCATGGAACTGCTCGTCCTCGCTCTAGGAGCCATGTTGGTCTTTGCGCGTGCTCCGCTCACCGGGCAGGCGTGGGGTGCCGCCGCCAACTGGCGCCAGAGCCCGGGCACGCTCACCGGACGGGTCGTCGACGCCATCTCCCGCACCGGCCTCCCTGCTGTTGTCTTCACCAAGGGAAACATGACCTGGGCAGGACAAACCGATGGCAGCGGCTACTATACGACGCAGCTGCCACCGGGCAGCTACTCCGTCATCGCCAGTCGCTCAGGATACAAGGAGGAAAAGAAGCAAACGCTCGTCAAGGGCGGCGCGACGACGCGGGTGGATTTCGCGCTCCAGCCGTTGAGTACCGCGATCGCGCCGAGTCCGACGCCCACGCCCACACCGACGTCAGCACCCACGCCGGCGTCCGACGAGATCGCCCAGTTGATCTACGAGTGGTTCGGCCCGCCGTTCCGCTCCGGGCTGGAGTACGGCTGGGGGCCGCCGTGGGGCCAGCATGAAGCCCGCCTGGCCACCAACCCGTCGTGGGACTGGACCGAAGGCGCCCGGCCAGCCCAGTGGGCGACCCCGCCGCCCGGGTACACCGCGATGAGCGGGTGGGGGCAGGTCGTGGAGGCCGCCGTCGGCATCGGCCCGACCAGGAACTTCCGCGTGCACGTTCGGTGGAACCGGCTCTACGCGTTCGTCAACGGGGTGTGGATCCTTGTGGAGTCCACCGAGCAGTACGGCATTCAGGGCGGGTGGTTTCGCACCAGCGACTTCTCCGCTGCCAGCGGCTACGTCAGCTGGCGGCGGGAGGCCGAGGGGTTCTCGGTCTCCTGGCAATCCGCACCGCCTGGCACGTTGCTCCACTGGTGGATCAACTCCTGGCCGCACCCCCTGATTCCGGCGGGCGCGACGGCCTTCTACGCGGTGGCGCAGATGCGGCTCATCCCCGACACCGACCCGGGCGCAGACCTGACGGCGGTCCAGGTCTACGGCGCCGTCGGCAACGACTGGTGGGACTCGCCGACGGGTCGTGGCGGGCCGGGGACGGGGATCCCACGGCACAAGCGCCTGACCACCCAGTGGAAGACCTTTGCGTCGGCCACGATCCCTGTCCCCGCACCGCCCAAGTACGACCCGAGCTACGACTACAACACCGCCGTGCGATCCTTCCTGCAACTGCCGCCGCTGTTCTACTACTGACACGGCCTCACTGGCCCAACGGAGAGCAGGGCACAGCCGCTCGCGGCCGTGCCCTGCTCCGCAGTTGCCCTCACGACGTGCGGGTGTCTGTTGACAGCACCGCGGGTTCCGGTCCGAACGCTACTCCTGCATCCTGACCAGACCGCACCGCGCGAGATCCGCTACGAAGGCCTGCACGTCGACGACGAACGACGCCGGCGCATCCACCACGCGCTTGCGCAGTTCCTCCAGAACCTCGTCCAACGTGCGCGTGCCGTCGAGCAGGGTCCAGACGATTGCCCCCACCTCGTTCAGTCCGTAGTAGGCGCCCGACTCGAGATTGAGCAGAACGGCCCCTTCGCCCTCCGAGAGCTCTCGATGGACGACTCTGGGGTGCCTGTGGATCCGGACGTTCGTCGGCACCATGACTGCATCTCCCTCCGGCACAGGTCAGTACTGCCCCAGCGTGCCGGTGCGCAGCTCGCTCCGTAGGGCCAGCCGGAAGAGCCAGACGCCGCCCGCGAGGGCCAGGAGCGAGGTGGGTGCAAGCACCAGGAGCGCTGGGGTGACCGCAGCCCAGCTGCCGCCGCCGAGCAACGCCTCCCGGGTGGCATCGAGCGCGACGGCCACAGGGTTGCGGGCGGCGAACCCGGCTACCCACCCGGGCAGGAGCTCCCGGGGGAAGTAGGCGCCCGACCCGACCGCCAGGCCGTACCCTACGAGACCGACCACCGCCGGTACCCGCCGAAATCGCAGCACCGCAGCGGCGCTCGCAGCGCCCAGGCCACCGGCGAAGGGCACGAACAGGGCGAAGACGGCGGCCGCGGGCACGATGCCGCTCAGATGCACCTCCACGCCGAAGAGCACCGCCGCCACGACCAGGAACACCGTGATCTGCACCGGCAGGTAGAGGAGGTCGTAGGCCACGAGTCCCACGAGGATAGTCAGCTCCGAAGTGGGCGTCACCAGCAGCGACTCCAGCGTGCCGAGGAGTTGCTCATTGCGCAGGGCCGAGCCCACACGGCTCAACCCCAACTGCAGTAACGCGCTGATCGCGATACCCACCACCACGAACGCGAGGTACGTGGGACGCGCCTCCCCGACCACGGGGACCCGGGCCGGATCGACGAGCCTCGCCACGAACGAAAAGACGACGACCTGCGCGATGAGATTGATCAGGTCGGAGACGAACGCCAGCCGATAGCTCAACGCCGTGAGCAGGTCGCGACGCAGGAAGGCTGCCAGCTTGCCTACTTCCTGCCCCACGGCGCCCCAGCCGTGTTCGCGCCCCGCGATCATCGGTCCGTCGCCTCATGCATCGTCGATCCACTGCCTCGTGCACCGCCCGTGAGCCGGAGAAACGCCTCCTCGAGCCCCGGGCGTTCCTCGCGACAGCTCAACACGTGAAAGCGGGCAGCACTGAGCGCCGCCAGCGCATCCCCCAGGACGGCGCCATTGTGCATGGTCAGCACGTAGTCTCCCGCGTCCTGCCCGCCCGCCCGTGCAATGGTCCCGTGGCGGCCGAGGGCCGCCTGGAGCTCCGCTGCCGACGGATGATTGCCACCCCGACCGTTCGTGACCCGGAGCACGTACCGATCGGGTACCGTCTGCGCCAGCAGCTGCGGCACGGTGCCGCTGAACCTGACCATGCCCCGGTGGAGCAGCGTGACCGTGTGCGCGAAACCGCGGATCTCGTCCACCCGCTGGGTGGCCCAGAGGACTGCCGCACCCTGGCGAGCGGCCGTGGCGACGAGTTCCCGTACCGTCCGACTGGCCTCCGGGTCGAGGTCGTGCGTGGCCTCGTCGATCAGCAGCACGGGAGGATTCGGGAGCAATGCCCGAGCAATGGCCAGTTTCTTCTGCATCCCGTGCGAGTAGGCCGCGACCCGCAGGTGGGCGACCCCGTCGAGTCCCACCTCTGCCAGCCTCTGCAGAGCCCGGGTCCGCGCCTCCCCGACGGTCATGCCCCACAGCCGACCGAAGAAGATCAGGTTCTCGAGCCCGCTGAGCCTGAGGTAGAACGTGCGGTCGCCCCCCGGCACGAAGCCGACCCACCGGCGAGCGGCACGCGGTGCCTCGGTGACCGGCCGCCCCATCAGTCGCACAGCCCCTGTTGTAGGCGTCAACAGGCCACAGAGGATCCGCAGCAGGGTGGTCTTCCCTGCACCATTTGGCCCGAGCACCGCGTGGATCTCGCCCGCGGCGACCCCGAGGGAAACGTCCGACAACACCACCGCGGCGCCGTAGCGGTGACAAACACCAGAAACCTCCGCGGCATATCCCGCACCGCGGAGGTTCACGGTCTCCCTGTCTTCGTACAACTCGCTCGGCGCGCCCGGACTCCTCTTGTCCCTACTACTTGTCCCTACGACCTACCCACACATCCTTCCTTGGTTGTTCCCGGAAAGTCCAACCCCGAACCGCCGGACCGCTCGTTGTGCTGGTCGCAGTGCCAGATGTCCGTCCCGCCCTTGATCGTCGCTCCCACTGCGAACGTGTGGCGAGCGATCGATCCGAGTTCCATGAGCTCCGGCGGCTTGTACGTCACGAGACGCTCAAACGCTGGCCCCATACGTTGCCCTCCTCACCGAGGCGCCCATCCACCCCACTGCCCCATCCTAGGCCGACACCCGGGCGCGTCGCAATCCCTCAAAGGACAGATGCACGACCTGCACGGAGGGGAATTTACCAGATAACCGCGTTGTGCTAGCATAGCACGCACTGCGACTCATGGGCGCCATTGCGGCGGTCTTCTCTCCGGGCAGGCACGTCGAGGCCGCCGTTCCCCGGCGGATGCTGGCAGCCTCTCCACACCGCGGGGCCGAAGCCCACGTCGTCTCCTATGGGGACACGGTGCTGGGTATCGCCATACGTCCAGACGATCGGGACGCGTGGGTCGCGCAGCGCGGCCCCCTGCTGGTCGGATTTGTCGGAACCCTGGACAACGCCGAAGAGTTAATAAAACTCTATAACATTGGGGTAAGCTTTAGCGCCCGAGCACACCCGGCCGACCTGGTAGCTGCGCTCTATCTGGCGCTGGGAGACAGCACTCCAGAAGTCCTCCGGGGAGCCTTCGCCTGCATCGTCACGGACGGCACCAGGTTCGTGGCCTTCCGGGACCACCTGGGCCTTGGCACCCTGTTCTACCGGGAGGACGCGCAGGGGCTGTTCGTAGCCACCGAGGCCAAGCAGGTCGCGATCGGAGCCGGCATCTCCCTGCAGCCCGACCTCGAGGTCCTCGAGCGGATGTTCTACAACCTGTCGTCGGGCGACGCGTTGTCCTGCGCCCTCAAGGGCGTGCACCGCCTGCCCAAGGCCTCGATCCTCCGCGCCATCCCAGGCAAGCCGACCGTCGTCGCACGCTATTGGGCTCCGGAGCGCCTGCTCGAGACCGCCCGGCTCTCCCTCGACGACATCCGAGCCCGCTTCGAAGAACTGATGGATCGTGCCGTGACCCGCGCCATGGCCGGCACACCTGTGTTGTCGCTCAGCGGCGGCATCGACTCGACAGCCGTCGCGGCCTTTGCGGCACCGGCGCATCTCCGGCTCACAGGCAGGCCCCTGCCGGCGATCACCCAGGTCTTCCCCGACCATCCGACCGTGGACGAACGCCGGTACACGGAGATGGTGGCCGACTATCTGGGGATCACCTTGCACACCTACACGTCGGCAGTGGGGCACCTCGACGATCTCGACCACTGGGTGCGCCTCGTCGACGGCCCCCCGCTTGCGCTGTTACCCGAGATCGCGTACCAGCAACGGCTGGTGCGCAGGTTGGGATTCCGGACGGTCCTGACGGGCGAGTTCGGAGAGTTCGTCTACGACATGCGCACTGCCCTCGTCACCCACCTGGCGGCCAAGAAGCGCTACGCGGCGCTATGGCGGATCTTCCGTACGTGGCCGGCTGACGGCATGTTGCGGGCACAGCTGGCCCGTGACGTCCTCGCGGCTTTCGTCCCTCTTCCCCTTGCAGTGGCGTACCGGCGCCTCGTCCGGAGGCGCGGCAACCCCATGCTGCCCGACTGGATAGACCGCCGTCTGGGCAGCCGGGCGTTCTACCATCACCACCTCAACACTCCACCGGGGCGCCTGTGGTCGGAAGCGCAGCTGGTGGCGTTCACCGAACCGAGCATCGGCATGGAATCGCTGGAAATCTGCGGGGCGTTCCACGGCGTCCGGACGCGCCAGCCGCTGGCGGACGTGGACCTTTGGGAGTTCTTCCTCTCCCTCCCCGCGGAAGTGAAGTACCCCGAGAGGCTCTCCAAAGCCCTGGTGCGGTCACTGCTGCGGGGTAGACTCCCCGACGCCGTGCTGGCCCGCAGGGACAAGACCGTCTTCGACGAGTTCGCCGTCGCCAAGACAGACTACACGGCGCTGCGACGGTGGCTGCTGAACGGCTCGTATCGCATGCCGGGAGTGGACTACGCCCGGCTGCAGGCACAACTGGACCGTCAGGACTTCGCGCTGCGGGACGTCGTGTGGGCCAACGACCTGGCGGCAATCCACGCGTTCGTGAGCCTCTGGTGAACGCATGCCCGACGTATCACCGCACGGGTGGAAGGAAACGACCGGCACCTGCTACGGGCTGCAGGTCGCGTCGTCGTTACCGTTCGCCTACCTGCGCGCCGGGGCCGGAATCCCGCTGGACGTGGCAGTCGGCCCGTCGCCGCCCATACCCCCGGGCGCCCGCCTCCTCCGGGAGTGGCCGGCGCGGCCGGGGCGCACGCTGTTAGCCCGCCTGTACCAGGATGGCACGCGCTACCTGTTCTGGAACGAACTCGCGGAGGTCTTCGTGGTGGAACCCGCCACGCTCCGGGTGACGGTGCCCGACATGGACCCGGTCCGCCGCGAGGACATCCTCTGGGGCATCCCCGCGAGCCTGTGCCTGCTACACCTGGGGCACCTACCGCTCCACGCCGCAGCGGTGGAGGTCGACGGTGGAGCGGTCCTCTTTGCCGCGCCGGGCGGATTTGGGAAGACCACGCTGGCCGCAGCGTTCCACGCGGCCGGGCATCGTGTGCTCTCGGAGGACATTGCCTGCGTGACGACGCAGGCATCGCCGGCCGTGATCCCAGGTCCCGCCAGCCTGCGTCTTCGGCCGGACGTGGCCGACCACCTGGCTCTCCCGGGCGTCCAGGTCGTCAGGCGCACCGACGTCCGGATCAGCCTGGCGCTCGACCGAGCCTGCCGCGGGCGGTGCGACCCCGTGCCCATCAGGGCGGTCGTCTTCC
The DNA here is from genome assembly GCA_031459855.1 of Armatimonadota bacterium. Classification (NCBI taxonomy): domain Bacteria; kingdom Bacillati; phylum Candidatus Sysuimicrobiota; class Candidatus Sysuimicrobiia; order Candidatus Sysuimicrobiales; family Candidatus Humicultoraceae; genus Candidatus Fervidifonticultor; species Candidatus Fervidifonticultor primus. The sequence goes on from JAVKHP010000001.1 coordinate 975,299, forward strand.
TGCGGGTCGCACGCGACATCGCCGTGACCCGCGTACGGGTCACCGACGCCATCCCGGACCTGTGGACGCTGAGCCAGTCCTACGTCGACGATGCCGAGCACGCCCGGTGCTTCAGACATGTCGTTGACCTGGCCCGCAGCGTCCCCCTGTGGAACGTGTACCGGCCCCTGCGGTTCGATGCACTCCACGGCACGATCGAGCGGATCCTGTCGGTCTGCCTGGCCAATGTCTGACCGTCGCGCGCGGCTCTCGCTCGCCGACAAGACCCGCCTGGCCGCGCGCGTCTGGGGCGCGTACGTCCTCGTCCGACTGCAGGTGCACCGGTGCCCCTTGCCCGACCTGGTCGCACGTCTCGGCACCCGGTCAGGCCCGGTGCGCCATCGGTACGCGCCGGCATCACTGTCTCGAGCGGTGCATCGTGTCTTGGGCATGCGCCTCACCGAGCAGACCTGTCTCGTACGCGCACTGGTCCTGTACCGGCTCCTGCGGGCCCAAGGGGACGATGCCGAGCTGGTGATCGGACTTCCGCCGCGTCCGGTCGACCACAAGGCCCACGCGTGGGTGGAGCTAAACGGCGTCGACCTGGGCCCGCCCCCGGGGCGGGGCGCATATGAGCCCCTGGCGCGATACCCCGCGCGCCCGGTCACGACGGTGTCCGACCAACTCAAAAGAGCGCCTTGACAGCGTCCTCGAACCTCGCCGGCCGATCCCGCACCAAGTGCAGTGCCTGGACGGCGAACATGGTCGCCCACGACGTCACGCGCGGACTCGTGCGGAACCTCAACCCCCCTGCGAACAATCGCTCCTCGTAGAACCCTCCGTCCGCGCCGGGATCCTGACTGCGGGCTTGCATCTGCAGCAGGAACTGTGCGCCTGCCGCGGCCGCATCGCGCAGGCGCGCGGCAGGCCTCACCAAGTCGAGCAGGAGAAAGACCCGCACCGCCTGCGCGACGGCGTACGTGGCCGTCGGTGTCCACCAGCCCCCGGTCCACAACGGAATACTGCCATCCGGCCGCTGGCGCACGAGCACCCAGGCCACGGCCCGTTCAGCCGCGGTCAGGAACTCCTTCCACCCCTCCAGCGCGTACGCGACCAGCAGCGCCTCCACCGTGTAGAGGTGCGCATGCAGGTTGACGCGCGCGGTAGTCCTGTTGGCGGGGAAGCTGCCGTCTGACCGTTGTTGCGCCGTCGCCCACTGACAGAGCCGGGCTGCTGCCCGCCGCAGGTAGTCCTCTCCCCCGCTGGTCGCCAACTGCAAGAGCGGGATGGCGATCTTCGCCTGGAAGCTGCCGCTCACCATGAACCACGCACGTCGGTTCTCGAGGAACCGGCCGCTGGGCAGGTCGAGCACGGGCTTGACGGATCCGTCGTCGTTCAGAGCCTCACGCACCAGCCAGTCTGCGAGGCGCGTGGCGTGCTCCCTGTATGCAGGGACGCCCGTCATCTCGTACAGGTCCAGCAGGCCCTTGCAGCAGACGCCGTTGTCGAACGCGTACACCTGGTCGATGCGCGCTCCGTCCTGTACGCCCATGATCAACGCAGGGCGAGGCCGAGCCGCCAGCGACAGCAGCCACGCACCGCCCGCCCGGCCGAGCGCAGCCCAATCCCCGGCCCGGCCCAGATGCCGCAAGTACTTGCACAGGCTCAACAGGTAGCCCACGGCCTCGGCGTACAGCAGCACGTGGGCACGCGCCCGGGTGTCGTAGTAGGAGTACACCGCGCCCGCGTGCGCGCTCGCATGGCCGGGGACGCAGATGCCCGAGTGCAGCAACCACCGCTCAGCCAGCTCCACGGCCACCGCCACTCTGTCGTCCCACCCGAGGGCACGGCTGCGCCCGTAGCCCGCACCGGAGGTGAGGTCTCCCGGTGGCGTGGACGTGGCCATCGACTACGCCTCCAGCAGCCGCACGAACTCCCTGGTGATCTCCCGCCAGGTAAATCGGTCGATCCCCCGCGGGGCCACGGACCGAACACCATCCCGCCATCGCGCATAGCACCGCACCAGCGCGTCGCAGATCCCCGCAGTGTCATCGGGGTGTACGACGATGCCGGCGCCCGTCTCCTCGATCAGGTCGGCTGTCGGCCCTGCGGGCGCCAGTGCCAGGATCGGACGGCCGGCGGCCAGGTACTCGTAGAGCTTCGTCGGGACCAGGGTCCGTCCGCCCCAGCCGTCGTCCGTCACGAGCAGGAGCACCGCCGACTCCACGAGGCGCCGCAGACCCTCGCCATAGGCCACCACTCCTTCGGTGTGCACGACTCCCTCCAGGGCATACGCCCGCACGAGCTTTGCCGTCAGCGCCTCGGCGTCAGCGTCGAAGCCGCCCAGCAGTCGTACGGTAACGAGATCCCGGGGCAACAGCCCGTCCCGCACGCACCGCCCGAGGGCTTCCAGGAACGGCCCAGGCGACCGCGGGCCGTAGAAGAACCCGAGGTGCGTGATCGTGAACGTCGGTGCCACGGCGACTCCGCGCAGGTCTCCAAACGCCTCTGGGTCGAACCCCATGGGCAGCACCGCGAACTTGCTCGCCGGGATCGCGGGATACGTCCGCTGCAGCATCGCGGCGATCGGCCCCGTGGTCACCGTGACGCGGTCGGCGTCTCGAAGAATCAGGTGCTCCAGGCGCGCGGCCAGGACGGCGTGCGGCCACGACGGCAACCCCAGGATCTCATTGTGCGCCCAGGGGTCCTGGAAATCGGCGACCCAAAAGGCCCCCGACGCACGTTTCAACACTCGGGCCACGAGATGACTGTTCACGCTCGTGGACGTGGAGTAGATGGCGTCGAACTGCTGCCGCTTCGCCAGCGAGAGCCCACGGGCCAGGGCGAAGGGCAGCCAGCCCACGTGTCGGTCGGGAAAGAACATCCACTGGAGGACTCTGCTGATCGCCCGCGCACCGCGCCCACGGCGCTGCCTGCCACGGCTGCTGCGGGTTCCACTGCTGCCCTCACCGCCCTGTCGTGAAAGGACCCGCTTGACGAACCTGACGGGTTCCAGCGACGGTGTGCGCTCTACCCGTAGGGTGGCGGGCACGCGTCGGAGCAAGGAGACGTCGTGGTGTACGTGCTCGGGCGCCCGAGAGGTCAGCACTAAGGGCTCCCAACCGAAGTCGGGGAGGGAGGACGCAAGCCCAAGGGTGCGGTGTACGGCGGCGCCGCCGGCGGGCGGGAAGAAGTAGTCGACCATCAGCAGCACCCTGGTCCGCGCACCGACCGTGGCCGTCGGGCTTCCGCGGCCATCGTCCTTTCGCAGCATCGCCGTACGCATCGGGGTCCCGTCCCGGGGGAGCAGCCTGCTAGTAGTTCCGGCCCGCCAGGATGTAGAACGGCGCAGCGGCCAGCACCTTCAGGTCCATCCACAGCGACCAGTTGTCGATGTACTCCAAGTCCAAGGCGACCCACCGGTCGAAGTCTCGTGGCTGCCCCCGGATGTGCCACAGGCAGATGATCCCGGGCTTGACGCTGAGCTTGCGCCGTTGCCAGGGCTCGAACTGCTCCCACTCGTACGTCAGCACCGGACGCGGCCCCACCAGGCTCATATCGCCTTTGAGGACGCTCCACAGTTGAGGAATCTCGTCCAGTCCGAACTTTCGCAGCACTCGCCCCACCGGCGTCACGCGCGGATCGTTCTTCGCCTTGAATACAGGGCCGCTGGCCTCGTTGAGGTGTGTCAGGCGAGGCTTGAGGTCATCCGCGCCGACCACCATGGTGCGAAACTTGTAGGCCTTGAGCGGCCGCCCGTCGTACCCGACCACCGGCCAGCGGTAGAACACGGGGCCGGGCGAACTCGCCTTGATCGCCGCGGCGATGACCGGTACCAGCGGCGCAACCAGCGCCAAGCCCAGGCTCGCCACCACGACGTCGAGCACGCGCTTGGCGGTACGCTGCCAGCCCGGACGCGCGCGTGACGTCACCAGCCCCTCCGCACGGCACTCATTGCAGGACCGCCCGAAGCCCACCTGGCGCCTCCACGCCCCTCCTCGGCCAGGACCATGCACAGGGCCCCCAGGCCCAGACCGAGGAACGACCGTCATGCCACGCCGCGAACCTCGTCGTAGACGGCGCCGATCGCCTGCAGATGGGTATCCGGACCATAGAGACGCTCGACTTTCGCACGCCCGTTCCGTCCCATGGCCTCGATCGTCTGCGGCCGCGCCATCAGCCAAGCGATGGCGTCTCGCAACGCTGCGGGGTCACCCGCAGCCACGAGCATACCGTCATCCCCGTCCGCGATCAGCTCGGGAATGCCACCCAGTCGTGAGCCGATTACCGGCTTGCCCATGGCGAATGCCTCGAGCACCACGAGCGGACAGTTGTCATACAGCAGGGAGGGCAGCACCACGACCGCTGCGCCACCCACGAGTGCGGGGAGCTCCCGATGGGGACGCGGGCCCAGAAAGCGCACATTGCGGATCCCTTTCCTGGCGCACTGCTCCTGCAGCGGTCCTCGGGCGTCGCCATCACCGACCACGTACGCCATCAGCTGCGGCAGGTCGGCCATGGCCTGCACCAGCACACCCACGCCCTTGTCGAACGTCACGCGCCCCACGTAGACCACGTACCCATCGCTCGGGCCGTACCGGGGCGAGAACGCGTCCACGTCGACGAAGTTCGGAATGTGTCGCACCCGACGCACGTCCATGCCAAACTCCGCGAGCTTGTCCCGCAGGAAGCGGCTGGGACTCACGAAGGCATCAACGGTACGGGCATAGGTCTTGAGCGCCCCGTGGAGATACATCTCGACCGCCCCCACTAGGCTGGCGCCCAGCCCACCTTTGCAACAGCGCTGCACCACTGCGTGGAAGTGTCGGTTACCCTTACACCGCTCGCAGATGGCACCGCGCGTGAAGAGACTGTAGTTGGCGCAGATCAGCTTGAGGTCGTGCATCGTGTGGACCACTGGGACGCCGAGATCCTTGAGCGCGACCAACACGGAGGGCGACAGGTGATGGTAGATGTTGTGGACGTGGGCCACCTCAGGTCGTACATGCCGGACGAGCCTCGCCACCGCCTTGGCTGCGTCGGCCGAATACACAACGCGCACCGCGGTCCAGAACCGCTCCCGCAGGGGGAGCGGTCCCCGTACCCGTACGTGTGGGCTGAACCACCGCGCATAGGGCGTGGGCATGTTGCGGGTGTCCTGCATGGCGAACGGAATGACCTCGTGCCCTGCGCGTTCCAACAGCGCCGACAGCGACAGCATGTATCGTTCCGCGCCGCCGGCTTCGTGGTAGAACTTGTTGACCATCAAGATGCGCACCGCAGGGCTCTCCCACTCAGACAAGACCGATCGCTGCCCGCACTACGTCGCGTGACGCTCTCCCCGCCACGCCAGCGCGCACACCTCATCAAGGACACCGGCAAAGCGTTCCGCGCTCCTCCTCCATGAACGCGCACGGGCCACGTCGCGTACCGCGGGGCCCGCGAGGCGTCCTTCCCTCCACAGGGCGTGCAGATCCAGGATCGCGTCCCGAACCGCCCTCACGTCGTCAGGGTCGACGACGGGTCCCGCCCCCACAACGTTGAGGAACCTGGCTGTCTCCCCTGGCGGGGTCAGCGCAAGGATCGGCCGTCCAGCGCCGAGGTACTCGAAGACCTTGCTGGTGATCATCTTCTCGCCCCAGAGCCCCCGCGCGTGCACAAGCAACAGGACGTCGGCGCTGGCCATCGCCCGGATGGCCTCGCGGTACGGAACCACGCCGAAAGCCCGCACGACCTCTTTCAACCCGTAGCGGCCGATCGCTCGCTCTGCAGCCTCCAACGACAACGCGTCGAAGGTGCCGAAAAACCAGACCTCTGCCTCGCGCGCCAGCTCCGGGCGCGCGCGAATGCTCTCCCCCAGCGCCTCGAGGAACGTGCGCGGCGACCGCGGCCCGTAGAACGCGCCGAAATGGCCAATCGTGAACTTCCCCTGTCTGGTCGGCTGTACGCCATCGAAGACCCGCTCGTCGAACCCGATCGGAATGGCCACGAACTTCCTCGCATCAAGGAAGGGGAACATCTTGCACACGAACTCGCGGTGCGCTTCCGTCGTGACTGTCACACGGTCCGCCCTGCGGATGATGGCTGCCTCCAGAGCGCGGGCCAAGCGCGCATGCGCCCGGGACGGAAAGAGCGGCAGGGGATTGTCCGCCCACGGGTCCTGAAAGTCCGCTACCCAGGGAATCCTCAGGATCCCGGTGAGCAGGTACGCCACCAGGTGACTGGTAATCGCCGTCGACGTCGAGTGCACCACATCGATGGATTGCCGTCGACAGATCGACAGCCCGCGGCCGAGCGCGAACGGCAACCATCCCAGATGCCGATCCGGGAAGAAGAGCCATCGCTCCCACGCCACCCACCGGGGACTTCGCACCAGAGGACGTCCCGAGCGGGCCCCGTAGTCCCACGCCCCGCGGATCGTCCCAAACAAGAGGCGCTTGACCAGCCGTACGGGTTCGATGGAAGGTGTCCTATGGATCTCGAGACCGTCCGGCACCCGCTCGAGCATGGAGACATCGTAGAACCCATGCTCGCCCTCCTGCACCGTCAAGACCACCGGCGTCCACCCGAACGCGCCCAGGTGCGTGGCATAGCTCAGGGTCCTCTGCACCCCTGAACCGGCTACCGGCGGAAACTGGTAGTCCACCAGCAAGACGGACCTGCGCGTCCCCCGACGCACTCCCGCGGCGTCCCTCACCACCGTGGGCATGGTCCGCTCAACGGGCATCGCCGCTCGCACTGCCGCTCCGCCCATCGTGCACTGCACGCGCAGGCCCCCCACGGGTACGGGCGCGCTGCTGCCACGCCAGCAACGACGGTGCTTCTCCACGTACGAGGTCGAGGAAAAACCGCTCGTGGGCGTCCGCGGCCATCTCCCACGTGTAGTGTTGCCGCACGCGCTCTACCGCCAGGGCACCGTACCGCGCCGCAAGCTCCGGATTCGCCAACAAGCGGCGCATCTTGTCCCGTAGGTCCTCCTCCGACTTCTTCCAGAGCAGTCCCGCGTCGCCTACCACCTCCGCGTTGAACGGACGGTCGAATACGAGGACGCAGGCGCCACATCCCATGGCCCTGAGGAGTCCAGGACTCGTGCCGCCGACCTCGTGTCCGTCGATGTACGCGAACGCGTACCGCAGCAGGGTATCTACGTGCCCGGGGCGATACACGGGCCCTGTAAAGACCACCCGCGGATCCTTGGTGCGCCGCAGCCGACGAACGTAGCGACTCCGATAGTTCACCCCGCCGACCACGACCAGACGCTTCGAGGTCTCCACTCCTTCGAATGCGCGCACGATCAGGTCGACGTTGTTCTCGGGCTCAATACGGCACACCACGAGGAAATAGCCGCCCGGAGTCAACCCGTACTCTTCGAGAATGCTCGCGGCGACCGGCGGGAGCACGTACGCGCCCCAGCTCAGGTAGTGCGCCTCGACGCCGAACTCCCGCCGGATGTACTCACAGATCGCCCGCGAGTCGGACGTCACGCGTGTAGCCAGCCGTAGCGCCGCCCAGAAAGAGAACCGCAGGTACGTCCTAACCACAGCGCCCCACTTTCGCCTGAGCCAGTCTAGACCGTTGGTGTTGAACACGACCCGCTTGCCGGCGAGTCGATGCAGCACGTAGCACCAGCTCGTGCGACAGCACAGGACGTAGTACACGTCGAACGGCTGCACCAGCGAATGCAACGCGGACACGACCTCGTGCGACGGGCTCTCCAGGTACTTGCCGGGCAGGTACGGTGTATAGACGAGCCTGACGGACCGGTACTCTCGCGGACGCGAGGGATCGGAGTAGCGCGCCCGGCAATAGACAGTCACCTCGTGGCCCCTGGCTGCAAGCCGTGTCGCGAGTTCTTCGCTCACCACCTCCGCGCCGCCCCAGCGGGCAGGGATGCCACGTGACCCGAGGATCGCAATACGCATCTATACCTCCCTTCGAACGCTCGTCGCCGCGGGCGGGACGGCGCAACGCCAGCGGCTCATTCCGCCATCGGCGTCGTGCGCGGCGCGTGGTGGCCATCAAGGCTTCTCCACAGCACTCGCAACACCGCCGGCAGCACGGCGCCTACGAGCAACAACCGGCGACCACGGCTCAGAGCGCCAGGCCCTTCCGGGTCGAGTTTCTCCGGCCACAACGTGCGCTGCACCAGCAGTTTCGGAATACGGCCCGCATCATCGACCACGACGTACGGAGCCAGCCAGGCTACTTCCCGTCCCCCGTCCTGGAACTGCTCCAGTGCCGCCATCATCGCTACCGACCATTGCACCCGACGGATGTAGCCCTCCGGTCTGACGTCAGCCGCCACGGGTGCCGGAAGGGCCACGCCGAAGAGGGCCGATACCACGTACAGGGCGGAGCGCGCCAGCGCTCCCATCCGCCATGCATCCGCTCGACGGAACACGTCGCCCCAGTCGATGGCGTGACTCCACCGCGATGCGAGGAACGCCACGTCCACGAGCAGTCGAACCGCCCAGTGATGGTGCCCTAGCTGCATGGCCGTCAGCAGCAGTTGATCGTGCACCGCTGGCACCCGTATCACGCACCCGGCTACGTCCACCGCCACCGATCGCGCACGAATCCCCTCCACGTCAGGCGTGATGCGGCGCACCTGGTCCACCAGGTCGAAATGGACCTCTACCGCCGTGACCAGACCGCCCGCCGAGCCCACATACCGCAGGTGGTAGGGATGCGCGGCGCTCGCCGGCCCCTCGTACCCCATCTCTTGCAGCACTGCACTCACGTCGTCCACGTCACCGCGGCGAACCAGGATATCCACGTCGTCGAACAACCGCACGTTCACGCCTACCCCAAAGTGCGCCAACCCCGGGCCCTTCAAAACCAGCGGGACAACGCCCCTGCGCGCGAGCTGCGCGTTGATTTCGCGGAGCCGATGGAGGAGCGCCAGATTCCGCCCCACGGCAAAGTAGTACTGATGGCGCAACCACTCAACGACGTCCCCGGGCAGCACACCTGCGAACCGGCGCAGCCGGTCATAGACCAATGGCGCCAGCATCACGCGGTGGGCGTGTGCACAGAACGACACCCAGTCCACGCGCCGGGCCAACCGCTCGACGTGATCAGGGGCGAGCTGCGCCGATGGCCGGAGGACCTCCATCAACAAATTGCCTGGACCCCCTGCCATGGGCGTCGGCAGGACCTCCCCGACCCGAGCTACCACCCTGGGCCTCGCATCAGATGGCCCATCGCCGCACAGGCCATCACCCAGGGCTCTCGCGCCCCGGCGCCCCGTGCGTGACGTCTCCCTCTCCGACCGGTACCATCTGCGTCACGCGCCGCACGAGACCCACCAGCGTCCAAAAGTAGAGCTGGTTGGCGGTCTGGCCGATCACGTGGTCGGTCAGACCGATCACAGGATACGCCAGGGCGACACCCAGCAAACCCAGGGCCACCGCCTTCAGTGCCGGTTCGCGTGACATCCGCCAGCCGGTGTAGGCCAGACGCACCACCACACCGATCAGGACAAGGTAGAGCGCGAGACCGAAGATCCCGTACTCCACCAGTAGTGCCAGGTAGTCGTTGTGCGCTCCGAACGGAATGCCGCGCACCGGTGCGGTAATGGTCCCCACGGCTCCTGGGCCGAGCCCCACGAGCCGATTCAGCGCCACCGACACGCTGTTTTGCTCCGCAGCGGTGATCTCTACCCAACGCTCCATGGTCGCCTGCCACAGGAGCACGCGATCGGCAAAACTGCCGCCAAACGGATCGGCCAGCCTTGCAGCAATCTCCGGGACGCGTACTGCGACCACGGCCGCCACCGGCAGCGCGGCAAGCAGCAGCGGGCGCCGCAGCAACCCGATCACGCCCACCACGATGAGCGCTCCCACCCATGCTATGCGCGTGAACGTCATGCCCAGCAACGTGCTGCAGATCATCACGACGCCCCACGCCATCCACCGACTCCACCCCGTCAGGCTCACAGCCCGGGCCAGGAAGACACTCAGGATCAGCACCAGGTAGATCGCGAACGCGTTGGGATGTGCAAACGTTCCGGACACTCGGAAGAGCCCCAGTTCCGGGACGGCGAAGTACGCACCACCGGTCCACTGCAGGAAGGCGACCGCCGCAGGCGCGACGAGCGACGCCGCGAAGATCCCCACGACCCTTGTGATCTCTCGTCGCGTCTGGAACTGGGACGCCGCCAGGCCGTACGCCACGAACGCCGCGACGATCGGCAGCCATTCGGCCAGCCCGGAGAGCATCCTCCCCGAACGCAACACGCCGACGAAGCCGGTCACCGCCAGGAACGTGAGCAGGATGCCCCCGGGAAGGCGTACGAGAGGGAGATGTCGTCGAAGGAGAAACCCACCCCCGGCCAGTACCAGCACGGACACGAGCGCCGCGTTGGGCAGTGCCGCCAGGCGCACAGGCTCCGCTGCCGGGTTGTCGGGAAGCAGAACATAGCCGATGTCCGTAGCCGTGCGAACGACCAGCGTGAACAGCAGCCCCAGATCCGGTCGCTGCAGAAAGCCTGCCAGGAAGAGCACGGCCAGTGCCCCGCCCAGCGTCACGGTCAGAGGGGCGCGCATGATCAGGGCTGCCAGCCCGAGTCCCAGCAGCACCAGCAGGAGCGTCTGTACACCCAGCGCCGCGGCAGTGCTTCGAGAACTCACCGTGGCCATCCCGACACCCCTCCGCCCGCGCAATCACCCGCCGGTCACACACCGCGCCGCCCCGGGAAGCGGCCTCACCGCACGGGCTGCAGGCCCCTGCGGAACTCACGGACGGGGTGCAACACGACCTGCACCGCCTCCCGGATCAGGCCCGCCACCACCCGTGACGCCGTCAGTGGAAGACCCAGATCGTCCAATCGCTCCTTGTGGTAGGTCCAGAACTCCCGGGACCGCCGTCGCAGCACGTTCTGGCCCAGAAACCCATAGTACGCGCGCACGCGCGCACGCCAGAGGCGCTCGTACTCGTCGTGCGTAAGGTACACGGGCCCATACGCCCGGAGCATGTCCAGCCACGACCAGTGGTACGTATTCAGCCGATTGGCCACCGTAGCCGTCACCGAATCGCCATGAGGTCGGACGAAGGTCAACACCTGGTGGACGAAGCCGAAATCGCAATACCGCAACGCCTCTAGGCACGCCTCGACATCGGCGTGGATGTGGGACTCGTGGTAGCGGAACCGTCCACTCCGTAGCAGGTCGGAGCGTACCATGATCGCGCTCGGTGAGACGAACGCGTAGAACTCCCTGAACAGCGTCTTGCGCCCCATGTCCCGTCCGGAAAGCACCGTCACCGTCACCGGCAGGCCGTCGCACCGCACCTCGTCTCCGTACAGGCAGTACGAGCCCACCAGCCCGACGGAGAGATTGCGTTCCGCCACCTCCACCATGCGCGTCAGGCACTCCGGAAAGAGCCAGTCGTCGGCGTGCAGGATCTTGCAATACCGGCTCGCCGTCGATACGGCACGAAACGCAACGTTGTGATTCTCCATCAACGTCAGCGGCGTCTCGTTACGGAGAACGCGAATGCGGCGGTCACGTTCCGCGTACGTGCGTGCGATCTCCAACGTGCGATCGCTGCTGCAGTTGTCGACGACGACCAGCTCCCAGTTCTCGTACGTCTGGCCGAGGACGCTCTCGATGCCCTCGACCAGAAACACCTCGCCATTGCGCACGGGCATCACCACGCTAACCAGAGGCTCGCCTGGCATGCACATCCCCTCCCCCTTGCCCCGGGCGCCACGGCATCCGTAACCACTCCCACACACCTGGGCGCGACGCGTCAGCGTCGCCCGGCCTCAGGCTACAGGCTCGGGCCTCCTGCGTATCGCACCCCGAAGGGACTCCACCGGCAACCCTCCCAACGCGGAGAGCAGGGCCACGTAGACGAGCGCCCCGAGCGGCACGCCGACGCCGACCGCCGCCCACAGCGGGAGCGCTTGCACCGGCCATACAACCGCCCCCATGGTCGCCGCGGCGACGCCCGGCTTCCAGACATCCACCACCGCCAACCGCATCTCCGCCGATCTCGTAAGCATCCACCACCCGGTGGCGACCATGAGCACCTCTGTCAGCACCGTTACCACCGAGACCCCAGCGTACGAGTACCGCGGAATCAGCACGTAGCTGGCCGCAACGCTGCCCAACGTCACGATCGCGACGACGCGCAAGTACCGTGCCTGCAGGCCCCGCAAGATAACCAGCGAAAGCCCCAGGTGCGCAAACCCGCCGGCGAGCACCGCCCACACCAGTACCCGCAACGCATGCACGGCGGTCACCGGGGTGCCGAATACACTCACGGCAGACGCTGCCAGGTACGTCTCGCCGCCAGTCAGGCGAACCAGGGGCGCTGCCAACACGAACGCGCCAACGACGACGGGAAACGCGCACGCCGCCAGCGCACCCACGGTCCGCCGCACCACCGCGTCGGCGCGATCGCGACGGTCGAGAGCCCGCGCGAGGACTGGAAACAGGTTGCCGACGAGCACCGCAGGGAACGCCACGAGCACGTCTGTGAGCTTGAACGCCACTCCGTAGACTCCCACGTCGAAGCTCCCCCGCATGGCCGCCAGCAGTATCACGCTCGCCTTACCGTATGCCAGGGACAGGACAGCGATTAGCCCCACGGGCACGGCCTGCGCCACCAGCGCGTGCCAGTACGTGCGGTCCACGCACCACCCCAACGGCTCGAAGCGACGCAAGAACCCCACGCACACCCCAGCCATGACCAGGGAGCCCAGCAGCGAACACGCGATCACGACGAGCAGCGGCGCACCCGCCAGCGCGGCAACCGTCATGCCCAGCAGCGCCACGAGGCGTCCCAGCGCTTCCGCGGCCACCGGGTAGACCATCAGGTGTCGGGACTGGAAATACGCCATGGCGGTATTGAAGACCGCGCCCCAACACGTCGAGACGGCCAGCAGCGCCACGCCGATCGTGACCACGGGTTCGAAGCGGAGGACGAGTGCCAGTCCCGTGCCGGCGACGGCAACGACCCCAGCGAGCAACAGCCGCAACGGCAACGCTCTCGCGAGAATCTCGGTAGCCTGGTCTTCTCGCTCCGAGAACTCCTTCACCAACGTCGCGAAGAAGCCAAAGCGCGCGAACGTCTCGAAGACCACGGCGAACGTCATGATGGTCGTGTACCGACCCATCTCCCGCACGCCATCTACCGGACCGAGATGGTGGACGAAGGCGCGCGCCAGGACCATGACGAGCAGGGCCTGGGTCAACGTCGTGACGATCCGCCCAATGAACTGGATCCCGGTGTTCCACGCCACCGCGCGAGCAGAGACGCCCAGAGCAGAAACCGGCACAGCGCGCCCTGCCGCGCCACCCACGGACAGCACCCCACCCTCCCTACGCGGTGTGCACGCGTTCTCCATCGCCGACCCCATGGCGCATCCGAAGGACCCGGGCGGGTACTCCCGCGGCGATCGCGCCGGCGGGGACGTCTCGCGTCACCACGGCGCCCGCACCGATCACCGCCCCCTTCCCAATGCGCACGCCGTCCAGCACGATCACGCCCACGCCGAGCCACGCGTGGTCTTCGATCACGATCGGCCCCTTGCTGTCCGCGGGCTGCCGTGAAATGGGCGCGTCCGGTGCCATACCGTGGTTGTACGGGTAGAACGCACAGTTCTGCGCAATCCCCACGTCACGACCGATCTCGATCGCGGTCTTGTACGCGACCAGCTGACACCCTCGGTGGATGCGCGAGTCCGGTCCGATGCGTATGGACCCCCCCAACCCGACCTCCAGAACCGCGTCGCCGAATATCTTCACCCGGTCGCCGATCTCGACGGGACCGCCGCCCACCTCCTGGAAGATGATGACGCGGTCACCAATGAACACGTGTCGCCCGAGCCGCAGCGCCTTGTGATGAATCTCCGCACTGGGTGCCACGAACCCCTTGCTCGTCATGCGGGCCAAGTACAGCCTGGCCTTGTAGGGAGGTGCGAACCACGTCGCCACGCGAGTCGCCAGACGCCCAGGCCAGCTCAGGCCAGCGAACTGCATCCAGAACCCGCCCCAGAGGTGGAAAAACCTCACTTTCCGCATGTCTCGCCAAGGGAGGTCTCGCCAGTTCATGCTCGGCAGCCCGCCTCCTACGACACCACACCCGCCGCCGGCTTGGCGCCGACTTCTGCAGGACCTCCCACACCGGCTCCTACCTCGCGCCGCCCGGCGAGCGCGGCCCGGTAAAGCTCCACGTACCGCCGCGCCTGTACCTCGAGTGTGTACTCGTCCAGTACCACCTGCCGCGCCCGTTTGGCCATCGCCACCCGCAGGTCATCGGCCTGCAGCAAATGACGAATCGCGTCCGCCAGCGCCGAGATGTCGCCCGCGGGCACCACCAGACCGGTGACCCCGTCACGCACAACCTCCGGGATACCTCCGGCTGCGAACGCAACCACGGGCGTCCCACAGGCTTGCGCTTCTAACACCACCTGCGAAAACGTCTCCGCGATCGAGGGAGCCACCAGCAGATCGGCTGCGCTGTAGACAGCAGACAATAGGCGCTCGCTCTGGACGCGGCCCAATCGCAGGTGCGGCACGGGTACTGCCGCTGGCAGCGGACCACCTCCTGCGGACACCAACATGAGGTCGCGAACATCACCCAGCCGGTGCAAAGCGTCGGCGAGCAACGCGAACCCCTTCTCATGGCGCGCCAGCGGGTGAGCGACGAACAGCACGATCCGCGCGTCGCCAGGGAGCCCGAGCAACTGCCGGCAGAACCTGCGGTCTCGGGGCGCGAACATGTCGGCATCCAGCCCGTGCGGGATCACGGTGATCTCGAAGTTGCTCACCACGCCGGCCTGCCGTGCAGCCGTGGCCAGCCACCGGCTGGGTGCGACCAACCGCAACCGTGCCCGCGGTAAACGCGCAAAGAGCGCCTGTTTGCGCAACCACACCTGCCGCGACAAATCGTTCTCGCGGGAGGACCCCAGTTGCGGGCAGGCGCCGCAGCCCGTTACGAACCTCCCACACCCATGGTCGTAGTGGCAGCCTCCCGTAAAGAAGTTCATGTCGTGCAGGGTCCGCACCACCGGCGCGCGCGCGGCAGCGGCCAGCAGACACCGGTAGTCGAGGAACCCGATCATGGCATGTACGTGGATCACATCCGCCTGCGGGAGCTGCGCCAGGACTTGACCAGCGTGTACGCTACGGTCGTCACTGAAGATGCTGACCCACGCTGGCCTGGACCTTCGATAGGGCAGGCGACTCGCAGCGAACACCGCACGCCGTACCTGCCGCGCGATCCGCGCCACCGCGTCCTGCGGCGGACGGTACCGCCGAACACGCGCCCCGGCGAGGTCGCCTGGGTCGCCCGCGACGAAGACGATGGAATCGACGCCACAGCCCAAAAGCCCACGATGGAGCCGCATGACAGCGGCCCCGACACCATCGGTCGTCATGGTGGTCACCTGGACGACTCTCATGACGGTGGGCTGCCCCAACCTCCAGTCATGGGTGGCGCCCAGGCCACTGAACGATCACCGCGCACCACCGTCGACCGGGAACATCGCGTCCTGCTCGGCCCTCAGACGGTCACACAGACGACCCGGGGGCACCTCCACATCGTCGTAGCTGAGGACCTGGTCGCGCGCGACCGCGCGTCTCAGGCGGCATCCCTCCGCGAGCCCCATCGGCAGCAACCGCTGGGCCCTCACGATCGGGGCGTTCTCGCACTGCCCGTACACCGTGAACCCCCCGATGCCGTCCAGCTCCTGGCCCGCAGCCAGGTCGGTTTTCGCGGTCGCCACCACGTCGACACAAGGCGCACCACGAGGCGCGACGGCCGCGTCGCCAAAGATCACCGCTCGCGCCACGGTATTGGGGACCTCGAAATGGCACAGGTGATATGGCGTGTAGAAGCAGTACACCGGGCCGGGCCCAAGCTTGTAGAGCTCCAGGTACCGCCGCTGTACCGGATGCTCGTGCGTCCCCAGAACGAACACGCCCGGACTCGGCACTGCCCCAACGACGTAGTCGACGATCCCATCTCCGTGCAACAGCTCCGCAAGGGGGAACACCCGAACCGCCTCCTGAATGAACGTCCCTGCCGGCACCGTAAACCCGTACATCCCGCGGCGTGCCACCCGCATGCCCGTCGCGTTAGCCACGACCGCCTGCTCGAATGCGATCTTGGTGCCGTCCGCGAACGAGGTCACCATCTCGGGCTTCTGTCCCCACTTCCGAGCGAATTCCCGCTGCGTCACCGGTGTCCGGTATGGATCGTGCAACCCCTTGATGTTGCCGCACAGGATCGGGCGGACGCCGATGCCCCTCACGAACCGATAGAGGTTCATGAGGACGCCTGGCTGATCGCCGTCGGCGTTGGTGATGACCACGTTTCGCCTGCTGGCGTACGTACGCAGCAAGGGGCCAATCGTTCCGTCGAGTTCGGCATTCATCAAGATCACGTGCTTCCGGTTCTCGATGGCGGCCATGACCACACCGGCGGCAAACTCGACCGTCCCTGTGACCTCGATGATCGCCTCGACGGTCTCCGCTCGACAGAGGAGGAACGGGTCCTCGGTCACGGCGCACTGCCCGCGCGCGATGAGCGCTTCCAGCTCCGCCTCGGTCTCCACGACCCGGGGCGTGACACCGGCGGCCTCGTAGGCTCGTCGCGCTTCGTCGACGCGCCGGTTGGCGATGGCCACGAGCCGCATGCCCGGCACAGCAGTCAGAAGCTGCAGGGCGATCCCCTTCCCCATGAAACCCGCCCCCACCATGGCCACGCGAATAGGGCACCCTTTGGCCTCGCGACGCGCCAACGCTTCGTCAACGAGGATCATGCGCCTCTCCGACCGCCCGTCGGCGGGGTGCACTCCATCCCAGGGCAGGGTACCGCATCCGACAACGTCACCCGCCCGCTCGATAGTTGGGCCAGCTCCGGTCCTTCGCCGACACCACCGTGACCTCCAGCGGCCACACGATGCCGAAACAGGGATCGTCGTAGCGCACGCCCCGCTCCGCGTCCGGTGTGTAGAACTGTGACACCTGGTACACGACCTCTGAATCGTCCTCCAGCGTCTGGAACCCGTGAGCGCACCCCTCGGGCACGTACAGCATGCGACACCCGTCGGCCGTGAGCTCAACGGCCATCCACCGCATGTAGGTCGGCGACTCGGCTCGCAGGTCGACCACCACGTCGTAGATAGCTCCTCTGGCACAGCGCACGAGCTTCGCTTCCTCAAACGGCGCGACCTGATAGTGCAGCCCCCGTATCGTTCCCCGCCGCCGGGTACGTGATATGTTGATCTGCACAAACCGCACGTCGAGGCCCGCAGCTGCGAATTCGCGCTCGCACCACGTTCGCGCGAAGAACCCGCGTTCGTCGCTCCGCTTCTCGAACTCGATGAGAAATGCTCCCTGCACGTCGGCTTCCAAAAAGATCACGACCCTCTCACCGTCCGCCGCTCGTCGTCACGCCAGGGGCAGCTCCGGCGATCGCACCAAGCCGTCGTGCTCGGCATACCGGCTGTGGTCGAAGATGTGCGCCATCCAAAACTGCTCCACCCACATCGTGTCGGCGAAGGGCGAGGGGACGAAGTACCTCAACCCAAAGATCGGCGAGAGCTTCCGGACTTCGTGCGTGTGGTTGAACTCCGCGATCGCCAGCCGTTCGCCGTTGAATTCACTGTAGGTAAACCCCATGACGTCATCGAAGTAGCAAACGACGCGAGGGAGCAGCACCTCCTCGGACGCCTCCAAGAGCCGCAGCGCAGCCCGGGTGGAGCTGTAGTAGTCCAGGTCGAAAGACGCGAAAGCCACGGGGGCAAGGCCAGTCTGCAGCACGTTGTCCAGCGTATCCTCCACCAGCCCCAGGACCAACCGCGCTCTGCGCAGGCGCCGCACGAGTTTCTCCACGTCCATCGGGAAGTACGCTGCCGCCCACAAATTCGGGCAGTCTCTGACGTCCTGCGGTCTCGGCATCCCCGTCCCTGTATCAAACCCATAGACGTCCACGGCCACACCTAGCTGCGTCTCTACCCGTTCGGCGATGCGCTCCAACGCCACGAGCCCGTTGCCCCCCGCAACGCCAAACTCGACCACCGACACACGGTCCATGCGCAGCACTCGGGCCAAACTCACGCCCTGCACGACGCCCCACGCGTACTGCGGTCGGGAACCGCACACCGGATCCGTCACGATCCGCCGAAACACCGATGCAAGGTCTCTGTACAGATACCCGGGATCCCGCACGGGCGCCTCACGAAACCAGTCCTGGCCCCGGCCGATAAGCCACCGAACGCGCGTTCCCAACAGGTGTCTCAAGCCCACACCCTGACTCCTCCAGTGCCCGGCGACGATGTCGCCAAAAGAGCGCCTCGTCGACCTGGCCACCGGTGATCAACCTCTGCAGGCACTTCACGCGTGTGAACGTCGGCATCTCGAACACTGCCCGCGTCAACTGCACGCGCTCGAACAGCGCCCGCAGCTCGTGCGCACCCGCTCGGACATCATGCTGGCATCGAAACCCGGGCAACACGGCGTGAATCTTCTCGAATGACACCCGATAACTCCGCTCATCGCTATCGGTCTGCCCCAGCGACACCCGGCATCCGGGAAACACCTGGGCGACGATCTCGGCGATCTCAGCCACACGGTAGTTCTCCTGCGTCTGTCCCACGTTGAAGATCTGGCGGTGGACGACGGCGCGCGGCGCGTCCAGCACGCAGGCGACGGCCTCGGCGATGTCCCGTACGTGGACTACCGGACGCCACGGGCTCCCGTTACTGGTCATGCGGATCTCGCCAGTGGTCCACGCCCACCCGGCGAGGTTGTTCAACACCAGGTCGAATCGCATCGCGGGTGATGCGCCGTAGGCCGTCGCGTTGCGCAGAACTGTGGGGGAAAACTCGTCGTCGGCCATGCGCAGCAGTTCTTGCTCGACGAGCACCTTGCACACCGCGTACGGCGTCCGGGGATCGAGAGCCGATTCCTCGACGCGGTAGTCCTCCGAACCTCTGCCGTACACGCTGCACGAGGAGCTGTAGACGAACCGCGGCACTCCCGCCTGCTTGCACAACCGGGCCAACCGGACCGAGCCACGGTAGTTGATCTCGTAGGTGACGGCCGGGTTCAAGTACCCCACCGGATCGTTCGATAGCTCGGCCAGATGCACCACCGCGTCGTAGCCGACGAGGTCTTGGGGCTCCAGCTCTCGAACGTCACATGCCAGGTATGGCGCGACCCCGGCACCGTCATCGTAGAGCAGTCGCTCGCGGTAGAAGCCGGTATCAGCTCCCGCGACGACGTGCCCCCGGCTCCGCAGGGTCGCTCCGAGCACGGTACCGATGTAGCCCTGCAACCCCGTCACAAACACCCGCATACAGGCAACCCCACCTTCGCACCACTCACAGGACCCGGGCTCCTGGCACTACCGCAGACGAGGGGGGCCCACCGTATCTCTGTGAGGCTGTCGGCTGCTCGGAGACTCCCAGGTAAGGGGAACCTCAAGGCCAGATCTTCCACGGCGCCTTGCCGCTTGCCCACAACTCCTCCAACATGTTCTTTTCCTTTAGCGTGTCCATACACGACCAAAACCCATGATGCCGATAGCCCATCAACTGCCCGTCGCGCGCGAGACGCGGCACCGCGTCCCGTTCCCACACGGTCTCGTCACCGTCCACGTAGTCGATGGCGGCCGGCTCCAGGACGAAGTATCCTCCGTTGATCCACCCTTCGCTCCGCTCGGGCTTCTCGTAGAACTCCACGACCCGGTCGCCCTCAAAAGCGATCCTCCCGAACCGCTCCGGCGAACGTACGGTCGTCACCGTCGCCAGTTTCCCGTGCGAGCGGTGAAACGCGAGCAGCGCGCTGATGTCGATATCGGCCACCCCATCGCCATAGGTAAACATGAAGGTCTGGCCGTCATCGAGCCAGGGCCGCAGCCGCTTCAACCGACCACCCGTCTGGGTGTACAAGCCGGTGTCCACCAGATGCACTTTCCACTTCGGCTGCGTGTACCCGTTGTGGACAACGACGCTGCCGGTCTCCAGGTCTACGGAGATATCGTTGTTGAGGGCGTAG
Source organism: Armatimonadota bacterium (assembly GCA_031459855.1). Classification (NCBI taxonomy): domain Bacteria; kingdom Bacillati; phylum Candidatus Sysuimicrobiota; class Candidatus Sysuimicrobiia; order Candidatus Sysuimicrobiales; family Candidatus Humicultoraceae; genus Candidatus Fervidifonticultor; species Candidatus Fervidifonticultor primus. The sequence continues at coordinate 995,293 of JAVKHP010000001.1, forward strand.
AAACTCAAAAAATACTGTTTGATGATCTCCGCCTTGTAGCCCAACGCGATGACGAACTCGTTCACGCCGTGCGCGGAGTAGATGTTCATAATGTGCCAGAGGATCGGCTTGCCGCCGATCTCCACCGCGGGCTTCGGGCGAGACGCCGTCTCCTCCGAGAGCCGCGAACCGAACCCTCCAGCCAGGATGACCGCCTTCACCGTTCCAGGGTCGCAACCGGTGTCATGGCGGCGATCCGCGCGCGCAGGGCGACGCACAGTGCATGTGCGACGACCAGATGAACATCCTCGATCTGCTCCATCCGGTGGGTCGGGGCGAGCACACAGTGGTCCACCAGACCACGTAGTTGGCCACCGGTCCCACCCGTCAGTCCGACAACCGTCGCCCCATGCTCACGGGCCCACCGCGCCGCCGCCACGATGTTGGGCGAGTTCCCGCTGCCGCTGATCACGACGAGGAGATCCCCTGGACGACAGAGATTGGCCAGCTGTTCCACGAAGATGCTGTCGTACGCCACATCGTTAGCCCACGCCGTCATGAGGGGCACGCTGTCGGTCAGGGCGACCGCTCGAAACCTCGGTTGCCCCGGCACCGCGGTGCCCTTGTTGAGATCGTTGGCCCAGTGCGATGCAGTGGCGGCGCTCCCACCGTTGCCTGCGATGAAAACCAGCCGCTGCTCCCGCCAGGCACGCAGCAAGACCTCCTCGACGCGCATCAGCGCCTCCGCCGACACCGCGGCCAGGGCGCTTCGCAGGTCGCTAATGTACTGCGACACGCCCACGTGCCGCACCCCCCTCCATCGCCGGGTGCGCCCAGCGACCACCCACGAGACGCAACACAGAGCGCACCAGCAGTTCAAGATCCAGCCAAATCGTGTAGTTGCGGACGTAGAACAAAGTTGCGCGCATCTCGTCGTCGATCGAAACAGGCTCGTCCCACAACGCCCACATGCCGGTAAGTCCGGGCTTTACCAGCAGCAGGTCCGGCATCCACGACTCGTAGACTGCCCGCCGCGCGACGGGAATTGGGCGGGGCCCCACGACGCTCATCTGGCCACGAAGGACGTGCAGCACCAGCGGAAGCCTGTCCAGCCCCAGACGGTACAGCAACCGCTGCACGGCGTTCTGCACACCGCCAGGCCAGCCTGTGTCCAGGAAGACAGCCCGGAACGTCGTGCCCCCTCGGCCGACCATGCGAACGACCCGAAACGGTCGGACGCCGGTCACCAACAGCGCTGTTGCCGCAAGGCCTACGACTGGCAGCACCACGGGCAGCGCGCCAAGGGCCAGGGCATAGTCCATCGCGCCCTTCAACACGGCATCCACGCCGGAAATCCGAAAGCGCTCCAACGTCAGGAAGGGCAGAAACCCGCGCTCATGCACCTTGACGTTGGCCGCCACCACATCGCGCACGGCCGGTAGCACACGAATCGCCGTGCCGTTGAGGTTCAAGCCGCTGTGAGACAACTCCCGAAAGCTTTCCCATGCCATCGCGGCAGGGACCACAATCACCTCATGAGCACCGGTCTCCTCCACCACCCGCGCCAACGAGCTGGGCGGGCCAAGGACCTTCAATCCGTCCACCACAGGGGTGCCCACGGGCAAGAAATCATCGACGAACCCCACGATCCTCACACCGGCGTGTTTGAGGTCGGCAAAGTGTCGTGCCAGGGAGAGCCCCGCGGCACCAGCGCCTACAACGATCGCGCGCGACGTCAGGCCGCCGCGCCGGCGGATCGTTCGCACGACCCGCCGCAGCAGAAAACGCGCAACCCCCACCGCCAGAATCAACAGTACCCACGCCAGCGCCGCAAGCTCGCGTGAGGACACCACGCTGGCCGGCTGGGTCCAGAACCCCAAGACGATGAGCCCGAGGGTACTGACCGTACACCCGTAGATGACACGTCCGTATTCCGTTGGGCCCTCAAACAACTCGTCGAGCACGTAGAGCCTGTGCAGGCCAAACACCGCAACGGCAACGGGGACGCCCACCAGCAACGGCAGCACCCCAGCCCAGCTACCATCCTGATCCGACGCAAGCCACTGCGCGGCCGCCAACGCCACGGCCACCGCTACGCTGTCCAGCAACAACAGCCCCAGCACTAGTACACGCCGCGTTCGTCTACGCATACCGCGCCGCTGCCAACGGAAGCGTATTGTTCACCAGAATTCGCGCGCCGTCCCGATCCATGGCGAAGTCCATACGGCGCAGCCCTAACCTCTCGAGGGCGTCCGTCACCCTGCCCACGCGACGCAGCGGGCAATAGAGCATCAGAAACCCGCCGCCGCCTGCTCCCGCGATCTTCCCTCCGATGGCGCCGTGCGCCCGCGCCGTTTCGTAGTATTCGTCGATGCGCGCGTTCGAGATCCCCGGCGCCAGTCGCTTCTTCTGTTCCCACGAAGCATGCAGCAACTCGCCCACGCCGCCCAAATCGCCTGCAAGAAGGTAGCGTCGCATCTCCACCGCTGCGGCCTTGATGGCGTGCAACGACGTCAGCACCGCCGCGTCGTCCGCCGCGATCGCGCGTCGCTGCGCGTCGAGCACTCTCGCGGCTTCGCGCGCAACCCCGGTATAGAAGAGGAGAATCTCCCGCTCCAACGCCTCCAACGTGTCGGAACGCAAGGCCAGTGGCTCCACGGTGACGCCGTCGCGTTCGAACGTAATAGCGTTGACACCGCCATAGGCTGCCGCAAACTGGTCCTGCTTGCCGATCGGCATTCCGAGCTTCTCGATTTCGATAAAACACGCTAGCTCCGCAACCTGCCGCTTGGACAGCTGCAGCCCCAGCGCACCACTGACCCCCTTCAGGACCGCCACGGTGACTGCGCTCGACGACCCGAGTCCGGTCCCGGGCGGCACCTGAGATGCAAGGAACATCGAGAACCCTTCGCGGATATTGAAATGGTTCAGCACAGCGCGCGGGAGCGCCAGGTCGCCGTCCCAGAGCATGTTCTCTTCGGCTCTCTGCCGGTGGAACGTTCGGTAGTCCGACGACATGATTTGGATACTCTCGCCCCTGTTCACGGTAAGGAACACGTAGATATACTTGTCGATGGTCGCGCTCACGACGAGACCACCGAAACGCGCATAATAGTCCTCGAAGTCAGTACCGCCCCCGGCGAAGCTGATCCGCACGGGGGCGCGAGCGATCAGCATCGGTGCTCCTCACTCACGAGCATGTTATCCCCTTCAAAGCCACCCCACACCGATCCGCCCTGACGTGCCCGTACTGACATGGCAACAGCTCAACGCTTCAAGCGCCCATAGTAGCTGTAGGATGCTAGCTCGCTGCCGGTCACTGGAACGTTGTTCAGTACCACCCCGATGACATTGACACCGTGGAGCCGCCGCCTGATCATTGAGTTGACGTCCACTGGGGCCGCGCCAGCCTTGACCACCAGCAGCAGCCCGTCGAGAGCGGACGCGATCAACGACGTGTACGCCACAGCCGCGACGGACGGCAGATCGAAGATCACGAAATCCGCTTCAGAACGCAGCTGGATTAGCAGTTGCCTGACGCCCTCGGGTTGTAGTATCGACATCGGGGTCTTCGGCTTCGGTCCCGCAGGCAGCACCCGCAGCCCGCGGATCCCGCTTACGGGCCGCAGGGCCGGTTGCAAGTTCGCGTGCCGCTGCAACACCGTAGACAATCCGACGTCGTTCGGGACGTCGAACACCCGGTGGAGCGACGGCTTATACAGGTCGGCATCCACCAGGACCACCCGCTGCGCAGTTTCCACCATGACCAAGCCTAGGTTCGCCGCGGTGGTGGAGCTGCCGTGCTTCGGCTGCACTCCGGTCACGCCCAGAGACCACAGGTCCTTGTTGGTTTGCAGCATGTTGACTCGCAAAATACGATAGGCCTCCGCGAACGGCGAATCTTCGCCGTAGGTCGTGAACAGCTCGGCAGGTTTAGTCACCATGGCACAAACCGCCTCAAAGAACGGTGGACAACGAGTGCAAGATCCCCTGTCCCAGCCGCACGACATGATCTCCCGCGGCCGTCACCGAGCCATAGACCAGCTGCCATCCGAAGCTCAATGCACCGGCCTGAACCCGCGCAACGAACGCTGCGCCAACCGCGACCAGCGCAAGGACTACCAGTACCGGCAGGATGAAACTGCTGAGGCTGGGCGCCACCGTCAGGTATCGATACGTGCTGTTGCTCATGACGGGCACGGCAGTCAGCACCGGCACGCCGAAGGCGCCTTCGGCCTCATGGGTAGTACGAATCTTGTTGTCCACACTCTCCGCCAAGACCGCGAGGGCGGCACCCAGGAGCAGCCCCACGAAGCCTGCCAATCCAACCTTGACTGGCAGCTGCGCCGACTCGGGCTCGGTCGGAACAGTGGCTCCATCGACGATGGCAATGACCGCCTGCGCAGACGACTGTGCTCGGCTCTCACGGATCACTGCCTCCTGATGCAGACCGGCCAAGCGGATGTAGGTGGTCTCCGCGACGCGCACGTCGCGCTGCAGGCGCCCGAGCGTCATCTCGTTCTGCGGGACACCAACCAGCGCCGCCTCCGTCTCGCGCAGCAGCCGTGCCGTTGCTGTTGCGCGCGCTCGCGCCACCACGGCATCGATGTCAGCGCCAAGCATCTCCCGCAGAAACTGCTCGCGTAGCGGGCTAATACCCAACGACTGATCGCGTACTGCCCGCTCCGCCTCCAACCGAAGGCGCCGCTGTGCATCGGCTATGCGCGCGACCACCGCCTGCACCCGCGGGTGCTCATCGGTGTACACGTTTCGCAACCCTGCCAACTCCAGCTCCAGGTTCGTCAGGTGATCGCGCACCTGCACCACCACTGGGTTCGTCGCGATGGACACCGCCGCCAGTCGCCCGTCGTTGCGCGCGTTGAGTTGGGCCCGAATCGCATCGGCGCGTGTCCTGGCTAACCTCTCGTCCAGCAGCGCCCCATCGTGCGCAGCCTGCAGGTCAAAGACCCGCTGGACTCTCCGGGAGATCTCCTCAGAAGACCCCACGAACCGCGTCCTCGACTTGAACCCCAAGAGGGCTCGCTCCGCCGCGGCCAACCGCTTGCGCGACTGCTCGAGCTGCTCTTCGATGAACCGTCGGGTGCGTGCGGCATCGGCGCGGTTGACCTCGCCGTAGAACCGCTCGAACTCTCGCGCCACTGCGTTGGCAGTTCGCGCCGCTCGCTCGGGTTGCTCGTCCACCGCGCTAATGATCAAGAAATCACTGCCGCGCACCTGCGTCACGCGGATGCGGGGTGTCGTGCCCACCTGCTCGGCCACCCGTCGCAGCACCGTCCTACTTGTGATCATCAGGCTCACGTTCCGAAGCACCGTCTCACGGAAGACCCCAGACAGGGGCGCAAGGTTGGGATCTTCGTATGCCGTGGGGGCGACGATGCGTGGGGTGACGAGAAGGCTAGCCTCGGCCCGGTACAGTGGGCGCAACCCACGTGTCTGCACCACGACCGCAGCCACGGTCACAGCCACCAGGACGGCAATCATCCATGCCCGCTTCCTCATGATTTCGTAGTACTGCCGTAGCTCCATTGAGCGTCACCCCTTTCGGGTCATGCAGCAGCCGCTAATAGCCACCGAAAATGAGCCGCAACAGGCTGGCTGCGTTCAGGTACTGGAGTACCTGGCGGAGGTCGAGTCCCGCCTCCGGGACGTACACAACGTCACCGTGCTGCAACGGCACGTTCTGTGCAGCGTCCTGCCTTGCGAGGATCTGATTCACGTTGACGGTCACCGACCGTGTCCGCCCTGCTTCTAGACGGATGACGACCACCCGTGACAGGTCCCCCCGCTCGCCACGTCCACCGGCCATGGCGATCGCATCGACCAACTTCATCCCGTCGGCCAGGTCATAGGTACCCGGCCTGACCACCGCGCCCAGCACAGCAACGCGGCTCTGGTTCTCGGGAACCACCAGCATATCGCCCGGCCTGACCTGCAAGTTGGCCTCAGTGGCTCCGGCGAGTATCTTTTGCAGATCGACAGAGATCTGCTCCGTCCCCCGCACGATGAACGCGCGGGACAGTGCGGCCTTGCTGGTGACTCCTCCCGCGGCCGCGAGCAGGTCGGCGACCCGCTGGCCCTCCATGAGGTCGTAGGCTCCAGGGCGATTGACTTGCCCGAGGACAACGATGCGCCTGTCGGTCTCCGGAACAAACAAAACGTCACCAGGCTGAAGGTCGACGCCAGGGTTCGCGCTCTTGGCGATGGCTTCGAGCAGATTCAGGGGGATAGTTTGGGTGCTGCCACGGATGAGAACCGCCTTGGCCAGGTCGGCACGGGTCGTCGGACCTCCGGCGCTCGCCAAGACTTCCAGCACGCCCACACCCGGACGCACCTGATACTCCCCGGGGCGTTGCACCTGCCCCAACACGTAGACCCGATTCGTCCGAAACTCCCTGACGGTGACGGACACCCGTGGCGTTCTCACATACCGTGCGTAGAGCCTGGTGAGCTCCCCCACCAGTTGCTCCGTCGTCTTGCCAGCGGCCTTGACCTCGCCGATCAACGGCAATGCGACGGTGCCGTCTGGTTTGATCGTCACGGTTCGCGAGAGATCTGCTTCACCGAACACGGCGACCTCGATGACGTCCCCCGGACCGAGCACGTAGGCGGCCTGAGCCCACGCTGCAGGCGTAACCGCTATGCTCAAGAACAGCACGGACAGGATGCTCAACAGAGCGCCAGTCTTCATGACCGACCCCCAGTTACTTGCCCGACGACCAGTTACCCGTGAACCCGTCACCGGGGCGTGCAAGGGTATGCAAGACACAGCTCCGCCGCTCGCGCACTTAGCCGCTGACGCAGTGCGCTGGCCACCGGTATAGTCCATCCGTGCGTTCCCTCGTGTCAGGCCGACTCGAGCTCTCGTTGGTCAACCTCGACACCACGCTGCTGCCCAAGTAACTCCAGCAACACCCGCACGCGACCGACACGGGACATCGGACGGTCGAACACCGCTTCGAGCCCTTGTAGCGGTCCCGACCGAATCGTCACTCGAGCCCCCCGCTGAAAGCGGGGCCGCTGACGCACGAACCCGTGCTCTCGCACCCGCTCCTGGATAGCCGCGATCACTGCGGCCGGCACAGGAACGGGATCCTCCGCCACCCCAAGCACCCGTCGTACCCCTGGGGTCCACCGCACCGCGTCCCACATGCGGGGTATCAACGGATTGTCCAGGCCCACGAACAGGTAACCGGGGAACAACGGCTCCAGCCGTGGGCTCCGGCCGTTGCCACCGCCCCGGGACACTTCGAGAAACGGCAGAAACGTTGGAATTGCCTTGTGCGCCAGCAATCGGACCACCCGGGCCTCGGCATGACGCTTCACCTGGACGGCGTACCACACGAGCGTCCCGGTGCCGGCTCCGTCAACTGCCCACCGTCCTGCGGAGACAGCTTGGTCCTTCATGAGGCCCCCCCTATGGTGCCCGTTGTGGCCGACCACCCCCTCTCCCCATGGCCGTTGCGCAGCCGGAGGATGTAGAACAACTCCCGGTGTCCGTTCAAGTCACCTGCAAAGTAGAACCCCACCAGGACGAACTCATCGCCCCGGTAACTGACGATCCGCTTTCCGTGTTCGAGCCCCGAAGAAGTACACTGCTCTGCCCGAGCGTGTAGGTGGTGCTCGTCGGTAAGGAGAACATCGGTAGCAGCTGGGACCATCAGCCACCCCCCCGGGCTGCGGTTGTCCGTCCCCAGCCCCAGGTGACGCCGCAAGCCTCCGGTCCACCACCTGCGGTGCCCCGGCGGCCATGATCCGCCGCGGCCTCAGAGGGCAGCCTGAGGAGCCCGCGCACCTGATGATGTACCCTGGAGAACGCCGCGATTAATGTAAGAAGAATCTGCCGCGAGGGTCGATCTATCCGAAGAGGGAAGGGCCTCTCGAAAGAGGTAGATTCTCGGCCATCGAGCGGAGCGCGGCCGGACCGTACCTAGCCACAGCCCAAGCCCGCTACACCCCCAGGGCAGGCAACGTCAGCGTACAGGGACTCCGGCGGGAGAGGGGAAAAGAACCGCCGCTACTGAATCAGCCCGCGGCGCAAGACATACGCGACGGCCTGAGTGCGGTTTCGAACCCCCAGCTTGCGGAGGATATGCCGGATGTGGGTCTTGACCGTTCCCTCGGCGAGGAAGAACTTCGCCGCGATCTCCCGATCGGTACTCCCCCGAGCCAGTTCAATGAGGATCTCCATCTCGCGCTGCGTAAGACCCTCCGACTCCAGTCGTAGCTTTGAGCGTTGCTCGCGCGTGATGTGCAGCAGGCGCTCCATCATCCTCCGCGTAACCTCGGGGTGGAAGAATGCGCGCCCATTGCACACCGCCCGCAGGGCAGCAGCGAGATTTGCCACCGGGATGTCCTTCAAGATATACCCTGTTGCACCCGCCTCGATGAATTGAAGTGCCTTTACGTCGTCGAGACGATCGGTCATGATCACGACTTCGATCTGTGGAAATGCTTCCTTAATCACCCTGGTGGTCTGCAGCGTATTGCTTGGCATGTCCTGATCCATCAGCACCACGTTGGGTACCTTCTCGCGAACCAATTGAATGACGTCTTCAGTCGACGCCGCTTCGGCAACAATCTCGACATCCTCCACGGCACTCAAGAGAACGCGAATACCCTGCCGGACCAGCGCAAGATCGTCCGCCAACAGCACGCGAGTGGGCGCAGAATCGCCGATCGTCCTTCACCTCTGAGGTCATCTTAGCTCATCTACCCAATCTATACCCATCGACATACGTCCTTAGACACACACGTCTGCCACGGCCTAACCACGCACCCGGCAGATCGTGAGGCGCGGTTGGGTACGCGAACTGGTGTTCCGATCCGACAGCGGCACCTCCATCATCCGTCGCAGTCTGGGTGAGCCGCGGTCTTGCCTTGCGAACAGGACGCCTGCGTGAGGCGCTCCTTCGCCCAACGACAGGAGAACTGTGCGGGGGCTATCGGCTTCAGAACCACGATGGCATGGCACCCGGGCAAGAGGCATATGCCCTTGAACCCAGCGTCTCTCCCGCCAGCCCGCAAGGATGCTCGGCACGAGGGTCTACGTTATCGGCGGCCCATCCCGCGATAGACGAAGCCTGCCTCCCGCGCTTTGCCAGGATCGAGCACATTGACACCGTCGAGAATCCGCGGGCGCGCTACCACACGCCGCAATCGTACGAGGTCCAGTTGGCGAAACTCCTCCCACGCGGTGAGGATGACCACCAGATCGGCGCCCGCGGCAGCAGCGTACGCGTCGTCGTACAGCGCGACGGTAGGAAGGATGCCGCGCACCTCCCCGTTGGCCACAGGATCATATGCCCGGATCCTCGCCCCCCGGCGCTCCAGCCGGTCGATGATCCGGACTGCCAGGGAGTTACGTACATCACTGGTGCCGGGCTTGAACGCCAGTCCGAGCACCGCCACAGGGCGCGCGTAGGCATCGCCATCGAGCAGGTCGAGCGCCTTGCGCACTGTCTGTCGCACCTGGTGATGGTTCTTCTCCATTATCGCCCGAAAGAACGCCGGTTCGTACCCGGTGCCCTCTGCGATTCGAATGAGTGACACAATATCCTTTTCGAGACAAGGCCCACCGAAACCTATCCCGGGCGATAGGTAAGTACTTCCGATCCGCGGGTCGTAGCTCATGCCCCGCAGGACCTCGAAGACGTCGGCACCGGCTGCATCGCAGAGGTTGGCCAGTTCATTGACAAACGAAATCCGCATGGCCAGGAAAGCGTTAGAGGCGTACTTGATCAGCACAGCGTGCTCGAATGTCGTCTCGAGCACCGGGGCCTCCAGGCGTACGAACAGCTCCCGGACCTGCCGTCGCGCCTCAGGGTCACTTCCGCCGACGACGATCCGGGTGGGGTGGAAGAAGTCGTAGACCGCATTCCCCTCGCGCAGGAACTCGGGCAGCATCACCAGATCGTAGTCACGGCCTTCAACGAGCGCGTGCCGCTCGAGAATACGTCGCAGCACTTGGTGTGTCCCCAACGGTACCGTGCTCTTGATTACGATGGTCACTCGATGCTGCAACACGCCAGCCAGCTCTTCGGCTGCCGCAATCACCTGGGAAAGGTCGGCCTCCCCGTCGTAGCGAGGTGGCGTCGCCACCGCGATGAACACCATGCGCGCGCCGCGAACACCCTCAGCCACGCTATCCGCCAGGCGCAACCGACCGGATGCCAGGTGCGCGTCCAGCAGCTCGCGCAACCCCGCCTCGTGAAACGGCAGGCATCCCTGCCGCACCAACGCCAGTCGCTCGCGGTCAGCGTCCACGACGGCTACCTCGTGCCCTAACTCGGCAAGCCCCGCGCTGGTCACGAGCCCGACGTAGCCCAACCCGCCAATGACGCAGACACTCACGGCCGTCCCCTCACTCAGACGATTCCACCGCTCAGAAGTACGCTGCCATCCCTGCGGTCCCTTCTGCAACTTTTCGGACGGCACGCGCAGGCAGTCTCTGGCACTGTACTCTGTACCCCGAAACGCTCGGTGGCGCCGTTTGAGCCCACTGCCACTACCGCTCCGTGCGCATTGTACCCGACGAGCAACTATACTAGTCTTGACACCCTACGGGTAACGGTCGTCCATGTAGGTGACCGCGGCGCGTAAAATCCGGCGGCTTGGGCATACACCTGAAGGGGCGCGGGAGGCTACGCAGGGAGCAGCCGAGCTGACCCTTGCGGTCGGCGTCGAAGCGCACCGCTCACGTGGACCATCGGTAGGGATACACGTAGGGACAAGGAGCGACACGTGTGGTAGCCATCGTGGGACGGGCACTCATTTCCGGCGGAGCCGGTTTCATCGGTTCCCACCTGTGCGAGGCGCTGGTGGCTGCGGGATGGCACGTCACCGCCCTGGACGACCTCAGCACCGGACGTCGCGCCAACATCGCCTCGCTCCTGGCACACCCTCGCTTCACCTTTGTTGAAGGCGACGTTCGGATGCCGGTTGCCTGGACCGGCGACGTCATCTTCCATTTGGCGAGTCCGGCCAGTCCCGCGGCCTACGCCCGGGCGCGCGTAGAAACCCTGACCACCAACGCCCAGGGGACCCTGCGAATGCTGGAACTCGCCAGGCGAACCGGCGCTCGCCTAGTCCTGGCGTCGACGTCGGAGGTTTATGGCGACCCGGAGGAACACCCGCAGCGTGAGACCTATCCGGGCCGCGTCGATCCGACCGGTCCCCGGTCCTGCTACGACGAGGGCAAACGCTACGCCGAGGCGCTCGTCGCAGCCGCGGTACACGAGTGGGGTATCGACGCACGGATCGCCCGGATCTTCAACACCTACGGTCCGCGGATGCGCCCGGACGATGGACGTGTGGTCGTCACGTTCGTCACCGCGCTCCTGGAGGGCCGGCCACTGCGCATCTTCGGGGACGGCCTCCAGACCCGGAGTTTGTGCTACATCGACGACATGGTCCGAGGGTTGGTCCGGCTAGCCGAGGTTCCCGGGCTGGCGGGTGAAGCGATCAACTTGGGGAACCCGGACGAGCGCACGGTACTGCAAATCGCCGAGGCGGTGCAGCGTGTGGCAGGGCGCACGGCGCGCCTGGTGCACCTCCCGCCGCAACCGGGCGATCCGCAACGCCGCTGTCCCGACATCACGAAAGCCCGGCGCCTGTTGGAGTGGTCGCCGGAAGTTCCGCTGGAAGACGGCCTCAGGCGTACTTGGCAGTGGTACGAAGCCCACGTCGCGGTCTCATGACGTGCCTCGAACGGCTCGTCACCTGGCTGCTAGTGTCGATTGGCCTGCTAGCGCTGGTCCACTTCTTCGCGTGGTGGACCACGCCGGGGCACGTGGCCAGCCTGCCGCTGTTCATCCTCTTCACGGCCGCCGCGTGGTTCTCGGCGTTTCGCATGTTCGCCAACTGGTTCGCCCTCCTGCACGTCGAGCGTCCTGCCCATCGGCCCCCGCCGCCCGGATGGACGGTGGACGTCATGACCACCGCGGCGCCGGGAGAACCACTGGCGTTGTTCGAAACGACGCTGCCTGCGCTGGTCAACCTCCGCTACCCCCACAGGACGTATCTGCTGGACGACAGCGGCCGCGAGGAACTCCGGCGATTGTGCGAGGCGCTCGGGGTCCACTACCTTCGTCGCCCGCACCCCGGAACAGGAGGCAAGGCCAGCAACGTCAACTACGGCCTCGCCCACACCACCGGCGAGTTCGTCGCCATCTTCGACCCCGACCACGTGCCGGTCCCCGAGTTCCTGGACAGGGTCCTCGGCTACTTCACCGACCCCCGCGTCGGCTACGTCCAAGCCCCGCAGGTCTACCACAACGAACACGAGACGGCGGTGGCCCGGGGCGCCGCAGAGCAGACCTACGAACTCTACGGGCCCACCATGATGGGGCTCCACGGCCTGGAGGCCCCCCTGGTGTTCGGCTGCCATACCACCTTCCGGCGCACCGCCCTCGAGTCCATCGGGGGCTACGCCGTGCACAACGCCGAGGACCTGCGCACCGCCATGCGCCTAACGGCCGCCGGCTGGAAGGGCGTCTACGTACCGGAGGTGTTGGCCCGAGGACTGGCGCCAGCCGATCTTGCTACCTTTTTCCGTCAGCAGTTCCGGTGGGCCCACAGCGTGTGCGACCTCTTCTTCCGTGACTTCTGGCGGCTGCTGCCCCGCTGGAATGTGTTCCAGGCCGTCACCTTCTTCATGGTGGGCACCTACTACTTCGTCGGACCGGCCATCCTGGTGAACCTCCTCCTGCCGCCCTTCCTGCTGTTCGCAGGCGTGCGCGGCGTCGCGGACACCGCCGCGTCCTTCCTGACCCATCTGGGCCCCCTGGTGGCGTGCAACTTGGTCATCCGACGGTGGGGCCAGCGGTACCTGCTGCGGGCTGAGGAGCGCGGCTGGCATCCGCTCGGCATGGTGCTGTTGTTCGCAAGCGCCTTCGTACACACCGCAGGCCTGGTGGCAGCCCTGATCGGCGTCCGGGTACCCTATCTGGTGACGTACAAGACGCGCCAGCCCAGCGGACTGCGTCACGTGCGCCTCCACCTACTGGTGGGTACGGTTTCCATAGCGGCGGTGCTGCACGCCTTCGTCACCGCGCAACCCGATGCCGCCATGTTGGAACTCCTGGCTCTGTGGAACACCGCCATGATGGGAGCCGCGGTCTGGATCGCCCTGGAGGAGGAAACGTATTACCGGCGACAGCGCGCAAGCTCGCCGCGCGGAGAGGGGACTGGCGTGCATGCGGCGCCACTGGAAGACCGTTCGCCTGCTGCTGCTGGCCGGCTGGCTGCTGGTTCTGTGGTGGGGCGGGCGCTGGAGCGTTGAGCGCCTCGCGGCCGCGGCCCTGCGATGGCGCCCCGCGCCACCAGCACCGTTCTCCCTGGACGACCTTCGCCGCCCGCCCCAGGGCTGCTACCTGGGCATCTACATGCCGTTCGTTCCGCAGGAGATGCAGCCGCTCAAGACGCTGGAACGCCGGGTGGGCCGGGGCTTCACGATGATCAGCCTGTACCAGGCCTGGGGGAGCCGTAGGGAACAGCAGTTCGACCCGGCTCCGCTCAACCGCATCCTGGCGCACGGTGCCGTACCGGTCCTCACATGGGAACCCTGGGTAACGGACTTCGAGGGATACGGGCTCCCGCCGATGCCAGATCGGCAGTTCCGTAACCTGCAAGCGATCGCCCGGGGCGACTACGACTTCTACCTGCGACGCTGGGCGCGCGATGCGCGCCGGTGGGGCCGTCCGCTGCTGATCCGCCTGGGGCACGAGATGAACGCCACCTGGTATCCGTGGGGGGAACGCGCGTACGGCAACACCGCACAGGACTACGTCGCCATGTGGCGTCACGTGGTCGAAGTCTTTCGGCAGGAAGGCGCCACCAACGTCCTCTGGGTCTGGTCGATCGCCCAGCGACCGTTCCAGGGTCTCTACCCTGGCGCTGGATGGGTCGACTGGGTAGGCGTCACGGTGCTGAACTTCGGGACCGTGCCCCCTGGCTGGCGATGGCGATCGTTCCCGGAGCTCTTCCGGCCGCTCTACCGGGAACTGGCACCGTTGGGCAAGCCGATCATGATCGCCGAGGTCGGGTCGGCTGAAGACGGCGGTGACAAGGCTGCGTGGGTATGGGAAGCCATGACGTCGCTCAAGACCGAGTTTGCGGCCGTGCGCGCGTTCATGTGGTTCAACAACGCGCAGGACATCTACTGGCCCATCAACTGGTCACTGACGTCGTCGCCCGGCGTGGTCCAGGCGTTCCGCCGCGCCGCAGCGGATCCGTACTTCATCGCCCCGCCGCGGTGACCCCGACGCGTCGGCCGGACCCGGGTGCGTCTCGCCCCATGACCGCAACCCCGCGGGAGACGCAGCTTGCCCTCAGTACGCGAACGCCCGTCCGCTACCTGCACGTCGCTAGGGCGTCCGGGGCGCGTCGTACACACCGAAGGTGACACTGCCGGTGCTGACCCACCGATCGTCCCGCGTGGTGACATACACGTACAACCGGTAGATCCCGGGGGTGCCCGGACTCTCCAGCGTGACCTGCGGCAGGTCGGACGTGAACTGCGCGGTCACGTGCGTCATGGTGACGGGGGCGATCAGGTACGTGTACCGGTACCGGGCAGGATCCAGTGCCGGGAGTAACCGCGTTTGCACGATGAACGACTCCTCGGGCCGCATCCAACGCTTGTAGAGGACCACCGCAGCGACGACGGGCCGTCCGGACGGCGCCGGCTGACCCGTCCATGCCTCCCGCAGCGCCCAGTACGCCGGCTTGAGCCGATCGCGGGAGTCGGTCAGGCCGAACCACGTGAACGATCCCTCGTGTTTGTCCTTCCACGTAAACGCGTTGCCTCCCAGGTTCCACCCTCGGTAGGCCACCACGTACTGCTGCCAGTTCGCGGCGTACGCCCTGGCCTTGACGACGTCGGAGGGTTCGACCGGCTGTCCCAGGTCGTCCACAACTCGATGCGGTAACCAGTACCCCGGCGGCCCGAACTCGGCCACGAGGTACGGTCGTCCGATCTGTGCGCGCATGACCGTGGCGTGCAGATTGCTGATGTCTTGCTCGAAGTAGCTGTTCACACCAAAGACGTCCGCGGCCGGGACGAGACGGCGAAACATCGCCAGCGAGGCCCCCAGACCCAGGTGCTCGGGCTCGTCGGGTGCGTGTTCGTCCACCACCATAACGGGATGGGCAGGATCCAACGCCTTCACCAGCAGGGCAAGGTCGTTCACAAACCTGTAGAACGCCTCGCGCTGCGGAAACAGCTCGTGCGCCCGCGGGTACGTCTTCTTCAGCAAACCCCACGTTTCATTCCCCAGCGCCCACATGAGCACCGCAGGATGTCGCCGGAACCGCAGCACCCACTCCTGGACGCGCCGCCGGTACATATCCAGACGCCGCTGATCCCGCAGGTAGTCGACGTCGTGGTCCAACCAGAACCCCAGGATGACCATCAGCCCGTGGTCACGCGCTGCGTCGAGAATGGCCGGGAGATCGTCCGTGTAGCCGTAACGCCGAATCGTGTTGGCCCCCAGGGCGCGGATGCGCCGGAGGTGCACAGCGAGCCGGGTGGGCGTCAGGGGCTCGCTGGGGTCGTCGGGGTCCTCGTTGAGCGAGAATGAAACACCCTGCACGTACCACGGACGTCCATCGACTTCAAGCCGGTAGGCTCCTGGCGTTCCCGTGACGCGCACCGTCCGCTCCACGAGCGGTCCGGCGGTCACAAGCACCGTGCTTGCGATGACCAGCCAGGCAGGAATCACCCGCAGCGACACACGCACACTGTGTCCTTCCACGCTAGGAGCGATCGGCCCTCCCGGGCCGCGCGCCGCCGTGCGCGATGGGACCTACGGGTACACGACGTTGGAGGCTGTCAGGCGTCGCGCCAGCGCCTGGAACGCGTAGTACGCGGGTTTTCCGCGGAAATCGTGCCACACCAGGCCGTAGTTGTGCTCGACATTGGTAGGGTCAGTACCCTTGTCGCGCAGGTTGTACCACATGGCCACCTCGACGAACGGGTACTCCCGCTGAATCTTCTCGTAGGCCCGCGTCAGGTACGTGGCTTGGGTCTCTACCGAGACCCCTTCCGCCCAGTCGCCCACCGCGGCGGGTGCGCGCCGGTGGGTCGGCCATGACATCTCGGTGATCCAGATCGGCTTGTGGCCGTCGCCATGGGCAACCATCACACGCCGCAGTTCGGCGATGCCGTGGAACGAATGGCGCACGTCGGGATGCACCTCGTCCGGCGCCCGGCGGAACACGTACGGATGCACTCCTAGCGCGTCGAAGTAGCGTCCGGCTCCCAGGGCATACATCTGCCGGAGGTAGTCCACGTTGTTCCCCGCGAGCCCGCCGGAAATGAACACCGCCTGTGGATCCGCAGCTTTCCCCCGCACGTACGCCTCGGCCAGCATCTCCACGAACCGCCCAACGTTCGGCACGGGGCGCCAGAAGACATACCAGTCGGGTTCGTTCCAGATCTCCCAGTGCCGTACCCGACCGCGCAGCCGCCGGACCGCGTATTCCACGAACTCCCCCAGGTCGCGCATCCGCAGGGGCGGGGCATCCCACCCCAGCGGATTCGCCCACGGCGGCGTGGCCAGTACCAACAGCATGACGCGCAGTCCCGCTTCCTGCAGACGCGCCAGCAAATCCTCCAAACTGCGGAAGTACGCTTCGTTGTACCGCCCCTTCTCCGGCTCCGCCACGTACCAGTTGAGCACGATGCGCACCCACTCGACTCCCGCGTCGCGCATCAACGCGATCTCACGCTGCTGCACGGCAGTGGGCGCATCCGGCTGCAGGTCGCTCTGGACCCCGAACCCCACACGGCGCACTGGATGCGCCGCCCGGTCGGAAAGTGCGTCTCGATCTCGTGCGATAGCAGAGAACTTCACTGCAACCTCAAGCGACCCATCCGAGCTCCCGAATGCCTGTGCCGACGGGAGCCTCGCGTCACCCGCCCAGAAGGCGCCGCACAACGCTATCGCAACGGCTGCGATCAGGACGGCTGCTTTGCCCAGGAGCCTGACGCGAAGCGACCCGACCACGTGCCCAACTCCCTTCGGCAGCCCGACCGACCGTGGCACGGTCTCGCGGCTTTGCGTCCCTGCCTCGCGGCAGGTTTGCCTTTGTCGGGGAGCGGCGTGCCGGTCGCCCCAGCTGCCCGGAGCACAGCTCGCGCCGCACCCTGTCCACCGGGGTTATGCCCGTCGCCTGGGCGGACCAGACCTGCGAGATCTCGAAGTTTTGGAAGAACTTCACCGGAAGATCACTACCACGAGCCCGCCGGGTCGACGGTCGCCGAGGCCTGGGTCAACCGCCGATCAACGACCAGGATCGCGAAGGTCGACGTCAGCGACAAACAGAGCCGACACCGATCCCTCGGGCATGCGGACGCCGCGCCTGCCGGCTCTAGAGGCGCCTCTGCGCCACCCTGGCCGTCATCGGCGACGGATCACGGAATACGCGTTCGTGGCTGGCTGTTGTGACCCATATGGTATCGGCATAATAGTGCAGGACGGACGTGCAGGAGGACGATGCGATGCGTGACGTGGTCATTCTCGGTGGCGGTCCGGCCGGCCTCACCGCGGCCATCTACGCCGCCCGAGCCAACCTGGCGCCGCTGGTGATCGAGGGGAGCCAGGCCGGAGGCCAGCTGATGCTGACCACCCTGGTCGAGAACTACCCGGGGTTCCCCGACGCCATCATGGGGCCCGAACTCATGCAGGCGATGCGCAAGCAGGCCGAGCGGGTCGGGGCGGAGTTCCGCACCGAGGATGCCACCGCAGTGGACTTCACCCGCCGGCCCTTCGTCATTACCACACAGTCGGGCGAGCACATCGCGGCCCGAGCCGTGATCGTGGCCACCGGCGCGTCGGCGCGGATGCTCGGCGTCCCTGGCGAGGAACGACTGCTGGGCCGCGGGGTGTCCACCTGCGCGACCTGCGACGGCTTCTTCTTCCGCAAGAAGGATGTCGTGGTCGTCGGCGGTGGCGACTCGGCCATGGAGGAGGCGCTGTACCTGGCCAACTTGGCCAGGTCGGTGACGGTGATCCACCGGCGCGATCGGCTCCGCGCCAGCAAGATCATGCAGGAGCGAGCCTTCAAGCACCCCGCCATCACGTTCGTCTGGAACACGGTCGTCGAAGAGATCGTTGGGGACGGCGTGGTACAGGCCGTCCGGTTGCGCGACGTGCAGTCGGGGGCCGTGACCGAACGCAAGACCGACGGTGTATTCGTCGCCATCGGCCACGTGCCCAACACGGCGCTGTTCCGCGGCCAGTTGGAGCTAGACGACGCGGGCTACATCAAGCTGCGCGACCGCTCCATGACCAGTGTGGAAGGGGTGTTCGCCGCCGGCGACGTGCACGACCACACGTACCGCCAGGCCGTCACCGCCGCCGGCTACGGCTGCATGGCCGCCATCGACGCGGAGCGCTGGCTCCAGCACCAGGACCGGTGACGTGCTCGCCCTGGGCACTGCGTCCCTTGTCCGACGGTTCGAGCGGTTGACGAGGTCCCTGACGACGCGGGAGCCCGCTCCCTGTGGCACTGCGTCCGCCGGTCCGACGACCCGCTGTGGGCAATCGCCCGCTCCACCGGCGTGACGGTTCCGACGCCGTACTCGAGCGCCGTAGACCGCCGCCATCGCCCTGGCCTGACGTCACCGGGCGGCGGCTTCACCACCCAACGTGCCGTTACCCGACCTTGGTCTGGAGCGCGCCCTCGATGCGGCGCTTCAACTCTGCCTTGGGCATGTAGCCGACGATCCGCTCGACCATCTGCCCGCCCTTGAACACTCCCAGGGTAGGAATGCTCATGATGCTGTAACGCATGGCCAGGTGCTGGTTGTCATCGACGTCCACCTTGACGACTTTCAGGCGGCCGGCGTACTCGCCGGCTAGCTCCTCCACGATGGGCGCGATCAACCGACATGGTCCACACCACTCCGCCCAGAAGTCCACCAGCACCGGCAGGTCGGCCTGCAGCACTTCCTGCTCGAACGTCTGCTCCGTCACCGCTACGGGCTTAGCCATCCGCAGTCATCCTCCTCGAGAACGCTTCGTCCCCCGTGGTGCATCCGGCGCACCATCGGACCAGGGCCCCGGACGGACGGCCATTGCGCTTTCTTTCGCGTCCATCCGCCCACCGGTACCACTGGTTTGAGACGCCGGTTGATCAAACCGGCGTACCGGTCAGGGTTATTCCCCAAAAAGTCGCCGGCGGCGGCCGTTGCGCCCTTAGGCCTGCAGTATTAGCGACGTCACCGCCAGCGCGTTCCAGCAGGTGGCGCGCAGCACGGCCTGCTTCTGCTCGCGTATCAGCGACGTCACCGTCAGCGTGTTCCAGCAGGGCCGGGGGCTCAGACCCCCGTGTGTACACAGACGCTGAACCAGCGGTCTCGACGGTTGACCCGGTCGGCCCTCAGAACCGCGCAGCCAGTAGTGTAGCGATCCCCACCGCCACGGCGAAGACCATCACTACCATACCCACGCAGCCCATGCGGCGCCCTTCACCTGCCCGGGGCGGCCGCACGCTGGCCCGCAGCGACAACTTAGTCGCTCTCCGCAACGACGCGATCGCCTCGGCGGTGCGACCCAGCTGCTTGTACAACCCCCCAAGGTTTTGGTGCGCAATCCAGTAGTCGGGATCTACGGCGATGGCGCGTTGATAGGCCTCCAGGGCTTGGTCCAGGCGGCCGGTCTCGCGGTAAACGTTCCCCAGGTTGCTCCAGGCAGGGGCGTACCGCGGGTTGAGGCTCACCGCCTTCGCGAACGCCTGCTCGGCTTCGTCCAACCGCCGCTGCCGGGCCAGCGCGACCCCTAGCTTGCTATAGGCGACGTGGGACGACCCATCGCTCTCGATGGCACGCCGAAAGGCAGCCTCTGCCGCTTCCCACTCGCCGGCCTCGAGGTGCCGCTCCCCCTCGTCGAGATGGTGTGCCGCGCGATCGGACCCCTCGGACATCTTGGCAGCTGGGGACGTTCTGCACGCACGCCGATGACCCCTGCGCGTCCCCCCACCGGTAGTGCCCCGGCGCAGCGCTGCCAACCGCGCAGCCGTGAGGACGCCACCAACAGTCACACCAGGACCCTCCTCAGAACCGTTGCACTGTCACATCGCCCCAGCGCCCCAGCGGCCGTTTCGATGCAGCGCATACCGCCGGATCATCGTGCTCGCCGTCCCTGCCGCCGCCTATGGTGGAGGCGCGCCAGATTCTGTTCGACCAGCCGCCGCCCTAGTTGACGATGCCGTTGGAAACCGGCCACCCCTTGCCGGACAGCCTCCCATTTGATCTGCGGGGACGAACCGCATTTTGATCCGGCCAGCTTCGCGTTGCGATAGGTACCGGACAGGACCGTACTTCGCGGGAGAGAATGTGTGGTATCAGGCGGCCGCGGCTCCAGAGTCAGGGTAAACACCCGTACCACATCCGCGCCGGCTGGAAGGGACGATCCTGCGCAGACGGGTGTCCTACCGGCTTCCTGCAGCGCGCCGCGGCTGGCGCAGGTGCTCACGGCGGTCGTGGTGGACGCGTTGCACCAGGGGGAGGCAACGGAGTCGTGTCCGATGACGGAGGGCCGGTCCCCGCGGAGGACAGGCGTCCCGGGCGGGTTGCCGCATTCTAGGGTCGGGTGTATCGATGGCTGACGACGTGGACGTTCTCCTGGTGATTCCCGACCGCCGCCTGCGGGCGTTCGCTCTTGCGGAGTTGATGGAACAGGGATACGAGGTCATGGCCGTACCTCGAGCTCGTCACGCACGGGCCCTGCTGCGCGCGGGGGTGAGCCCGCGCCTGGTGATCGTGGACCTGGTCGGACTCGCCGAAAACGGCGATGCCCTCCGCGACCTCCTCGGCGACTCCCCGGAACGCCTGCTGGTCCTGGTCGGCGCCCTCGAGCGACAGGAAGTGGCTCAGCTGCCTCCCTGCCGCGTGCTCGGCCGTCCGTTCACCGTAGGCCAGCTGGTCGAGCGCGTTCAGCGCCTCCTGGGATCCTGACGACAGAGGGGCGGGCGAGCACGTCCTGGCGCGCGGATTCCTCACTCGGAATCGCGGGAAAGCGCCCAGGCCGCCCGGCGCGTTCGTGGGAAAGCGAGCAGCGTCTCGGGACAGTGTCACGCGAAAAGTGATACGGTGGCTGCAAACGGGGATGCGTCAGTGAAGGCGGTGCGGGCCGCCAAAACCGTCGATCGCGGGTGCGCGTCAATTCGGCCAGCCGTGATGGTCCAGGCTTGGCGCAAAAGGTCATCGATCATCCGACGCGCGCGACAAAATCCCAAACGGTCAGAAGGTTGCCCACAACGGCAGGTCGCGGTAGATGGGCTCGCGCGCGCCCCTCACGGCTGCGGCCGCAAAGACGGCGTCATTCTCTTCGTCCGGGATGCACCGGAGTGTCGCCGTATCGAACGCGTTGAGCAACGCACGGCTTTGGAGCACCGCCACCACAGCGGTCGGTGGTGCTTCCACCTGCCCGGTCACCTGCGCCACCACCTCGCCGTTATCGACCTCAACGACCACCCGGCGCGCTCCGGCCCGCCGGGCTGCCCACAGCGCAGCCAGCACGGCCCGGTGCGCCGCTGGCGTGCGGTTGGGATGCACGGTATGAACCAGCACGCGACGCGCGCCGCGGTCAGGGTCCCTGAGCACGACCGCAAGGGTCAGACGCCCATCAGGTGCCGGGCGCGCGGCGGCTGTGACATGCAGCGGGTCACCGACAGGTCGCGGTGCTACCACGGCGGTGGTCCCTCCAGTATCGCCGCCACCAGCACACAGAACGCCAGGAGCAAGACCTTGAGCCCCACGGCCCGCTGGTCGTCAACAAACCCCACCGCCACCTCCGCCAGCACGTGTCGCCATCGTCGGTTCGCGCGACCGTGCACAACACTGCGCCCAGCATAGCTCCCTCCGGCGCCGGTGCTACCGGCTGCAGACCAGCCGCCTGGGGACCAGTCACGCAGCGCGCATCCCCCGCCTCGCGGGGTGTCCTCCGACTGCAACGCGCAGCGCACACCACTCGCGTTCCGCCCGCGGCCCCCCGGGACGGCCGACCGGTTCATATCGCCCCTCCGACGGGGTACCGGCGTAGCAACCCCACGACTTTCCCCAGGATCTCGAATGGGCCGAGGACCGGGGGGTACGCGGGGTTCTCCGCCTGCAAATAGGGCTGCCCGTCGCGGCACGCGAGCCGCTTGACCGTCGCCTCGTCGCCCAACAGGGCCACGACAATGTCGCCCGGTGATGCCGTATCCTGACATCGCACGATCACGAGGTCGCCGTCGTAGATCCCGGCCCCGACCATGCTGTCGCCGCGCACGGTGAGGAGGAAGCTCTGCTCCGTCCAGCCCACGAACCGTCTGGGGACAGGGATCATCTCCTCCACGTGCTCATCGGCCAGAACGGGCGCGCCGGCCGCCACGCGGCCCACCAGAGGCACCAGCGCCACCTCGTCGCTCGCGGGCCAACGGCGGTCGGTGATCTCCAGCACGCGCATGCGGTCGCTGCCACGGCGGAGGTACCCCTTGCGTTCCAGCGCCACCAGATGGTGGTGCACGGTAGACGGCGAGTGCGCCCCAAGCGCAGCTCCAATCTCACGGACCGACGGCACGATGCCCCTCCGTTTGATGCTGTCCACCACGTATTCGAAGATCTCGCGCTGGCGGCGAGTCAGTTCTGTTCGCACCGGACCACCCCCGCCAGTCACTATATCGAACACACGTACGTATGACAACTCAGCGAATATCGAACGAATGTACGCTATAGGGCGCCACGGACACAAACCTGCCTAAAATCCACGCATACCTCCAATTCTTTCGCGGAATCGAGGTCAGACGATGTCGAACGACTGCCTGTGGCTACCGTTCTCGAGAGAACGTCATGTGCTGGCGCCCACCAAAAGAACCAGGGAGTGGAGTAGGGAAACAGTCCAGCCACACCTCACGCCATGCCAGGCAACCCGAGTATTGCTCCGCAGTGAGGAAATTAAAGCCCGAACTTTGCAGAAATTGAAAATGATGAGTATTACCGGAAATCTATGGTGAATAGTGAACCGGTCAGCTATTCTCCTCTTCGGTAGGGTGTTTCACGGAGATCGAAAAAAGAAAACTTATGGAACCAGCATTTCCTCCGACTTCGAGCGCACTACCAGCGCGGGATCGAGGTTCCCCCCACTGACGACGGCCACCGCCGGTCGCTCGACCACCCGCCCCTCGAGAAGCGCGGCCACAGCGATGGCCCCCGAAGGCTCAACGACAAGTCGCGCCTCCCGCCACAGTCGCCCGACCGCCCTCAACACGGCTGCGTCGTCCACCGCGACGAACTCGTCGACATAATGCGCCACCAGTTCCCACGGCAACGCCCCGGGCTGCTGCACACGCAGGCCGTCGCAGACCGTCTCGGTCGACGGCACCGTCACCCGCGCCCCGGCAGCGCGAGAGGCAGCGAACCGTGCGACGTTCTGCGGTTCGACCCCTACGACCCGTACCTCCGGACGCAGGGTCTTGACAGCCAGCGCAACCCCCGAGAGCAGGCCGCCCCCGCTCACCGGTACGACCACAACTGAGACGTCCACCGCCTGCTCGGCGATCTCCAGCCCGCAGGTGCCCTGACCCGCGATGACCAGCGGATCGTCGAACGGAGGGACCACGTGCAGCCCCCGCTCGCGAGCCAGGGCGTTCGCGAGCTCGAGCCGCTCGGCTGCCGTGGTGCCGCAGCGGATCACCTCGGCGCCCCAGCGCGCGATACCGGCCGCCTTGGGCGCCGTGACCGTCTCCGGGACCACGACAACCGCCGGCAGCCCCATACGAGAGGCCACGTAGGCCACGGCCTGCCCATGGTTCCCCGACGACGCCGTCACGACACCGCGCAGCCTGGGTCCCAGCGCGCGCATGTGGTTGGCCGCGCCGCGCACCTTGAACGACCCCGTTGGCTGCAGGCTCTCCAGCTTGAGCAGAATGCCGTCGGCACCGTCGAACGGATGGAGGGGAGTCCGCCGCGCGTCTCGGGCGATGCGCGCCGCCGCGGCCCGGACGTCGTCGATAGTCGGCAAGCTCACCGCGTACTGGCGGCGCGCACCGGGCCGCGCCAGCGCAGGTTGGGGTGACGGGCTGCGGCAACCTCGTCGAGTCGCGCCACGACCGTCCGGTGAGGCGCCGTGCGGACGGTCTCAGGATCGCGGGCGCACTCCTCGGCAACCTGAATCAACGCGTCGGCAAAAGCATCGAGCGTCTGGCGACTCTCGGTTTCCGCAGGTTCGATCATGATCGCCTCGTCGACGATCAACGGGAAGTAGATCGTCGGCGCGTGGTAACCGTAGTCCAGCAGCCGCTTGGCGATGTCGAGCGTCCGCACCCCATGCTGCGCCTTCTGCCGGCGACCCGAGAGCACGAACTCGTGCATACACGGTCGGTCGTAGGGCACGTCGAAGTACTCCCGCAGCCGGGTCAGCAGGTAGTTGGCGTTCACGACCGCCGCTTCGGAGACCTGGCGCAGCAGGGGGCCGTAGGCCCGCAGGTAGGCGTAGGCCCGCACCAACACCCCGAAGTTCCCGTGAAACGCCCGCACCCGTCCGATCGCCTTGGGCCTGGCGTAGTCGAGGCGGAACCGATCCCCGTCGCGTTCCACGGTCGGCACCGGCAGGTACGGCGCCAGGAACGCTTTCACCGCCACCGGTCCTGCCCCCGGCCCGCCGCCGCCGTGGGGGGTCGAGAACGTCTTGTGGACGTTCATGTGCATCACGTCGAAGCCCTGGTCGCCCGGTCGGGTCACGCCCAGCACCGCGTTGAAGTTGGCTCCGTCCAGGTAGAGCAGCGCACCGCACCCGTGGACGATCTCGGCCACCTCGACGATACGTTCCTCGAAGAGCCCCAGCGTGTTCGGGTTGGTCAGCATGAGGGCCGCCACCGAGGCGTCCGCCACCTGCCGCAGAGCATCGACGTCGATGTTGCCCCGGCGGTCGCTGGGGACCGTCACCACGGTGTAGCCGCACATCGCGGCCGACGCGGGATTGGTCCCGTGGGCGGAATCCGGGACGATCACCCGTGTGCGCCGGTCCCCGCGGTCCTCGTGGTAGGCGCGGATCATCATCAGGGCGGTCAGCTCCCCGTGGGCACCGGCCGCAGGCTGGAAGGTCACCCGATCCATGCCGCTGATCTCGCACAGCATCTGCTCCAGCTCCCACAACAGCTGGAGCGCACCCTGCGCGAGGTCGTCGGGCACGTTGGGGTGCAGGCGCGCGAAGCCCGGCAGGCGCGCCGCGTCCTCGTTGACCTTCGGGTTGTACTTCATGGTGCAGGACCCCAGAGGGTAGAAGCCGACGTCGATCGCATAGTTCCGCTGCGAGAGCCTCGTGTAGTGCCGCACGAGATCCGGCTCGCTGACCTCGGGCAGGTCGGCGGGATCACGCCGCACCAGCGAAGGTTCGACGATCTGCTCGAGCGGGACGTCGGGGACGTCGGCCTCCGGTGCAGCGACCGCCACCCGGCCGGGGCGGCTGAGCTCGAAGATCAGGGGGAAGTCCCGCTGCGTCATCGCGTCACGACCTCGGCGACGGCGTCGACCAGGGCATCGATCTGCGCCCGTGTACGCGCTTCGGTCACGCAGACCAGCCAGGCGTCGGCCAACTCCGGGTACCAGAGGCCCAGGGGCAGGCCGCCCAGGATCCCGCGGTCGAGCAGGCGAGCGTTCACCTCCGCGGGCGGCACGGGCAGGCGCAGGACGAACTCGTTGAATACGGGCGCGTCGAACCCGGCCCGCACCCCGGGGATGGCACACAGGCGGCTGCGGGCATAGTGGGCTCGCCGGGCGTTCACCTCGGCGATCTGCCGCAGCCCGGACTTGCCCACCGCCGCCATGTAGATCGCGGCCGCCAGGGCGTTCAGCGCTTCGTTGGTGCAGATGTTGCTCGTGGCCTTCTCCCGCCGGATGTGCTGCTCCCGTGTCTGCAGCGTCAGGACGAACCCCCTCCGGCCGTGCCGGTCGACGGTGGCACCCACGAGACGTCCGGGCATCCGTCGCACGAACGCGTCCCGTGTCGCGAGCATTCCCAAGTAGGGCCCTCCGAAGTTGAGGAAGTTGCCCAGCGGCTGCCCTTCGCCCGCCACGATGTCGGCGCCCCAGTGGCCAGGGGGAGCCAGCAACCCCAGACTGAGCGGCTCGGCGACCGCAGTGATCAACAAGGCGCCGGCGTCGTGCGCCACCCGGGCGAGGGCCGGACCGTCTTCGATGCAGCCAAAGACGTTGGGGAACTGGATGACGAGGGCCGCCGTCCGCGCCCCGAGAGCCTCCCGGGCCCGGGCGACCGATGTCACGCCATCCTCGTAGGGCACCTCTCGGACGTGCATGCCCAGGTGCCGGGTGTACGTCCGCAGGACCTCCCGGTAGTGGGGGTGCACGGCCGTCGAAACCACGATCTCGTTCCGACGGGTGAGGTCGCGCGCCATCACCGCAGCCTCCCCTGTGGCGCTGGCGCCGTCGTACATCGACGCATTGGCCACGTCCATGCCGGTGAGCTCACAGAGCATCGTCTGGTACTCGTAGGTGGCCTGCAGTTCCCCCTGCATGATCTCGGCCTGGTAGGGGGTGTAGGCGGTGTAGAACTCCGCCCGCCCGGCCAGGTGCCACACTACGCTGGGGATCCAGTGGTCGTAGGCGCCACCCCCCAGGAAACACACCAGACGATCGGCATGACCGTTGCGCTCTGCCAGCCCGCGCAGGTGCGCCAGCAGGTCGACATCGGCCATCGGCGGCGGAAGGTGCAGGGGCCGGCTCAGCCGCACGCCGGCCGGGATGTCGGCGAGCAACTCGTCCACCGACGCCACGCCGATCGCGCGGAGCATCTCGTCCCGCTCCTGCGCGGTCATCGGCAGATAACGATGAGAATGCCAGGCGGCGTTCATGCGCCCTCCGCGGCTACCAGCGCAGCGTACGCTTCCGCGGTCAGCAGCTGGTCCCACTCTGTGTCGTTGGCGGGTTCCACCACGATCAACCATGCGTCACCATGGGGATCCTGGTTGATTCGCTCCGGGTGCTCCAGGAGGTCTGCGTTCACCTCAACCACGCGCCCTGAGACCGGCGCGTACAGGTCGCTGGCGGCCTTCACCGACTCCACCACCCCAAAGGGCTGCATCGCTCGTACTTCCGTGCCTACTGTCGGCAGCTCGATGTACACCACATCCGAGAGACGCTCCGCAGCAAACCGTGTGATGCCCACGCGCACGCGTCCGTCCTCGCGTTTTGCCCACTCGTGCTCGCGGGTGTACCGTCGGTCGTCAGGATACATGCTTCACCCCACACCGGATCAGTGTGTCGGCCGTCGGTAGAAGGGCAGGGACACGACCCGTGCCGGCACGTACGTGCCGCGGGCCTCGATCTCCAGCCTGGTCCCGACCGCAGCGTACGCCACCGGCACGTACCCCAGGCCGATAGGTCGCTGGAGGGTGGGCGCGAACGTGCCGCTGGTGACCCTGCCGATGCGGACGCCCTCGGCCCAGATCCCCTGGTGCGCGCGGGCGATCGCCCGATCCACCACTTCGAAACCAACCAGCCGCCGCGTGACGCCCTCAGTATGCTGACGGATCAGCGCCTCGCGCCCGACGAACTCGCCCTTGTCGAACTTCACGGTCCAGGCCAGCGGCGCTTCCAGTGGCGTCGTGGTCTCGTCGATGTCGTTGCCGTAGAGCATGTACCCCGCTTCGAGGCGCAGCGTGTCACGGGCTCCGAGGCCGGCGGGCACGAGGCCTTCGGGCTGCCCCGCCTCCAGCAGCGCGTACCAGACCCGCGGCGCCTCGTCCCAGGGGACAGCCAGCTCGAACCCATCCTCGCCGGTGTACCCGGTCCGGGACACCCAGGCCGGGACGCCAGCGATGCGCACGTCGTCAAGCGCGTGGAACCGGGGAAGGACTGTGACCTCACCGTCCGCCACGCGCGCCAGGATCGCCGCCGCCCGCGGTCCCTGCAATGCCAGCAACGCTGTCGCATCCGACACGTCGTGCACAGTAGCGGTCGCCCCCGCCGCGTGTTCGGTGATCCACGCCACGTCGCGCTCCCGACGGGCCGCGTTCACCACGAACAGATAGACGTCCTCCGCCACCCGGAACACCGTCACGTCGTCAACGATGCCGCCCGACGGGAGACACATGGGCGTGTACAACCCGCGGCCAACGGACAGGCGGCTGGCGTCGTTGGTGATCACCCGCTGGACCACCTCCAGTGCCTCCCGCCCCTCCACCCGGATCTGCCCCATGTGCGAGACGTCGAACAGGCCTGCCCGCGTGCGCACCGCCACGTGTTCTGCGACGATCCCCACGTACTGGAGCGGCATCTCCCACCCCGCGAACGGCACCAGGCGCGCGCCCGCCGCACGGTGCGCCGCGTGCAAGGACGTCTGCCGCAACGCGCTCACGACGGCGCGTCGGACGCATCGGGCCCTGTGGCGACCTGGAGCAACGCCACCACCTCGTCGTCGTCCACCTGCGTGAAGTCCTCGTAGAACTGCCCCACTGCCTGGAAGAGCGCCGGCGTGCTCAGGCAGACCACCTCGTCGGCGTCTTTCGCCAGGGCCGCCAGGCTTTCCGGAGGCGCCACCGGCACGGCAGCGACCAGCCACCCGGGCCCACGGGCGCGGACGGCCCGTAGCGCGGCGATCATGGTGGCACCGGTGGCGATGCCGTCGTCAACGACGATGCCGGTGCGTCCATCCAACGGCGGCAGCGGCGCCCCACCCCGGTACACCTGAATCCGGCGCGCGATCTCCGCCCGCTGCACGGCGATCTCCTGTTCCACGTACTCCCGCGCCACCCCCCGGCTTAGCTCCTCGTCGAGGAAGACCGCACCGTCCTCGGCCACGGCACCGATGGCCAGCTCGGGGTTATAGGGCGATCGCAGCTTGCGGGGAACCACCACCGCCAGGGGCGCGCCCAGCACTGCGGCCACCTCACGTCCGACCACGACGCCGCCGCGCGGAATCGCCAGCACCACCGGATCGCGGTCGCGTAGGTGGACCAGGGCCCGGCCCAGGCGACGTCCTGCATCCCGGCGGTCGCGAAAGACCATGGTCGCCGCATGCTCCTACGCCTGCACGATGGCGCGCCGCTCCTCGTCGGAGAGCATCGCCGACGACGCACCTGCCCGCACCGGTTTCGCGTACGCCCGTGCGCCCTCGCGCCCGTTCAGCACGCTCAACACGAACCCGTTTCGGTCCGCGTCGAGCAACGCAATACTGAAACTCAGCTGACCTCCGAGGTCTTGAAAGGCATCGTAGCGCACCAGTCCCACCCGCTGCAGGCTCCGCTGCGCCTGTGCTCCGATGTGCTCCATCCGTTGGGCCACGTGGTCCACCCGGCGGCCCAACGCGTCCACCGCGCTATTCAGGCGATCGACCTGCTCCAGCAGCGGCGGCGCACCGGTTACCGCCGCCAGCTGGCGGGTCAGTACACGGAGACGTACCACCAGCCATGCGGTCACCAGTGCCAGCATGGCGCTCCCCACCAGGGCCGCGAACGCCCACGACTCCGCCCGTCCCGTCATGCTCTGGTTGCCCCCCGGAATCGTTGCGTCTTTCCACGGTCGGCGGATGTTCTCCTGTCCCGTCCCACCACCGTCTCTCACCGCCTCCACACCGCTCTTACTACGCCCCACCACGGTTCGAGCGCGACAACGATCCCCATCACCACCAGCGCAGGCAGCAGGTTGCCCACGCGGACGCGACGGACTTCGAGGATCCCCAACCCCAGGCCGAAGATGAGGACGCCACCCACGGCGGTGACTTCACGGACGACCTCGGGCGTCATCCCTTGCTGGACGACGCCCGCCAGCAGTGTCACCCCGCCCTGGTAGACCAGCACGGTCGCCGCGGATACCACGACGCCGGCGCCCAGCGCGCCAGCCAGCGCCACCGCCGAGATGCCGTCGAGCACCGATTTCGTGTACAGCAACACCGGCGGCTGTCCCAACCCATCCTGGATGGCACCCAGCAACGTCATGGGGCCCACGCAGAACAGCAGGCTGCTGGTCACGAACCCCTGGACGAAGCCCCCGGACGTCCCACTCGGCCCCAGACGCCGTTGGACCAGAGCACCCAGACGTTCCAGCCGGTCCTCGATGCGGAGGAGTTCGCCCAGAACACCCCCCGCCGCCAGACTGACGATGAGCCCAACCACGTTGCGCACCTGCAGCGCCATCTGGACGCCGATGAGCACTGTCGCCAGCCCCACGCCCTGCATGACGATGCCCCGCACGCGTTCGGGCACCCGCCGGCCGATCGCCAACCCGGCTCCGCCCCCGAGCACGACCGCCGCCGCATTGACCAGTGTGCCTTCCACGGTCTCCCCGCTCGTATCGTCGCTCACGCACTCAACCCGAGATCGGCGGCAATCCCCCGCAGTGCGTCCACGACGATCGCGACGTGTTCGTCGAACGGTACGCCCAACGCTTCCGCAGCACGCAACAGTTCGTCGCGTGACACCGCACGGGCGAAGGCCTTGTCCTTCATCTTCCGGCGCACGGCCGCCCCGTCGACGCCCGCCAGGCTGCGGTGGGGCCGCACCAGTGCTACTGCGATCACGAACCCGGTGAGGTCGTCGCAGGCGTGCAGCGCGTGCTCCATGCGCGAGACCCGCGGGACACCGGAGTAGTCGGCGTGGGACAGGATCGCCCGACAGATCACCTCAGGGTAGCCCAACGTACGTAGATGCTCGACACCGCGGAACGGGTGACCCGCTTCCTGTGACGGGTAGCGCTCGTAGTCGAGGTCGTGGAGCAATCCCACGAGCCCCCAGAGCTGCTCGTCCTCGCCGAAACGCCGGGCGTAGGCCCGCATGGCGGCCTCTACAGCCAGCATGTGCTTGCGGAGGTTCGGGTTTTGGGTCCACTCGCACACGAGCGCCCAGGCGTCGTCTCGAGATGGCCACGCGGCGTCGATCACGCGATTGCACCACCCTTCAGCTGGTCCACCAACCTGTTCAAGGCATCCACTGAGTATAATTTTATAGATATAACCCAAGATCCATCTCTATTCCTGGAAATCCTCACCGGGCTTCCCAGTACGGACGAGATCTCTGTCTCTAGATTCTCTATATCTCGTGGCTTCTTAACTTTCTTTATTTCACGTGGAATAAGTACGCTCCGAGCTAACGTCTCGGTCTCTCTCACGGACAGCCCACGTGATTCCACACGTTTCCAGAGTTCCAGCATGCGACTGGTATCCTGAACGGACAGGAGGGCTCGTGCATGCCCCTCTGAGATCCGGCCGGACTCTAACGAAGCCAGCACTTCGTTCGGCAACGAGAGAAGCCTCAACGAGTTGGCAACTGCCGGCTGGCTCTTGCCTACCCGTCTTGCCACTTCCTCCTGAGTCAAATGGAACTCCTCGAGCAGCTTGAGGTATGCTCGTGCCCTGTCGACAGGATTGAGGTCCTCGCGCTGCAGGTTTTCGACCAGAGCTGCCTCTGCCGCGGCGCGATCATCCATCTCTCGCACCACAGCAGGAACGACACGAAGTCCAGCAGCCACAGCCGCACGCCACCTTCTCTCTCCAGCGACGAGTTCGTAGCCTCCCGGTACCGGGCGCACGATCACGGGCTGCAAGACGCCATGCTCCCGTATAGAGGCCACGAGCTCTTCGAAAGCCTCCCCTCCAATGGACGCTCGTGGCTGCCTTGGACTCGGACGAATCTGATCGACCTGAATCTCGGTGATCTGGGACGTCGTGGGTTCGGTAGCGCCAGGTATCAGTGCGCCCAATCCTCTACCCAGCCCCCGATACCGTCCGGTTCTCTGTTGGTCAGGAGAATGCCGCTCGTCGCTGGCCACGTTCGACAACCTCCCTGGCGAGTTCTCGATATGCCATGGCGCCACGGGATCCTGGATCGTAAATGGCAACGGGCTTCCCATGGCTTGGAGCCTCCGCAAGCCTGACACTTCTTGGGATTACGGTACGGTAGACTCGATCGCCGAAGTGTTGCCGTACTTCCTTCTCAACCTGCGCCGAGAGATTCGTACGGGGGTCGTGCATGGTGAGGAGCATCCCGGCGAGCTCAAGGTCCGGGTTGAGGTGTTGCCGCACGAGGTCGATCGAACGGAGCAAGTGCATCAGGCCCTCGAGGGCGTAGTACTCGCACTGAATGGGGATGATGGCCTCCGTCGCAGCCACCAGCGCGTTGATGGTGAGAAGCCCAAGCGATGGGGGGCAGTCGATTAGGGCCATGGAACACTGCAGGCCTTGTATCGAGCGTTTGAGCCTGTGCTCGCGATCCGGCATTCCTGCCAGCTCTACCTCTGCGCCAGCCAGGTGTATCGTGCTGGGGATTAGGTACAGACCCATGACCGCCGTTGGAACCACGGCATCCGCAGCACCAACGTCCCCCAGTAGCAGGTCATATGTGGAGAGCCTCACGGCTCGTCTGGGAATGCCAAGCCCGCTCGTGGTGTTGGCCTGAGGGTCCAAATCGATCAGAACAACCGTGTGCCCATCCGCGGCAAGGGATGCTCCGAGGTTGATGGCGGTCGTCGTCTTCCCGACGCCGCCCTTTTGATTCACGATCGCGATAACCCTGACCACCTGAGACGAACATTCGGCGCCGTCTCGGAGGGTTCCCCCCGGGCTCCGGGGTGTTCCGCACCAAGCGGCCACCGTGGTGATCCTGGTCGCTCTCGTCAGCGGCGGGCTGCCTCCCGACGCAGATAGCGATGGCGTCGCCCAGCTTCTGGTGGCTGCGCAGCCTGAAGCGACCGCCCGTGGCCAATCCGGGGCGGCCAGAGACGGCGCACGTCCAGGATACTGGATGTTCCGTCACGGGAGGTGGTCAAGGACACTGCAGGGGGACTCCTGCGGCAGACAGTACTCGGGTCACCACGGGGCGCCTCGGATGGAGCGCGACCGAGCAGCGTCGACCCGCAGCCCCTCGTCACGCGTCTGTTCGATGCCGCCGACGAGCGTGTCGTCCCCAGGGTCTACGCCGGGGAAACTCATCCGGTGTTGGAGCGTGTTTGCGAACTAGCACTATGACCGTGCGCCGCGTACCCCCCGGTGCGAAGCAGGTGCGCGTGGACTCCACTCTTCCCCCCAGCCTTTCGATATGGTCCCCTGCGGCCGACAGTTCCGCATCCACTGCGGGTCCTTTGACGTAGACCGTTACGCCTCCCAGGCGGCACAACGGGAGACAGAGCTCGACGGCCACGAGCAGTGGTGCCGCCGCGCGTGACACCACGATGTCGAACGCCGAACGGAACGCGGGCTGGTGCGCCAGGCGTTCGGCCCGCTCGCAACGCACCACCACGTTCCCCAGTTCAAGAATATTGCACATGTGTTCGAGGAACGCGGCCTTCTTACGGGTTGCCTCGATGAGCGTCATCGCGAGATCACGGCGAACGATTGCCATCGGTACTCCCGGAAAGCCGGCTCCGCTTCCGACATCAGCGACCGCCGCGCCGTGTGGTAGGTCACAGGTTGCCAGGACACACAGCGAATCAGCGAGGTGGCGGTCGATGAGCGTCTCGAAATCGGCGGGGCCGGTGAGGTTGAGCCGCGTGTTCCACCGCAGCACGTGGTGGACATATTGGCACAGCGCAACGACAACCGCGGGCTGCAGCGCGAGCCCAAAACGCGCCGCGACCCCTGCTACCCTGTCTTCACACGTCCCCGCTGTCGTCCTCGTCGATGTCCTCTGGGGCACCAGGCGGTCGTGCACCCCGCCGCCACTCTGAAGGGTGAACCACGACCCGGCGGTCGTCGTTCTCACCGACGCTGGACGTGGTCACGCGCCGATCGTCCCGCAACGCCAGGTGCACGACACGCCGTTCCCTGGCGCTCAGGGGAAACTCATCCGGTGTTGGAGCGTGTTTGCGAACTAGCACTATGACCGTGCGCCGCGTACCCCCCGGTGCGAAGCAGGTGCGCGTGGACTCCACTCTTCCCCCCAGCCTTTCGATATGGTCCCCTGCGGCCGACAGTTCCGCATCCACTGCGGGTCCTTTGACGTAGACCGTTACGCCTCCCAGGCGGCACAACGGGAGACAGAGCTCGACGGCCACGAGCAGTGGTGCCGCCGCGCGTGACACCACGATGTCGAACGCCGAACGGAACGCGGGCTGGTGCGCCAGGCGTTCGGCCCGCTCGCAACGCACCACCACGTTCCCCAGTTCAAGAATATTGCACATGTGTTCGAGGAACGCGGCCTTCTTACGGGTTGCCTCGATGAGCGTCATCGCGAGATCACGGCGAACGATTGCCATCGGTACTCCCGGAAAGCCGGCTCCGCTTCCGACATCAGCGACCGCCGCGCCGTGTGGTAGGTCACAGGTTGCCAGGACACACAGCGAATCAGCGAGGTGGCGGTCGATGAGCGTCTCGAAATCGGCGGGGCCGGTGAGGTTGAGCCGCGTGTTCCACCGCAGCACGTGGTGGACATATTGGCACAGCGCAACGACAACCGCGGGCTGCAGCGCGAGCCCAAAACGCGCCGCGACCCCTGCTACCCTGTCTTCACACGTCCCCGCTGTCGTCCTCGTCGATGTCCTCTGGGGCACCAGGCGGTCGTGCACCCCGCCGCCACTCTGAAGGGTGAACCACGACCCGGCGGTCGTCGTTCTCACCGACGCTGGACGTGGTCACGCGCCGATCGTCCCGCAACGCCAGGTGCACGACACGCCGTTCCCTGGCGCTCATAGGATCGAGAAACACCGGCTTGCGCTCACGCGCCGCTCGGTCGGCCGCTTTGCGCGCGATATCGCGCAGCACTCGCTCGCGTTTCTCGCGATACCCTTCGGCGTCGAGCGTAAGGAAGATCCGCCGACCAAAGCGATTACCGAGGGTAAGTGCGGTCAGGAGTTCGATGGCATCCAGCGTCTGGCCGTGGCGCCCGATCACTGCCGACACGTCCCGACCTGCAATATCGACAACAACATGCTCTCCCTCGCCACGCGCCCTCACGGTGACGTCGAGCCCCATGCGCGCGGTCATCCGCGCCACGACTTCCGCTGCTGCAGTTTCCAGATCCGCCGAAGGCAGCCCTGGCTCTTGCATCGAACCAACGTCAGCGCGGCCTTCCGGTTCTGCCTCTTTGACCGTCACTCTCACAATTGCATCCTTCCGGCCCAATCCCAGCAGCGCAGGGCGAGGAGACTGCAAAATCTCCACCACTGCCCCCTGACGCGTCACCCCTAGCTGGGCGAGCGCCTTCTCCACCGCCTCATCCACCGTACGCCCGGTCGCCTCGACAGACTTCATCGATTACCACCGCTGGCACGCGGCTGCGCACTGCCGGATCTCTTGCGTTTGGGAGGCGCAACGCCTACCGGTCTGGGTCGCCCCACAACGAGAACGTACTCAACAATGTACAGCGACGTTGAAACAATCCAATATAACGAGAGCCCGATCGGGAACCACCCAGCAACCGTGGTCCAGGCGATGAACAACGGCATAAAAATGAACATCTTCTGCTGCTGGGGATCCGTAATGGTCATCATCTGCTGCACATACGTTGTAGCGGCGGTCAGCACGGGAATCAGTGCGAGCGGAGGATGCGCCGCTACCAGGGCGATCGTGAGGTTGGCCTCGAGTGCGACACCGAACAGCTGCTCTCCGCCAAACACTCCTTCCCGGCGAAAGAGCGCGAACAGCGCCCAGAGCACGGGCATCTGCAACACGAGTGGCAAGCACCCGCTGAACGGGTTGACGCGGTGGGCCCGATAGAGGTTCATCACCTCGATGTTCAGCTGGCGGGGGTCTTCCCGGTACTTCCGGCGGAGCACTTCAAGTTGCGGCGCCAGCGCTTGCATCGCTTTCATCGACTTCAACTGCTTCCGTGTCAACGGGTGCAGGACGAGCTTGATGAGCACCGTCAGGATGACGATCGCAGCCAGCGAGCTGCCCGTGACGGCCCGCACGAAGACCAGAACCTGCGCCAGCAGCGATACCAACGGGTCGATCACCGCACGATCCCCTACGCTACCCTATGGTACCGGGTCATAACCGCCCGGATGCAGTGGATGGCAGCGAACGATCCGTCGTACCGCAAGCACGACGCCGCGCCAGCTGCCGTGGCGCTCGATCGCCTCGAGAGCGTACGACGAACACGACGGATAGAAGCGGCACGACCGCGGAAGCAAGGGGGACACGACCCGTTGATAGGTCCTGATGACACCGATCAGCACGCGCTTTCCCATCAGCGAAGATCACCGCGGGATTCCTGTGCCAGCACACCGAGAGCCGCCAACGTGTCGCCAAGATCTTGTTGCAACGCGGCGAACCCCATCGACAACGCAGCTGGCCGCGGCACGATCACCACATCGACACCGGCCGTCAGCCGTTCCGCGAGCCTACGGAGCGCCTCCCGAACCCTGCGCCGCGCACGATTGCGGCGGACGGCGGGACCGAGGCGACGGCTCACCTGCACACCCACGCGGGTCACCCCGCGCGGGCTCGGCATCACGTATGCGACTCCGGCACGGCCCACGGCCCGGTACCCCTGTCGACACACCCGGTGGTAGTCATCTGCCCGCCGCAGCCGCTCTAACCGCCGCATGGGCCGCTCACACCGTACGCCGAGTCCGCCCCTTCTGCCGCCGCCGCTTGAGCACCCGGCGCCCGCCCGAGGTTCGCATGCGCTGCCGGAACCCGTGTACCCGGCGACGCCGCCGTTTCTTGGGTTGGTACGTCCGCTTGACCATATTTCCTCCCGAAGGCAGAGCTTACTATAGCACAAAACCTCAGGCGGTTCACCCAACGCAGTGTTGGCGAGCGCTCCTGCTTTCACGCCACGCCCGTCGGGCATAGACGCCCTGGTAGTGCCGACGGTGGATCAACGGCTCTATGGCGCCCTGACACCGGGCCGATCCGTACGTCTACCCCATACGTATGCGGACCCATGGTCCGACCCGGTCGGGACCGCGGCCGTGCCGACCGTCTACCCCCTACGTGCGTGGATCCACGGTCCACTACGAGGGAGCCAGGCACAAACATGGTCGTCTACCTTTTACGCGCGTGGATCCACGGCACGCCTCGGGGTTATCCAGGACACGCTACAAAGGTCCGCCCCCGTGCGTGGATCGACCCCCAGGGGTCCACCCCCATGATCGCGGCGAGTCCAACGGATTCCTGCCTGCTCAGGACGAGAGATCCCCTCCTACGACAGCCAACCCGCGCTCCCGGACGCGATCTAGAAACCCAAGCCCTCATCTGTACACAACCTGTGGATTCCGAGGACAGCTGTCCACATCTTTGCCGCTGGTTGGGACGTTGAAGGTGACGCCCGTCAGTCTGGGTCCGGGATGTCCTACGGGTATCAGGTGCACACCCCCAGTTGTCCACAGGGTTATCCACCCTGTGGACAACCCGCGAAACCCTTATACCCGAACCACTGCCGCCGCCATCGCTGCAGCAGGAATCCCCCTCCCGACGGCCGAAACTCCCGTGGCGACGACCCTGACTATCCACACTTGTGCCATGCTGCTGGTGGGCGGACGGCGGGCGTGAACTCTCCGAACGAATCAACGCCCAAGTAGGAGTCCCGACCACTGCGGCCAATCACTGTGTCTGCGCCCGAGGGCTCATGTCGCTGCGCGCATTCCTTGCCCGGCTGATCGACGAGCGTCGGATCGAGGCGCCGCTGGCTTTGGAGGACGACGAACCTGAAGTCCGCCTGGCCATTTACGATTCGCCGCTCTCCGAACCGCAGGTCGTCTCCGTGCGCGGCGACGACTTCCACACCCTCGTCGGCGAGATCGCCGCACGCACGTACGCTGTCTCTCGTGAGCGCGGTGGACGCGTACCGTACGGGGTGATTCGCGAAATCGTGGAAAACTTGATTCATGCGTACTTCCGCAACGCCACGATCACCGTCTTGGACGACGGAAACACCATTCGCGTCTCCGATCAGGGCCCCGGCATCGCAGACAAAGAACGGGCTCTGCAGCCGGGCTTCTCCACGGCTACTGGATTGATGCGCCGCGTCATCCGGGGGGTCGGAAGCGGTCTCCCCCTGGCGAAGGAACAGCTGCAGTTCCTGGGTGGTACACTTCATATCGAAGACAACCTCGAACGTGGTACGGTCGTCACGCTGTCGCTCCGCCGCGACCCAGCCACCGCTAGCACGAACACTGCGAAGGCGTCCGAGCGTCCTCACGTCACCATCCGGCAAAAGAAGATCCTCCTCCTCATTGCGGAGCTGGGCGCCGCCGGCCCTACGACCGTGGCCAAGGAACTCGACGTCAGCCACAGCACCGCCTACCGCGAACTCCACGCTCTTGAAACCCTGGGCTTGATCGCTCATCGCGGTCGTGGGCAACGTACTCTGACCGAGCAGGGCATCGCACTCCTGGAAACAACGCTGCAGACGTAGTCGTCAGCAGACTCGACGTTGAGAAAGGAGTCTACTGTGTCCGTCGACGCTTCTCCCACTACCCTCTGGCGCGACGCCTTGCGACAGATCGAGGGCCAGCTCAACAAACCCACGCTGGAATCATTCTTGAAAATCATGCGGCCCCTCGACCTTCGCGACAACGTCTTCACCCTCGCCGTCCCCAACCGATTCGCGAAGGAATGGGTCGAGCAACGCCTTCTCACGATGATCCGTACCGCCCTCGTCGCATCCCTCGGTCGTGACATCGCAGTCCAGGTTGTGATCGCCGAACCTCCTGCCCTTCCTACCGTTCGACCAACCCTACCTACCACCGTACCGCGACCCGAAGGGCTTCACCTGTCCCCCAAGTACACGTTCGAAACGTTCGTAGTAGGCGCCGGCAACCGCTTTGCACACGCCGCGGCACTCGCCGTTGCCGAAGCCCCTGCCCGCGCTTACAATCCCCTCTTCATCTACGGCGGCGTCGGTTTAGGCAAGACCCACCTCTTACAGGCGATCGGTCACCGCGTACTGCACAACGTCGGCGTCGCACGCGTTGCGTACGTCAGCAGCGAAAAGTTCACCAACGAACTCATCAACGCAATTCGCGACGACAAAACCGTCGATTTCCGCAATCGTTACCGCAATGTCGATGTCCTCCTCATTGACGACATCCAGTTCCTCGCCGGCAAAGAGCGTACCCAGGAAGAGTTCTTTCACACCTTCAACACTCTTCACGATGCCAACCGACAGATCATCATTACGTCCGACCGTCCACCGAAAGAAATCCCCACGCTAGAAGATCGTCTGCGCAGTCGGTTTGAATGGGGTCTCATCGCCGACATTCAACCACCCGATCTCGAAACACGCATTGCCATCCTCAAAAAGAAAGCCGAAACCGACGGTATTACGGTACCCGACGACGTTGCGGAATTCATCGCCCAACGCATCAATACCAACATCCGCGAACTCGAAGGTGCACTCGTACGCGTTGTCGCCTACGCTTCGCTCACTCGCTCACCGATCACCGTAGAATTAGCAACCGACGTCCTGCGTGACCTTCTGCCACCTGTACGAGTGCGTACCCTGACGATCGCAACGATCCAGCAGGCCGTGGCTGAATTCTTCGGCATCCGTCCGGAGGAGATGCGCGCCAAACGCCGTACCAAAGGCATCGCCTTCCCGCGTCAGGTCGCTATGTACCTGGCGCGGGAACTTACTGACGCGTCGCTTCCCCACATCGGCCAGGAGTTCGGCGGACGGGACCACACCACGGTCATGCACGCCTGCCAACGAGTCCGGGAAGTACTGCAGCGCGATGTGCACCTGGCCGCCAGCCTCAAACGTCTTGTGGAGACCCTGCAACGACGAGGCGCATAAGCTGTGAACAGTCCTGTCTCTCCTTTTCCCGTGAGCACCTCTGCTCGTTCTGTGCCGGTATCTTTCCACAGACGAACCCAATATTCGTCCACCGTGCTCTACAGCAGCGCGTCAAGACCTACGGGGTGTGTGCTCAACTGTCCACAGTGTCCTCAACCTGTACTACTATGACGGTTTTGATGTACGCTAGATAGTACAAGCACTCGCGGACTTCCACGGAGGATACGTACTAATGCTGTTTACTTGCGAGCACAAACATTTGAGTAGGGCCGTAGCGCTGGTAGGGCGAGCTGTCTCTGTGCGTACAGCGATGCCCATTTTGGCGAACATTCTTCTGGAGACCCAGAAAGGCGCAGTGAAACTTATCGCCACCGATTTGGACCACGGCATTCAGACAACGATTCCAGCTACGGTGACGCACGGTGGAGCAGTTACATTGCCTGCTCGTTTATTGAGTGAGATCGTCACCAACCTTCCGGATGCACCAGTGCAAATTCGCGCAAGCGACAGCAGTCGGGAGGTGGAGATTCAGTGTGAACGGGTAACTTATGCACTGGTGGGAATGCCGGCGAGTGATTTTCCGATCGTGCCCGAACCGACCGTAGCGACAACGGTGTCGGTTGACGCAGGAACGTTACGCAGTATGATGCGACAGACGGCGTTCGCCGTATCGACCGATGAGACCCGGGTATTCCTAACGGGATTGTACCTGGTGCTGGAAGCTGCGGAGATGCGGCTGGTTGCCACTGATGGTGGCCGTCTCGCCCTACGAACGACACGGTTGGCAACACCGGTCGTACAGAACGTGGGGATCATCGTGCCAGCGCGAACAATGAACGAGCTCAACAGAGCGTTGGCGGGGTTCGAAGGGTTGGTGGAGATCGCTGTCGCTGAGAACCAAGTAGCGTTTGCGTTTGCCGATACGCGGGTGGTAAGCCGCTTAATTCCGGGACCGTTTCCGAACTACCAGCAAGTAATTCCACAAGGGCACAAACAACGCATTGTGGTGGCAACTGATGCGTTGCTTGGTGCGGTACGGCGTGTAGCAGTCACAGCGAGGGATTCAGCGAACGTAGTGCGTGTGGTAGCGCAAGGTGACAGACTTACGTTGTCCTCTCATACGCCCGAGTATGGAAGGGCCGAGGAGATATTGGAAGTGCGAACCGAAGGGGAAACGGTGCCGACAGCGTTCAATGCGCGGTATTTAATGGAGTGCTTGGCCGTGGTGGAAGCGGCGGAAGTAGCGTTAGAACTCACGGGGTCGTTGAGTCCGGGAGC
Source organism: Armatimonadota bacterium (assembly GCA_031459855.1). Classification (NCBI taxonomy): domain Bacteria; kingdom Bacillati; phylum Candidatus Sysuimicrobiota; class Candidatus Sysuimicrobiia; order Candidatus Sysuimicrobiales; family Candidatus Humicultoraceae; genus Candidatus Fervidifonticultor; species Candidatus Fervidifonticultor primus. The sequence continues at coordinate 1,036,243 of JAVKHP010000001.1, forward strand.
AGTGCGCCCGGTAGGACAGCCGGAGTACGTGTACGTGTTGGCACCGGTGCGTGTCGCGAGTTGAACGGTTGGTGCAAGTTGCCGCAGACAGCATTGTACAGGGTGCGTTGTCAAAGTTGATGAGTGTCACGGCGACAGGAGGAAGCGAAGGCGCTGACATGTAGTGGTGCGGTGCGAGTCAAAAGGACGGTTTATGTCGTCGTGAATGGCGAATGTTTCTCGGCGGTGACGTGGTGGAACTCGTCGGGTACAAACGTGTGATGCGGTGATGGCCGTGACATGCAACGTACGTCGGCTAGCGTTGCGGGATTTCCGCAACCATGCGCGAACGGACCTTGAGCTGCAGGACGGACTCACGATCTTCGTGGGTGGCAACGGACAGGGAAAGTCGAACCTTCTTGAGGCGTTGTACGTTGTCGCGACAGGGCGTTCCTATCGCACCACGCGGGATGCGGAGATGATCGCCCATGGCGCACATCTGGCACGAGTGCATGCGGTGGTGATCCGTCGCGGCGGTCGGGAAGAAGAGCAGGAAGCACTCATCAGTCGTCATGGTGAAACGGGATCCGTGCGCTTGCGCGTGAGTGGTGTTGAAACGCCCCGCAGCCGGGTCTTGGGACGGGTGCCGGTCGTCGTGGCGGCGCCGTGGGATCTCGACGTCGTACGGGGCGCGGCGGTATTGCGTAGGCGTCTGTTGGACGCGGCGCTGGCGCAAACGAGTCCGGCGTACTTTTTCGCACTGCATCGGTATTATCGGGTACTTGCGCAGCGGAACGCCGTGTTACGGCAGCGGAGTGGTGCGCACTTCGAACCGTGGGAAGCACAGATGGTCACCCTCGGTGCGCGTATCACGGCGCGACGCCGCACTTATGTGGAACGACTCAACGCACGGGCGGCCGAGTGGTTCCGGCATCTCGGTGGCGTAGGACGTCTCGAAGTGCGGTATCGGCCGTCATGGACGGGTGCGTCGGAAGAGGAAGTTGCGGTTGTGGCCAGGGAAGAACTCCGCCGGCGTCGTGCCGATGAAATACGACGGGGAAGCACGTTGTCGGGGCCCCAGCGCGACGAAGTGGAGTTCGTGCTGGACGGCGTGCCGTTGCGCAGCACAGGGTCGCTGGGGCAATGGCGCCTGGCGATGCTAGCCGTACGGTGCGCCGAACGTGAGGTCGTGGAAGCGGAGCTGGGGACGCGGCCGCTGTTGCTGCTCGATGACGTGCTGGCGGAGCTGGATGACGCGCGTCAACAGCGGGTCTTGCAGTTGACCGGGACGGGTCAGGTGCTGGTGACCATGACGGTGCTTCCGTCGGAACCACGGGGGGTCGAGTTGGTCAGGGCAGGAATGCGCGTGTTGAACGTCTCGGGCGGAACTGTCGGGGAGGGGGTATGGTCGCACCGATCCGCGACGTCCTAGGGGCGACAGCGAAGCGGTGGGGGCTGGCCAGGCTTGCGTGGCTTGTCGACCTGCAACGCCGGTGGCCTACGATCGTGGGGCCAACGTTGGCCAGGCTGTCGTGGCCCGAGCGTGTGCGGGGCGATGCGTTGGTCGTGGCGGCGAGGCAGCCGGCGGTCGCGCAGGAACTCCGATGGCGAGAGCGTGCGATTTTGCAGGCGGCGGGAACCGGGCAAGAAGGGTGGCCTGCCCGTCTCCGGGTGGTCGTGCGGACGCGGTTGCCAGGTGGGGTCCGGCGGGCTGCGTCCAGCGGAGTGCGCGGCGGACACGGTCGCTCGGTGGGTGGTACCACCCACCGTCGTCAGGGGTGAGAGGGTGCTGGTCTACCTGGGGGCCGATCTGGTCGTGGACGCCAGGGAAGTCGTGGCGATTCTGGCTGTGCGTGCACAGAGAGGGGGTGCGGGTCCATCAGAACGCGGTCGGCGGTCGAGGCCCGGGGAACCGATGGGACCGGCGGTGGCGCGGGCACGGGTGGTAACCACGCGGGGGATCTTGCTGACCGAGTTGGCGCCAGCGACGGTGGCGCGGCGGGTGGCACGAAACGGCGGACGGACCCTAGCGTGGCGGCGGCCTGGAGTGCAGAAAAATAGCGCACGGAGGGGCCTGGAGGGACCGTATCAGGTGGGGGTCTGAGTCGGTCGGCACTGGACGACTGGAAACGCTGAAGGTGCGCGTTCCGACGGAGGGGTGCACTCCTGTTGTTGACACTTTAGCCGCGGCAGTGGTACAGTTTTTTAGGGCATGCGCGGGTTCTCGCGTGTGCCTCTTTGCGTGATTGGAGCGTGTTTGCATGACCGACACCCCCACCTACACCGCTGAACAGATCCAGGTCCTGGAGGGTCTCGAGGGTGTCCGTCGGCGTCCGGCAATGTACATCGGAAGCACCGGGCCCGATGGGCTGCACCACCTGCTGTACGAGGTGGTCGACAACTCCGTCGACGAGGCCCTCGCGGGCGCGTGTACGCGCATCGAGGTCGTGCTGCACGCCGACGGCAGTGCCACCGTGCTGGACGACGGTCGCGGCATCCCGGTGGACAACGTTCCCAAGGTGGGGAAACCGGCGGTCGAGGTGGTGCTCACGACGTTGCACGCCGGTGGGAAGTTTGGCGGGGGTGGGTACCGGATCTCGGGTGGGCTGCACGGCGTGGGCGTGTCGGTGGTCAACGCCCTGTCGGAGTGGTTGGAGGTGGAAGTCTACCGCGACGGGAGGACCTACCGGCAGCGGTTCGAGCGGGGGAGGCCGGTCACACCGCTGCGCAGCGAGAAGGGCGCCCGCCAACCCCACGGGACGTGCGTGCGGTTCAAACCTGACCCGACGGTGATGACGGCCACCGAGTTCGCGTTCGACGTAGTGGCCAAGCGACTGGAGGATATCGCGTACCTCAACGCAGGGCTGCAGATCCACCTGACGGACGAGCGCAGTGGCAAGCAGGTGACCCTCCGTCACGTGGGCGGCATCAAGGAACTGGTGGCCGCACTCAATCGGACGCGCACGAAGATCTCCGAGATCATCTACAAACACCTTGAGCGTGACGGCGTGGACGTCGAGGTGGCCATTCAGTACAACGACAGCTACCTCGAGCACGTGCTGACCTACGTCAATACCATTCCCACCACCGAGGGGGGGACCCACCTGGCCGGCTTCCGGTCGGCGCTGACGCGGTCGATCAACGAGTACGCGAAGCGCGCGGGGCTGGTGAAGGAGAGCGATCCGGTCCTCACCGGCGAGGACGTACGGGAAGGGCTGGCGGCGGTCCTGTCGATCAAGCTGGCCGAGCCGCAGTTCGAGGGCCAGACGAAGACCAAGCTGGGGAACACCGAGGTGAAGGGGATCGTCGAGTCGGTGGTGGCCGACGCCATCGAAGAGTTCCTCGTCACTCACCCTGCCGACGCGCGGCGCATCGTCGCCAAGGCCCTGACAGCGGCCCGGGCTCGCGAGGCTGCCCGCCAGGCGCGGGAGCTGGTGCGCCGTAAGAGTGCCCTCGAGGTTGGCACGTTGCCCGGCAAACTGGCGGACTGTGTGGAACGCGATCCGAACCAGTGCGAGCTGTTCATCGTCGAAGGGGAGTCGGCCGGAGGGTCGGCCAAGCAGGGCCGCGACCGCCAGTACCAGGCGATCCTGCCCATTCAGGGCAAGATCCTCAACGTGGAGAAGGCCCGGGAAGACAAGATGATCGCCCACGAGGAGATTCGAGCGATCATCACGGCGTTGGGCACGGGCGTGGGCGACGAGTTCTCGCTGGAGCGGCGGCGCTACGACCGGGTCATCATCATGTGCGACGCCGACGTGGACGGCAACCACATTCGCACGCTCCTGTTGACGTTCTTCTACCGCTACATGCGGGCGCTCATCGAGCACGGCAAGGTGTACATCGCCCAACCTCCGCTCTACCTGATCCGGAACGGGAAGGAGCGGCGGTACGCGTACACCGACGAGGAGCGGCAGATCCTGGTGCAGGCGCTGGAGCGACGGGGGCAGAAGGTCGAGGTCCAGCGGTACAAGGGGCTCGGCGAGATGAACCCGGAACAGCTGTGGGAGACGACCATGAACCCGGCGACCCGGACGCTGCTGCGGGTGGAGTTGGAAGACGCCGAAGCGGCCGACGCCATCTTCCGCACCCTGATGGGCGAAGAGGTCGAACCCCGCCGGCAGTTCATCATTCAGTACGCGCGCAACGTCAAGAACCTGGACGTGTAGCGACATGGCAGGCGACGAGGACCTGCGTATCATCTCCCGCCCCATCGAGGAGGAGATGAAGAGCTCCTACCTCGACTACGCCATGTCCGTCATCGTGAGCCGGGCGCTGCCCGACGTACGCGACGGGTTGAAGCCGGTGCAGCGGCGGATCCTGTACGCCATGGCCGAACTGGGGCTGCGCCCCGACGCCGCGTACCGGAAGAGCGCCCGCATCGTAGGGGAGGTGCTGGGGAAGTTCCACCCCCACGGCGAGGTGCCGGTGTACGACGCGCTGGTGCGCATGGCCCAGGAGTGGTCCTTTCGCTACCCGTTGGTGGACGGCCAGGGGAACTTCGGGAGCATCGACGGCGACGCGCCGGCGGCCATGCGGTACACCGAGGCACGCCTGGCACCCGCGGCGGCCGAGCTGCTGGCCGACATCGACCGGGACACCGTGCCCTTCGTCCCCAACTTCGACGAGAGCCTGCAGGAACCGGTAGTGCTACCGGCGCGCCTGCCCAACCTGTTGATCAACGGGGCCAGCGGCATCGCCGTGGGCATGGCGACCAACATCCCGCCGCACAACCTTGGGGAGGTCGTCGACGCGCTGGTGGCGTTGATCGACAACCCCGCCCTGGAGACCGAAGAGCTGCTGAAGATCGTCAAGGGGCCGGACTTCCCCACCGGGGGGGTGATCCTGGGCCGCGAGGGGATCCACCAGGCGTACACCACGGGGCGGGGAAGCCTCACGGTGCAGGCACGCACCGCGTTCGAAGAGCTGCGTGGCGGGCGGGTGGCCATCGTCGTCACCGAGATGCCCTTCATGGTCAGCAAGGCGGCGTTGCTGCAGCGCATCGCCGACCTGGTCCGGCAGAAGAAACTGCAGGGGATCGCCGACCTCCGCGACGAGTCGGACCGCCGGGGCCTGCGGGTGGTCATCGAGCTGCGCCGGGACGCCAACCCCCAGATCGTCCGCAACCAGCTGTTCAAGCACACCCAGATGCAGACCACCTTTGGGGCGATCCTGCTGGCGCTGGTGGACGGGGCCCCCCGACAGCTGACCCTGAAGGAGATGCTGGAGCACTACCTGGCCCACCGGCGCACGGTGGTGATCCGGCGCACGCGGTTCGACCTGGCCCGTGCCGAGGAACGGGCCCACGTCCTGGAGGGGCTCAAGATCGCTTTGGGCGCACTGGACGAGGTGATCGCCCTGATCCGCCGGGCGAAGGACGTGCCGGCGGCTCGGGAGGGGCTGATGAACCGCTTCAAGCTCTCGGAGGTGCAGGCTACCGCGATCCTCGAGATGCGTCTGCAGCGTCTGACGGCGCTGGAGCGCACCCGCGTCGAGGAGGAGTACCGCGCGCTGCTGCGCGACATCGCCCGGTTCCGGGAGATGCTCGCCGACGCCGATGCGCCGCGGCCGCGGCTCATCATGGCCGCCATCCGCGAGGAGCTGCTCGCGCTGAAGGAGCGGTACGGAGACGCACGCCGCACGCGCATCCTCAGCCGGGAGGCCGAGGCGTTCGAGGCCGAGGACCTCATCCCCGACAGCGACGTCGTCATCACGCTGACGCGCAACACCTACATCAAGCGCATGCCCCTGGAGACCTACCGGGTGCAACGGCGCGGCGGGCGGGGCGTGGCCGGCCTGGCGATCCGCGAGGAGGACGTGGTCGAACACGTCGCTGTCACGACCAACCACTCGTTCCTGTTGTTCTTCACCGATCGGGGGAAAGTGTACCGCATCAAGGCCCACGAGGTGCCTGAAGCCGGCCGCACGGCTCGCGGTCTGCCGGTCGTCAACCTCATCAACGTTGCCCAGGGCGAGCGGGTCAACGCCGTGATCTCGTTGCGGTCCTTCGAGGAAGCCGGGGCGCTGTTCATGGTGACCCGGAAGGGGCTGGTGAAGAAGACCGGGCTCATGGAGTTCGTGAACGCCCGGCGCGCCGGGATCTTCGCCATCACCCTGGAGGGCGACGACGAGCTGGTCGGCGTGCGGTACGTGCAGAAGGATGCCGAGGTGGCGCTGGCCACCCGGCAGGGACGCGCCATCCGGTTCAAGGCGAGTCAGGTGCGCGAGATGGGCCGGACGGCACGCGGGGTCATTGGCATTCGCCTCCGGGGCGACGACCGGGTCGTTGGGCTGGCGGACAACACGGAGGGCCGCTACCTCCTCACCATCACCGAACTGGGTTACGGGAAGCGGACACCGTTCGTCCAGTACCCGGTGAAGCGACGTGGAGGCATGGGCGTCATCAACATCAAGGTGACCAGGCGCAACGGACCGGTCGTCGCTGTCCGGGCCGTGGACGACGACGACGAGGTGTTGATCATCTCTGCTGCCGGGTTGGTGAACCGCGTGGCGGTCCGGGAGATCGCCGTCCAGGGCCGGCAGGCACAGGGCGTGCTGGTGAAGCGGCTCGAGGCAGGAGACCGCGTGGCGGCCGTAGCCCGGATCGCCGGGCGCGACACGTGAGCGGGCCCTGGGCCGGCAGGGCGCAGGCGCTGGGCGTTATCGGCGCCACGGTGGCACTGCACGAACTCGCCCATGCCGCCGTGGCGCGTGCGGTGGGAGGTCAGGTCCGCGAGGTGGCGCTGGGCTTCGGCCCACCGGTGGCGCGGGGACGTATCGGCGGGACCACGCTCTCACTGCGACCGGTGCCGCTGGGGGGGTTCGCCGCGATCGACATCGACCGGCTGCCGCCAGCGCGCCGCCTGCCGGTATTGCTGGCCGGGCCGCTGGCCAACCTTGCCGTCGGCTTCGTGCTCCGGGCGCTGGGCGATCGACGGGGCCCGGACCGGTTGCCGGGGCAGCGACGCGCCGTGGAGGTCGGCGGCCTGCTGGCGGCGCTCGCGATGCTGCAGCAGGCGGCCTCCATGGGACCGCAGGCGCTGGTGCGCACGGCAGGAGTCCTCAACTTCAGCGTCGGCCTCGCGAATCTCTTGCCCCTTGTGCCGCTTGATGGCGGACACCTGGCGATGGCGCGGATGGAAGCAGCGGGCGTGAGTCCGGCCGCGCGCCGGTGGTTTCGTCGGTTGACGGTGGGACTCTTCGTCGGTCTGGTCGCCCGCGTGTTCTTCGCCGACCTGGCCCGCCTGGTGCAGGCATCGCGCTCGTAGGACCCGTCGGGACCGGTGCAGACCGTCATCACGCCACTCCGCGACGAGCTCCCCGCGGATCCGCACGCGCTGCCCGCCGAGTGGGCATCCTGGGCCGAGGAACCCGGGCACCTCGTGAGCGTCGAGGAAGAGGGGCAGGTCCTCGGGCGCGTACACGTGGTCGTCGTCGGTCGCGACGAGGCCTGGCTGGAAGGGTTGTGGGTGGCGCCGTCGGCACGTGGCCGCGGGGTGGCCCGGCGACTGGTGGCCGCGGCGGAAGAGGTGGCGCGACGGTACGGGACGGGGGTTGTGCGGACTGCCGTGCCCCGGCACGACTACGCCGCCACGGCCGTCGCAGAGCGTGCAGGATTTCAGCGGACGTGCGACGCGATAGTGCTGGTGACCGGCGTGCCCGCGGGGCCGCTGGAGTCCCCGTTCGAGGCGCCGGTGGTGCCAGCGGTCGAGGCAGACGTGCCGACGCTGATCGCGATGCTCGGTGCAGCGCCGGTGCTGGCTGCCTGGCGCGGGCTCGTGCCCCTGGGGTGGCGGTTTCGCCGTCTCGTACCCGAGCTGGTCCGCGGGCTCGTCAAGGACGGACGCGTGCTACGGGCCGGCGACCCGCCGGAGGGCACGGCCGCGTTCGCGGTGCGCGGGACGGATGCGGTTGTCTCGTGGGTGACCGGTATGGCGGCGCACCAGCAGGCGTTGTTCGCAGCGATCGCCGAACGTGCCCGTGCTGCCGGGGCCGGGCGGGTAGCGGTGTTTGCGCCCGACGCGCGGGCCGTGGACGGTGTGCGCGTCGCATTCACGCCGCACCCATGGTGTCCGGACGGCATGCTGGTGGTCGAGAAACGGCTGGCCTGACGGCGAGGTGAAGCGGGGTGGGCGAGGTCACCTGGGCGGTGCTGGCGGCGGTGCTGGCGGCCGGGCTGGGCGCGGCGGTGGCGTGGATCGTGGCCAGCGCCCGGGCGCGGGCGGGAGCGGCTGGCGAGCTCGCCGAGGTGCGCAGCCGGCTCAGTGCGGCCGAAGGGGTGGGCGCGGAGCTCCGGCAGCACCTTGCGCAGCGGGAGCACGAGCTGGCAGCGGCGCGGTCGGCGCTGGAACAGGAACGGCAGGCCCGGATCGAGGCGCAGACCCGGCTGGTCCAGGCGCAGGAGAACCTGCAGGCGCAGCAGCGGTTGCTCGAGGAGGCCACGGTGCGCCTGACCGATACGTTCAAGGCGTTGAGCGCCGAGGCGCTGCGTAGCAACAACCAGTCGTTCCTGGACCTGGCGCGGCAGGCGCTGGGCGCCGTGATCAACGAGGCCAAGGGCGAACTGGGCCAGCGGCAGGAGGCCCTGGGCGCCATGATCCAGCCGTTGCAGGAGATGCTGCGGCGGTACGAGGAGCAGGTGGCCGACCTGGAACGCCGGCGGCAGGCCGCGTACGGGAGCCTGGAGGAACAGCTGCGTGCCCTCAGCGCGACGCAGCAGCAGCTGCAGCGGGAGACGGGCAACCTGGTGGCGGCGCTCCGCAGCCCGCGGGTGCGCGGGCGGTGGGGTGAGACGACGCTGCGGCGGGTCGTCGAGATCGCGGGGATGACCGAGCACATCGACTACGTCGAGCAGGAAACGCTCGATGGCGAAACGCGCCTGCGGCCCGATCTCATCGTCCACCTGCCCGGCGGGCGGTCGATCGTCGTGGATGCCAAGGCACCGCTGGACGCCTACCTCGACGCCGTCAACGCCGTGGACGAGGAGGCGCGCCAGGGGGCCCTCAAACGGCACGCGCAGCAGCTCCGCGGACACATGACGGCGCTGGCCAACAAGGCGTACTGGGACCGCCTGCCGGGCACGCCGGAGCTGGTGGTGATGTTCATCCCCGGCGAGTCGTTCTTCGCGGCGGCGGTGGAGGCCGATCCGCAGCTGCTCGAGGACGGCATGGCCAGTCGCGTGGTGCTGGCGACGCCGACGACGCTGTTGACGGTGCTGCGCGCCGTGGGCTACGGGTGGCGGCAGGAGCAGATCGCGGAGAACGCGCGGCAGATCAGCGAGCTCGGCCGACAGCTCTACGAGCGCATGGCCGTGCTGGCGGACCACCTGAACACCATCGGCAAGGCGCTCGGGCGCGCGACCGAGGCATACAACAAGGCCGTGGGGTCGTTGGAAAGCCGCGTGCTGCCCGCAGCGCGACGGTTCCGGGAACTGGGGGCGGTGGCCGGGGAGGAGATTCCGCTGCTGGAGACGGTCGATCAGGAACCGCGGCAGCTGAGCCTCCCCAGCATGGGGGAGTCCGGACAGTCCGGAGCGTAGCACGTCGGGGCGGAACGGGGCCGGGCGAACCGGCCCATGCTGGCGGCCGGGCGGCGCGCGAGGTCGTAGGGGGATGGAGATGGATCCGTTGATCGCCGCGCACTGGAAGATGCTGGACGATCTGCACCGCCAGATCGTCGAACTGGTGGCGCCGCTGTCAGACGAGGCGCTGAACCGCCGGGTCCCCGGCCTGCGCAACACCGTCGGCATCCTCCTGCGGCACGTTGCGGGGTCGGAGCGGTATTGGATCGGCGAGGTCCTCGGCGGACGCCCGGCGCACCGGCGACGGGCCAGCGAGTTCGAGCACGACCGGGTCGATGGCGCGACGGTGCTGGCGGAGCTGGCCAGGGTACGGGCGGGCACCCGCGAGGTGCTGGAGAGTCTCCGTCCGCAAGACCTGCTGGCCGACGTGCCGGTCGAGCGGTCCACCGGACCTGCGAGGGAAACCAAGGCCTACGCGCTCCTCCACGCCATTGCGCACGCCGCGTACCACCTGGGGCAACTGCGATACCTGGTGACGCTGCTCCGCCAGAAGGCATAGCCCGCGTGCGGGTCACGGTGGGAATCCTGCTCGTCGCCGTGGCGCTTGCACTCGCCGCAGGTGCCCTCAGGCTGGGTACAGGTGTCGGGGGCCCGGCGTGGGCGACGGGAGCCGATACTTGGGCCGGCGTTCGGGTAGCGGGCGTGGCCGCGGTCCGGGACGGGGCCCGCGGGCCAGCCGACGACGGGCAGCACGCATCGGCCGTCCCCCTGGCCGTGTCCGCGCGCACCGCCGCGCGGCTGGGGCTGCGTGTCGGAGATCTCGTGGAGATCGGCGCCGAGCCGTCCCTTAAGCGTGCACGACGCGCGCGCGTGGTGGCCGTCTGGGAGGGGCCGGAGCATCCGGCTGACGTTGCCAGGCAGGAGGCGCAGGTGCGCCTGCCGCTGTCTGTTCTCGAAGCGGTGCTGGGACGGGAGGATACCGTCGACCGCATCGTCGTCCGGCTCCACGCCGGGGCGGACCCCGCGCGCGTGCGCGACGATCTCCGGGCGATGGTGGCCGGTGCCGACGTGTACACCGCCGCGGACCTGGCCGAGCGCACGTCGCGGGCATTTGCGGTGATCGCCCGGTTTCACCGGGCGATCGGGGCCGTGACCATGCTGGCCAGCGGGGTCTTCCTCGTGGCGATCGTGTCGCTGAAGCTGTCGGAGCTGCGGCGGGACCTGGGTGCCCTGCGCCTGGTCGGGATCGGAGCGGGGACCGTGTGGCTGACGGTGGCGGGGCTGGCCGCCGTGGTGGCGCTGGTGGGCACGGCCGCCGGGGTTGCCCTGGGGGCGGTGCTGACCTGGGGCATCAACGCCTACTACCGACCGCTCCTCGACAGCGCGCTGGTGTTCGCGCGCCTGGAGGGGCGCACGGTCGTCAGGGCCGTCACGCTGGCCGTGGTGGTGGCGCTGAGCGCCGGCGTGGTCACCGCGGCGCGGCTGGCACGCCGCCGTCCTCTGGACCTCGTCGGCCGCTGATGGTGTGGTTCCTGGCGCGGGGTGTGCTGCGGCGGACGCCGGGGCGGACCGGGCTGCTGGTCGTGGGCGTGGCCGTGGCGGGCGCGCTGGTCTTCGACATGGCGATGCTGGGCGACGGGCTCGAGCGCAGCTTCGGCGAGGTCCTGGCCACGCTGGGCTACGAAGTGCGCGTCGTCCTCCGGGGGACGCTCCCGCTGGCCACCGAGGCCTTGCTGCCACAGGCGGATGCGGTGGCGCGGGCGCTGACACGACACCCCGACGTGGCCGCGGTGATGCCGGTCCTGGTGCACCAGGTGTACCTGGAGACCACTGCCGGCCCCGTGCCGGTGGTGGTCGTGGGCGTGCAGGGGGACGCCGGAGGCCTCGTGCGGCCGCGTGGCGCCGCACCGGCAGGCGGTGTGCTGGTGAATCCCCGCCTGGCCAGCGCGTTCGGCCTGCGGCCGGGCGCGCGGGTGCGGCTGGCCGCGCGGCGCGATCCCCAGACGGGGGCGGTGCTGCGGGCGCGCGACGTGCGCGTGGACGGCATCGCCGAGTTCGTCTTCGACCTGCAGGGGCAACGCTCGCTGGCCATGCCCATCGGCGCGCTGCGTGACCTCCTCGGGGTCGACCCCGGCGCGGCGTCGTTCCTCGCGGTCAAACTGCGGCCGGCCGCCGACCCCGACCGCCTCGCGGGGTGGGTGGCCGCCACGTTCCCCACGCTGGAGGCGCTGTCCGTCCAGCGGCTGCTGGCCCAGGTGCGCCGCCAGCTCATGTACTTCCGCCATTTTGCCGTGGTGCTGAGCGGTGTGGGGTTGCTGCTGGCGGGGTTGCTGGTCGGAGCGGTGCTGACGGTGGCCATCGGTGAGCGGCTGGGCGAGCTCGCGATGCTGCGCGCCGTGGGGCTGGCGCGCCTGCGACTGGCGCAGCTCGTGCTGGCCGAAGGACTCGTGCTGGCGCTGGCGAGCGTGCCCCTGGCGCTGTTGCTGGGCATGGGCGTGGGCACGGTCCTCGACGGGATCCTGCGGACGACGCCGGGGATTCCCCAGAGCCTGCGCTTCTTCGTGGTCACACCGACGGCCGCGGTGCGCGCTGCGGGACTCGTGGTATTCACCGCCGCGCTGGGTGCGGTCTACCCGGCGTGGGTGGCCGGGCGGTTGAACGTCGCGACGACGCTGCACCAGGAGGTGCTGTGACCTGCGAGCGCTGAGGGTGGTGCGGACGTGGGCGCGGCGGCAGGACGGCTGGCCGGCGGTAGCACGGCACCTGGCGGCGCGCGCGCCACACGAGCCGGTGGTGGACGTCGTGCACGCGACCCGTACCTACGCGGTGGACGGCGCCACGGTGACGGCTGTGCGCGACGTGTCGCTGCAGGTGCACCCCGGGGAGTTCGTGGCGATCGTAGGGCCCTCAGGCAGTGGCAAGTCGACGCTGCTGCACCTGATGGGCGGTGTCGACCTGCCCAGCGCCGGCGAGGTGCGGCTCTTCGGGCTGTCCACCCACCGGCTGTCCGACGCCGCTCTCTCGGCGCTGCGTCTGCACCGGATCGGCTTTGTCTTCCAGCGCTTCTTCCTGCTCCCGATGCTGAACGTGGAGGAGAACGTCTCCCTGCCGTTGCTGGAGGCGGGTGTACCGGCACGGGAACGGCGGACGCGAGTGGACGAGGTGCTGGCCTACGTTGACCTGCGCCACCGCCGCACGCACCGGCCGGGGCAGCTCAGCGGCGGCGAGCTGCAGCGCGCGGCCATCGCCCGGGCACTGGTCAACCGGCCGGCGCTAGTGCTGGCGGACGAGCCCACCGGTGAGCTCGACCAGCGCAGCGGGCAGGAGATCGGGCTCCTGCTGCGCCGGCTCCACGAAGACGGCACCGCGGTGGTCGTGGTGACCCACAACATGGAGATCGCCGCGCTCGCGGGACGAGTGCTGCGCATGCGCGACGGTCGGGTGGGCGCATGAAGGGCGCTGCGCTGTTGATCGCGCGCACGCTGCTGTACCGGCCCTGGCGCACGGTGGTGTTGCTCGGCGGCGTGGGGCTGGGGGTGGCCGTGATGGTGGCGTTGCTGGCGGTGGGCGACGCGCTCCTCGCGCAGGCCCGCGACCGCGACGTGGTGGCTGGCGGGGACGTGGTCCTCCTGCCCGCGGGGCTGGATCCCGAGGTGCTCAAGGTGGGGGCCGTGACCGCCATGTACCTGGCGATCCCCCACGCACGCTTCCTGACCCGCCAGGTCCTGCTGGGGCCGCGCTATGTGCGGACCGTCGCGGGGGCGTCGCCCGAGATCGTGGACAAGCTGGTGTACGTGCGCACCCCCGATGGTCGCGTGCACACCGCCCGGGCCGGCGGCTTGGTGTCGGAGGCGGCCCGCCGCGCGGGCAGCGCGCTGGCCGTGGACCTGCCGGCGGCCGCTGACGACGTCGACCCGCCGTGGCCGGTCCTCCTGGAACGGCTGGACCGGTTCCACGAACCGCCTGTGGGTGCAGCGGGGCGCACGTGGGCCGAGTGGTGGTACTTCAACCTGGCAACTGCCGATGGGTCCTACGGGTACGTCAGCATGATCGCTGACCGGCACCGCCGCGTGACGGTCGCAGTCGAGTGGCGGCGGGCGGGCCGGCCGCCGGTGCGGTGGGCCGAGCGACACGACCAGACCGTGCTGCCCATCACCGGGGCCGCGCTCGTCGCCGGGCCGCACCGGGTCGACCTGCGCCACGGCGCCTACGTTGTGCGCCTGCGGCGTCGGGGGTTCGTGGCGGACCTGGTGTGGCGGCCGGTCCCGCACGCCTACCTCCCGCCGCTGGAGCTGGACACCGGGGTGGTGCGGTCGGGCTACGTCGTGCCCGCACTGCGGGCGGCGGTGACGGGGACGGTGCAGGGGGGCGGCGAGACGGTGGCGGTGGACGCCGTGGGCTACCACGACCACAACTGGGGTGCCTGGTCCGGGATCACGTGGGAGTGGGGCGCAGTGAGCACACCGGAGGTGGCGCTGCTGGCCGGGAGCATCCGGCACGCGTCCCGGCCTTTGCGTGAGATGGTGGTGTCGGTGTATGCGGTGGGTGCACCGCGTCCGGGTGTCCTGGGGGTGTTACGCGCACCCGAGCCGGAACGTGAGGGGTGGTTCGCCGGCCCGCGGATCGGCGACCGAGCGGTACGGGTGCCCCGGCGGTTGACCTACCGAGCCACGAGCGATGCCGGCGACTGGCTCGACGTGCAGTTTGCGGTCTTGGCGGTCACCGCGACGCCGCTGCGGCCAGCGGAAGGGGTGGGTACCGACGCTCTGGAGCGGGCGCCGCCGGGCCGCGAGGTGTTCCTGCAACTGCGAGGGCGGTACACGGTCCGGGGCGTCGTGGGCGGGCGGACGGTGGCGTTCGTGGCACCGGGGTTTGCGGAGACGTTCGTGGGGATGCCGCGGTGAGAGGCGGCGAGGGTGGACCGGGTTCCGGGGCGACGCGCATGGTTGTGCGCGCCGCCCCGTTGCCACGCCCCGTCTGCCCACCAGCACGCGCGCCTGAAGGGCGCGCGGCGTATCCGGGCGCGACCTCGCCAGAGGTTACGTCACGCCCCGTCCGCGTACGGTACCCCTGCAGGGGCAAGCCCCACGGCGTGCGACGACTCCACGGGTATCCCGCATCGGCGGCGGTCCTACCGTGTCAGATACGTACGCCGTAGCCCAAGATACGAGGTGTTGGGCCAGTGCTCGAACCCCTGCACGTGGCGGCGTACGGCTTCGTACTGGGTCGAGTGGAACAGGAAGACCATGGGTGATGTCTCCAGGATCCGCAGCTGGAGCTGGTCGTAGATGCGCTTGCGCTGGGCCTCAGTGCTGGCCGCGCGGCCCTCGTCGAGCAGCCGGTCGACCTGCGGGTCGGAGTAGTTCACCAGGTTGAGACCGGCCCCGGTGCGGAACGACGGGTACAGGAAGTCGTCGGGGTCGACCTGCCCCGAGGTGCCCAGGATCGACAGCGTGTACCGCTTCTGGAACATCGTGGGCAGGTAGACGCTCCAGTCGGCGGCCTGGATGCGCAGCCGGATGCCGATACGGCCCAGTTGCGCCTGGAGGACCTCGGCGGGCGTCCGCAGGAAGTCGTAGGTGCTGGTGACGTAGAGGTCGGCCTCGAAGCCGTTGGGGTGACCGGCTTCGGCCAACAGCCGTTTCGCACGCTCCAGGTCCACCCGGTCGTACACGCGTCGGCGCAGCGCGTAGAAGTTGCCCGGAGGGATGGTCGTGGCGGTGGCCTCGATGCCGCCGACGCCGAACAACGCCGTGTCGACGATCTCCTTCCGGTTGACCGCCCACGCCATGGCCTGCCGGACCTTGACGTTGGTGAAAGGCGCCACGGCGTTGTTGATGTAGATGGCGCGGAAGTTGGCCGACAGCCCGCCCACGACCTCGATGTTGGGATCGGCGCGCAGGCTGCGGACCTCCGAGGCGGGGACGTACTCGATCCAGTCGACGGCTCCGGCGCGCAGCGCGGTGGCGCGGGCGACCGCATCGGGCAGGAAGACGAACTCGATGCGGTCCACGTAGGGCAGCCGGCGCCCCGTCTCGTCGCGTTCCCAGTAGTCGCCGTTGCGCACCAGGACCAGGCGCTGCTGGGGGGTGTAGCCCACGAAGCGGAACGGGCCGGTACCGGTCGGGGCGGTGTTGAGGTCGCCGTCGCGCTCGACGACTTCCCGCGGCACGATCACGTTGGTCGAGAACGCCAGCTTGGCCAGCAGCGGGCTGAACGGACGCTTGAGCCTGATCACCACGGTGTGGGGATCGGGGGTGGCGATGGTGTCGACTTCCGCGAAGTCGCCGGCGCGCGGCGACCGGGTGCGCGGGTCGCGGATCCGGTTGATGGAGTAGGCGACGTCCTCGGCGGTCATGACGCGGCCGTTGTGGAACTTCACCCCACGGCGCAGCGTGAACGTCCAGGTCAGGCCGTCCGGAGACACCTGCCACGCCTCGGCCAGGCCAGGGGCGTAGCGGCCCTCGCTGGTGACGAACACCAGCGTGTCGTAGACGTTCTCCATCATGTTGCGGGTGGCCGTGGCGGTGGTGAGGTGCGGATCCAAGCCCACGGGGTCGGTCTGCATGCCCGCGCGCAGGGTCCCGCCGTAGCGCGGGCCCGTTGGCTGCGCGGGTGCGGAGAGCGGCACCAGGCCGGCGAGCAGTCCGGCGATCAGGACCAGCGTGAGCAGATACATCGGCATCCCCCCTGCACGTGGAGTCACGGTACAGCCGTGTGTGGATCGAGGGCGTCCCGAAGACCGTCGCCGAGCAGGTTGAAGCCCAGCACGGTCACGGTGATGGCCAGTCCGGGGCCCACAGCCGGCCACGAGGTGAACGTCATCACGGCGCGGCCCTCCGCGATCATCTGCCCCCAGCTGGGCGCCGGTGGCTGTGTGCCCAATCCCAGGAAGGAGAGCGCCGCCTCGGCCAGGACGGCCAGGGCGAGGCGGAGGCTGCTCTCCACGATGAGCGGCGCTGCCGCGTTGGGTAGAATGTGGCGGCGGAGGATCCGGGAGGCGCTGCCGCCGATCGCTGCGGCGGCCGTGACGAACTCTTCGTGGCGGACGGCGAGGACGGCAGCCCGGGCCACGCGTGCCATGGGGGCAGTATAGACCAGGGCGATGGCCAGGACAACGTTCCAGAAGCCACCGCCCAGGAAGGCCAGCAGCCCGATGGCGAGCAGGATGGCGGGAAACGCCAGGAGCACGTCGGCCAGGCGCATGACGGCACTGTCCAGCCAGCCGCCCCAGTAGCCCGCGGCCGCCCCCAACGCGCCACCCGCCACAAGCGCCAGGCCGACGGACAGAGCCCCGACTGCCAGCGAGATGCGACCGCCGTACAGCACCCGGCTCAACGTGTCCCGGCCGTAGAGGTCGGTACCCAGGGGATGCGACAGGCTCGGGGGGGCCAGCCGCTGTTCGGGTGCGATGCGGAGCGGGTCGGCCGGGGCTAGGTACGGGGCGCCCAGGGTGCCGCCCACGACCACCAGCAGCAGCGCGGTCCCCAGCCGCGCGCTGGGGTGGCGCGCCAGTCGCCCGACGACGCCGGGCCGACGCCAGACCGGGGACCGGTGTCGCGGGGCGGACAGGGAGGCCGCAGTGCTCATTGGTAGCGGATGCGCGGATCGAGGAGGCCGTAGCAGACGTCGATCGCGAGGTTGACCAGGGTGAACGCCAGCGCGATGGCGAGCACTGCCCCCTGAACGACCGGATAGTCGCGCAGGTTGATGCCCTCCAACGCGTAGCGTCCGATGCCGGGCAGGCCGAAGATCTGTTCGATGATCACCGTGCCACCGAGCAGCGTCCCGAACTGGAGCCCCAGCACGGTGACCACCGGGATCAGGGCGTTGCGCAGTGCGTGCCGGAGAATCACCACCGGCTCGGCCAGGCCCTTGGCACGGGCCGTCCGGACGTAGTGTCGGCCGAGCACTTCCAGCAGGCTGCTGCGCACGATGCGCGTGCTGGCGGCTGCCAGGACCAGTCCGAGCGAGAGGGCCGGGAGCGCCATGTGGCAGAGGCTCGCCCACAGGTCCTCCCCCGGGGAGACGTACCCGGTCGGGGGAAGCACGCCCAGCCGGAGGGCGAACAACAGGATCAGCAGCACCGCCAGCCAGAACGACGGCACCGAGAGGCCCAGCAGGACGAAGGTCGTCGCCAGGTAGTCGGTCAGCCGGCCCCGGTGCAGGGCGGCCAGGATCCCAAGCGGCACGCCGATGCCGACGGCGACGACCATGCCCGTGACCGCCAGCTGCACCGTCACCGGAAACCGCCGCCGCAGTTCGGGCCCCACGGGCCGGCCGGTGCGGAGGGACCGGCCCAGGTCACCGCGGAGCACGCTGCGCAGGTAGTCGCCGAACTGCACGTGCAGGGGGCGATCGACGCCGAAGAGCCGGCGGAGTTCGGCGACCCGCTGTGGCGAGATGGACGCTTCCAGTCCGATCAGCTGGGTGACGACGTCGCCGGGAACGAGGCGGATGAGGAGGAACACGGCCACCAGGACGCCCAGGACTGTCGGGACCGTCAGGACCAGCCGGCGGAGGATGTAGGCGCTCAGCGTGCCCTCCTTGTTCTGGCGAAGGGCTTGTCGGTATGCTGAACGATACGGCGCGTACGACGTGCCGTCCTACCGTCGGTCGTCGCGCAGCCGCGCTGCGGGAGGCGGTGGGGGTGCGGGGTCACGGCGCGGACACCAGGTACGGAGGCGGAGGGTACTGCATGTTGCGGTTTCTCACGGCGGGCGAGTCGCACGGGCGTGCGCTGGTGGCCACGCTGGAAGGCCTCCCGGCGGGCGTCCCCGTCGACGCCGACGAGATCAATGCCCAGCTGGCGCGCCGGCAGCGCGGCTATGGCCGGGGCGGCCGCATGCAGATCGAGCAGGACCGCGTGGAGATCATCGCCGGGGTGATCCGTGGCGAGACCATTGGCGCGCCGGTGGCCCTCTGGATCGAGAACCGGGACTGGCGACCGGACGAACCCGACATCACGCGGCCGCGGCCGGGGCACACCGACTTGGTGGGAGCCCTGAAGTACGGGTTCGACGACGTGCGCCGGGTGCTGGAGCGCTCCAGCGCCCGCGAGACCGCGGCGCGGGTGGCGGTCGGCGCCGTCTGCAGGCGCTTTCTCGCCGCGTTCGGAGTGCAGATCCTCAGCCACGTCACGGAGATCGGGGGCGAGGTGGTCCGCGCACGGCCGGCGCGGTGGGAGGAGATCGCCGAACGCGCGGAAGCCTCTCCGGTGCGCTGCGTGGACCCGGAGGCCGAGCGCCGCATGATGGCGGCCATCGACGCCGCCGGGGAGCGTGGGGACACGTTGGGGGGCGTGTTCGAGGTGGTGGCGCTGGGACTGCCCCCGGGGCTGGGCAGCTACGTGCACTGGGACCGCAGGCTGGACGCCCGCCTGGCCGCGGCGCTGATGTCGATCAACGCCATCAAGGGCGTGGAGATCGGCCTGGGGTTCGAGGCCGCCCGGACGCCCGGCAGCCGGGCCCACGACGAGATCTTCTACGACCCGGCCCGCGGGTTCTACCGGCAGACCAACCGCTCGGGCGGACTGGAGGGGGGCGTCACCAGCGGCGACCCGCTGGTCGTGCGAGGGGCGATGAAGCCCCTCTCGACCCTGCGCACGCCGCTGCGCTCGGTGGACCTGCGCACCAAGGAACCGGTGGAGGCAGTGGTGGTGCGCAGCGACGTCTGCGCCGTTCCGGCGGCGGGCGTCATCGGCGAGGCGATGGTGGCCTACGTGCTGGCCGATGCGTTTCTCGAGAAGTTCGGGGGCGACGCCATGGGACACGTCCGGCGCGCCTACGAGGCGTACATGGCCGAGATCCGCCGGGCGCCGTGAGGGGTGCCGGGGCTTGGTGCGCGTGCGGGGACCGCGCTATTCGCCGCCGCGTTCGTCGTGGTGAGCTCCGGTGCTGACCATCGTGGGACGCAAGGTGCACCTGCGTGAGTTCCAGCCGGGCGACGCGCGGTGGCTCGTGCAGGCCATGGCGCGCGGGTCGTGGTGGCGGTGGGACGCCCCCTGGGAAGGACGGCCGCAACCGGACGAGCTGCGGCGCATTCCCGCCCGGGTAGCGTTCCTGGTCCGCGAGCAGGCGTCGCCGCCCCGACGGATGGTGATCGAGACGCGGTCCGCGCGGCCGATCGGGACCGTGTCGCGGTACTGGGTGGACGAGCGCACACAGTGGCTCGAGGTGGGGATCGCCATCTACTCGGCGCGGGACTGGGGGCACGGCTACGGGTTCGAGGCGCTGGGCCTGTGGGTAGAGCACCTGCTGACCGAGATGCCCCTGCGCCGTATCGGGTTGCGCACGTGGTCGGGGAACACGCGTATGGTACGGTTGGCGCGCCGGCTGGGGTTTCGCCTCGAGGCCAGGTTCCGGGAGGCCTACGTGGCCGCCGACGGCGTCTACGACCGGCTGGCGTTCGGCCTGCTGCGGCGGGAATGGCGCCGCGTGCGACAGACGTGGTGGCGGTAATGCGCGCCGTCACGCTGGTGGGTCCCATGGGCGCGGGGAAGAGCGCGGTCGGTGCCGCGCTGGCCCGGCGGCTGGGCTGGACGTTCGTGGACACCGATGCGGTGATCACCGCCCGCGAAGGGCGCAGCATCGCCGAGCTGTTTCGGGACCGCGGAGAGGCGTACTTCCGCCGCGTGGAACAGGCCGTGGTGCGGGAGGTCGCCCGGCGATCGCGGGTCGTGATCGCCACGGGCGGCGGGGCCATCGTCGCGGCGGCCAGCCGGCGGCTGCTGCACGCTGCGGGGCCGGTGGTGTACCTGCGCGCGCCGCTGGACGTGCTTGTCGCCCGCGTGGGGGGTGACCCGGCGCGTCCGCTGCTGGGGGACGACCCGCGCGCGGCGCTGGCCCGGCTGCTGGCCGAGCGCGAGCGCTTCTACACAGCCGGCACGATCACGGTGGACGCCAGCGCGCCGCCGGAAGCGGTCGCAGACGCCGTGGTGGCCGCTCTGGACGAACGGCGGCGGACGGTGCGGGTCCGGGCAGGGGGCGTGGTCTACGATGTCAAGGTCGGTGCTGGCGCGCTGGCACTGCTGGGCGAGGACCTGCGGCGCCTCGGGGTGCGCGGGGCGGCTGCGATCGTCACCCACGGGGCGCTCGCCCGGCGTTTCGGCCCGATGGTGACGGCAGCCGTGGAGGCTGCCGGCCTCCGGCCCGTCGTGCTCACCGTGCCAGTGGGGGAGCGAGCGAAACACCTGTCGCAGGCGGCGCGCGTCATCGACCGCATGGCCGCCGTGGGGCTGGAGCGGGACACGACGGTGCTGGCGCTGGGCGGGGGCGTCGTGGGCGACCTGGCGGGGTTCGTGGCCGGCGTCTACATGCGGGGGGTGCGCCTGGTCCAGCTGCCGACGACACTGCTGGCGCAGGTCGACAGCAGCGTCGGTGGCAAGACCGCCGTCAATCACCGGCGGGCCAAGAACCTGATCGGCGTCTACCACCAGCCGGCCCTGGTCGTGGCCGACGTGGCCACGCTCCGCAGTCTGCCGCTGCGCGAGTGGAGGGCAGGGCTGGCCGAGGTGGTGAAGTACGCCATGGTGCTGGATGCGAATTTGCTGGGTCTGCTGGAGCAGCACGCCGCGACCGGGGACCGCTGGACCCCCGCGGTGCTCGAAGAGGTCGTGGCGCGCTGCGTCGCGTTGAAGGCCAAGGTGGTCGAAGCCGACGAACGGGAGGCCGGACCCCGCGAGGTCCTCAACTACGGGCACACGGTGGGACACGCCCTGGAAGCGGCGCTGCCGGGGCGGTTCGTCCACGGGGAGGCGGTGGCCATCGGCATGCGGGTGGAGGCCGCGCTGGCGGTGCGCCTGGGGCTGCTGACCGCAGGGGACGCGGCGCGGCAGGACGCGCTGCTGGCGCGCCTGGGGCTGCCGGTGGCGGTGCCCGCCGGGCCCGTGGAGCCCCTGGTGGACGCACTGCGCCTGGACAAGAAACGCCGCGGCGGTCGGCTGCGGTGCACGCTGCCCGAGGGCCTCGGGCGGGCGCGGGTCGGGGTCGAGGTGGACGATGCCATGATGCGGGAGGTCCTGCTGGCGTGCCAAGAGTCCTCGTGATGTACGGGCCCAACCTGAACCTGCTGGGCGAGCGGGAGCCCCAGCACTATGGGGCACTGTCCCTCGAGGCGCTCAACCGCCAGGTGGCACAGGCGGCGGAGGGTCTCGGGCTGGAGGTGGAGTTCTTCCAGTCCAATCACGAGGGCGCCCTCATCGACCGTCTGCACGCGGCGCGGGAACGCTACGACGCCGTGGTGCTCAACCCGGGCGGGTTGGGGCACACGTCGGTGGCCCTGCGCGACGCGGTGGCAGCGATCGGCCTGCCCGTCATCGAGTGCCACCTCTCCAACGTCGCGCGGCGCGAGCCCTTCCGCCACACGTCGCTGCTCACCGCGGTGTGCGCGGGGGTGATCACGGGGTTCGGGCCGATCACCATGGTGCTGGGCGTGCACGCCGCTGCCCTGCTGCTCCAGGCGCGCCGGAGGGAGGAGCGCTGATGCACGTGCGGGGCGTGCGCGGTGCGGTGACGGCTGAGGCCAACACGGAGGAGGCCATTCTGGACGCCACGCGGCGGCTGCTGGTGGAGATGGCCAAAGCCAACGACGTGGCACCCCACGAGCTCGCCGCCATCGTCTTCACCGCCACGCGCGATCTCACGGCGGCCTTTCCGGCGGAAGCCGCCCGCCAGCTGGGGTGGGCCTCGGTTCCTTTGATCTCCGGGGTGGAGATCGACGTGCCGGGGGCACTGCCGCGGTGTATTCGCGTGCTGATGCTCTGGAACACCCCGCGCGCCCCGGAGGAGATCGTCCATGTCTACCTCGGCGCCGCAGCGCAGTTGCGGCCCGACCTGGCCGTCTCGGGGCGGACCACAGGGAGCACCCCTCGCCCCACTGCAGCGCCCGACGCGGCGCCGGAGCGATCGGATGGCGCTCCCTGACGAGCCGGTGCGGGAGATCCGGCCTCTGGGTCGGCCTCCCCGCGCGCGTGTGGCGCTGCCGGGGTCCAAGAGCCTCACGAACCGCGCCCTGGTGACAGCGGCGCTGGCTGAGGGGCGCACCACCCTCGTCAATGCGCTGTTCAGCGACGACACGCTGGCCATGGTCGACGCCCTGCGACGGCTGGGCGTGGCCGTGGCAGTGGACACCGCCGCCCAGACGATCCACGTGGACGGCTGCGGCGGCGCGCTCCCGGCCCGCGGCGCGACCCTCGACGCCGGTGGCGCCGGGACGGTGGCCCGGTTCCTTACCGCCGTGGTCGCGCTGGGGGTCGGGCGGTTCGTCGTCGATGGCAACGCCCGGATGCGGCAGCGGCCCGTGCAGGATCTGGTGGACGCGCTGGGCGCGTTGGGCGTCCGGGCCGCCGCCACCCGCGGGTGCCCGCCCGTGGTGGTGGATGCGGCCGGGCTGGCGGGTGGGCGCGCCGTGGTGCGCGGCGCGACCAGCAGTCAGTTCCTCTCGGGGCTGTTGCTGGCCGCGCCCTACGCGCGGGCCGACGTGGAGCTGGTGGTGGACGGCCCGCTGGTGGGCGCGCCCTACGTCGAGATGACGATAGCGGTCATGGCGGCGTTCGGCGTGCAGGTCGAGCGCGAAGGGTTGCACCGGTTCCGCGTGCGGGCCGGACAGCGGTACCGGGCGCGCCTCTACGCCATCGAACCCGACGCGAGCAGCGCGGCGTACTTCTTCGCCGCCGCAGCCCTCACCGGCGGCCGCGTCGAGGTCCCCGGGCTGTCTGCGGCGTCGCTGCAGGGGGACGTACGGTTCGTGGACCTCCTGGAGGCGATGGGCTGCCGGGCGACCCGCGCTGCGGATGCGCTCGCGGTCGAGGGCCCGCCGCTGTTGCACGCCGTCGACGTCGACCTGGCGGCGATGAGCGACCAGACCATGACGCTGGCGGCCCTGGCCCCGTTCGCCGACGGGCCGACGCGGATCCGGGGCGTGGCGCACATCCGCCACCAGGAGTCGGACCGCCTGGCCGCGACCGCCGCGGAGCTCCGGCGTCTGGGGCAGGAGGTCGACGAGTTCGCCGACGGGTTGCGGGTCACGCCGCGCCCGGTCCGGCCGGCGACCGTCGTCACCTACGACGATCACCGCATCGCCATGGCCTTTGCGCTGGTCGGGCTGCGTGTGCCCGGTGTCCGGATCGCGGGCTGGCCCTGCGTGCGCAAGACCTTCCCCGACTTCTTCGAACGGTTGGAGCTGCTGCGGATCTCTGCTTGACCCCGGTCACCCACGAGGCGCCGGTGCTGCCCGTCCCGTCGCAAGAGACGGTCGGCGCAACCCGCTGCGGTTGAGAGGTAGGAGAGTACGCCCGCAGC
This sequence comes from Armatimonadota bacterium, assembly GCA_031459855.1. Lineage (NCBI taxonomy): Bacteria > Bacillati > Candidatus Sysuimicrobiota > Candidatus Sysuimicrobiia > Candidatus Sysuimicrobiales > Candidatus Humicultoraceae > Candidatus Fervidifonticultor > Candidatus Fervidifonticultor primus. The sequence continues at coordinate 1,060,042 of JAVKHP010000001.1, forward strand.
CTCCAGCGGTGTCCTGCGGTCACCGTCAGTGCAGCCCCGTGCGGGGTCTGCAGGCGATCGCTGCAGGCGCGACGATTCCCGCGAGCGTCGACAGCGTCCCCGCGGCCACCCTGCGAAGGTCTGCGAGCAGGCGCTGCAGGTGGGCGTGGCTACAGATAGTGCGGAATCGCCTCCCGCCACAACGGCCAGTCGTGGGTGTAGTTCCACCAGACGATGCACCGTGCGGGCACGCCCTTGGCGGTCAGCACGTCGGCGATGAACTGGGACGGCTGGCGTGCCAGGTCGTGCTCGCCGGTCACCAGCACGATCTCCATGCGGCGCAACGGCGCCAGGTAGGTCTCGTCGGTGAGGTTGGGCAGGTAGTCCACCGGGCAGTTGAAGTAGACGTCGTCGTCGTAGTAGCCGTCGAGGAGCCCCTTGACGTCGTAGCGGCCCGACAGCGCCACGAGCTTGGTGACCAGGTGGGGGTGCCGGAAGGCCAGGTTGGCGGCGTGGTAGGCGCCAAACGCCGTGCCGGTGACGAGCAGCGGACCGCTGTTGCGCTGGCGAATGAACGGCAGGTACTCGGTGACGATGTAGCGCTCGTAGTCCAGGTGGCGCAGGACCCGCTGGCGCGGCGGGACCGCGCGGTTGAACCACGATTCGGCATCGACGCTGTCGGGGCAGAAGAGCTGCAGCAGGCCGGCGTCGATCTTGGGAGCCAGCGCCGCCACCATCCCGAAGTCCTCGTACTGGTAGAACCGGCCCATGGTGGTGGGGAAGACCAGGACCGGCGCGCCGGCGTGTCCGAACACCAGCGTCTCCATGGAGCGCCCCAGGGCGGGGCTGACCCAGTGGTGGTACTCCCGGTTCATCGGAGTATGGGTACGCTGTCGCCCCCCTGGATTCCCGCGGGGCCGGCACAGGGGCGGTGGCACGGGGCGCCGAAGCCCGCACCCATGGACGTCGCCGCGGTGGCCGCCCTGGCCCGCCGGGTGCGGGCCAACGTCGAGCGGGTGTTCGTCGGGAGAGCCGACGTGATCGAGCTCGCGCTGGTGGCCGTGCTGTGCGAAGGGCACGTCCTCATCGACGACGTGCCCGGGACCGGCAAGACGTTGCTGGCCAAGGCCCTGGCCCGGTCGCTGGGCTGTACCTTTCGCCGCCTGCAGTGCACACCGGACCTGTTGCCCTCCGACGTCACCGGTCTCGAGTACTTCAACCAGCGCACCCAGCAGTTCGAATTTCGCCCCGGCCCGGTGTTCAGCCAGGTGGTGCTGGCCGACGAGATCAACCGGGCGACGCCGCGCACCCAGTCGGCGCTGCTCGAGAGCATGGAGGAGCGGCAGGTGACGGTCGAGGGGACGTCCCGCCCCCTCCCCCGACCGTTCATCGTCCTGGCCACGCAGAACCCGGTCGAACTCCAGGGGACGTTCCCGCTGCCCGAGGCGCAGCTCGACCGGTTCCTGCTCCGTCTGGTGCTGGGGTACCCATCGGCGGCCGACGAGCAGGAGATCCTGCGCCGGCAGCGCGTTGCCCCCGCCGTGGACGCGCTGCCGGCCGTCACCGCGCCCGAGGACGTGCTCGCCGCCCAGCGGGCCGTGCGCGACGTGCACCTGAGCGCCGTGGTCGAGGCGTACATCGTGGCCCTGGCCCGCGCGACGCGGACGCATCCGGAGGTCGAGCTGGGGGTATCACCACGGGGCAGCGTGGCGTTGCATCGCGCCGCGCAAGCGCTGGCGGCGATCCGGGGCCGGGCGTTCGTGCTGCCCGACGACGTCAAGGCGGTGGCTGCGCCCGTCATGGCGCACCGGCTCGTCGTTGGCAGCGGGGCCCGGCTGCGGGATCGCACCGCGCAGGAGATCGTGGCCGAGGTCGTGCAGAGCGTTCCTGCACCGGTGGAGCGGGACGTGCGTTCGTAGGGCGGCTGCTGGCGTCGTCGGCCCGGCAGCGGGTGGGTCCGGCGGACGGGGTGGAGGCGACAGGGCGCGTGTTCACGCAAGGGTGGCTGGTCCTGGGCGCGGTGCTGCTGGCGGTGGGTCTCGGTGTCCAGGCCGGCGGGGTCGTCCTGGTGGGCGCCGTGCTGCTGCTGGGCGCCGCGGTCTCGTACCTGTCGCACCGCACGTGTCTGGTCGGCGTGGAGGTGCGCCGCGTGCTGGCGCCGCGCCGCGCGTTCCCCGGCGAGCAGGTAGTCCTGACGTTGGAGGTCACCAACCGGAAGGTGCTGCCGCTGGCGTGGCTCGAGGTCACGGATGAACTGCCCGAGGAGGTCGTCCCGCAGCGGGGGCGCGTCGTACCCAGCGTCCGCCAGCGCCGTCAGCACCTGGTCCACCTGTTCACCCTGCGGTGGTACCAGCGCGTGCGCCGGCGTGTTCCTCTGCACTGCACCGCGCGCGGCTACTTCCCGCTGGGGCCGGTACGCGTGCGGTCCGGCGACCTGTTTGGGACCACCTCGCGCGCGGTGGACCTGCCCCAGGTCGATCACCTGGTGGTGTACCCGCGGGTCGTGCCGCTGGTCGCGCTGGGGCTCCCGGCGCGACATCCCCTGGGCGACGCTGCGATGCCCCGCCCGCTCCTCGAGGATCCGGCCCGCACGGTGGGCGTGCGCGCCTACCAGACCACCGACCCGTACCGGCGCATCCACTGGAAGGCGACGGCCCGGCTGGGGCGGCTGCAGAGCCGCGTGTACGAGGCCACGGCCACCCACCGGGTGGTCGTCTTCCTGAACCTGGACACGCTGGGGGCCTATGCGGAGTATCGGGGGTTCGTACGGCCGTTGCTGGAGCTGGCCATCATGGTGGCTGCATCGGTCACGGCATGGGCGACCACGGCGGGGTACCCGGTGGGGCTGATCGCCAACGGGTACGTCCGCGAGGCGGTCCGGCGCGTGCGCATCGCGCCGGCGCTGGGCACCGGGCACCTCCGCACGATCCTGGACGCGCTGGCCAGGGTCCTCCCCACGCCAATGATGCCGCTTGGTGAGCTGATGTCCCTGGAGAGCGGCGCCCTGCCCTGGGGGTCGACGGCAGTGGTGGTGACGGCGGTGGTGGACCCGATACTGGCGATGGGTGTGCGCCGCCTGCGCGCGGCGGGACATGCGGTGACGGTGATCCTGGTCGGCGACCAGGTGGAGGACCCGGGGTGGGGCGTGCCGACGTGGCGTGTGCGGGAGGAGGCGGGCTGGCGTGCGATGGAGACCATCCGGCCAGCGTAACCGGTTGTCGGCGCAGGCCGACCGCTCTCCCGATGCCGGGGCCCCCGAGACGTCCCCTGGGCGCCCCGTACCCGACGGCGCCGCTGCCCGCTACGGCCCGGCGTCGCTGCTGCCCGTTGCGCGGGTCGTGATGGAGTACTGCTGGCTCGCCCCGTGGCTGGGCGTCGTGGGCGCGGCGTTCTACGGGCCGGGGCAGGCGTTGCTGCCAGGGGTCTGGGTGCTGCTGTTGCTGCTCGGTGGAGACGTCGCCGCCCGCGCGGTGACCGGGCGCATGCTAATCCTTGTCCGTGCCCGGACTACGCTGGTGGCCCTGGGGCTGGCGATCGGGCTTCTGGCCGTTCACCAGCAGTACTACGCCGAGGTGCCGCTGTGGGCGCTGGGCTGGCTGTGGCGCCTGCTGATCGCCACCCATGCCGTGCTGCCGGACGTCCCGCAGGCCGTGGCGGGCGCGGCTGCTGCCGCGTGCCTGTGGTGGCGGGGGCTCGTGCTGGGCATGCGGGCGGTCGATGCGGTGGCGCTGGAGGAGGCGTACAGAACCGGCGTCGCGATGGTCGTGCTCTACGTGGTGGCCGCGCTGCTCTACGGGGACACGCGGGCGTTCGCGGCGACCGGCGGCGCGCTGCCGGCCTCGTTCCTGGCGTTCTTCGCCGTGGGGCTCGCGGCGCTGGCCCTGGCGCGGCTGTGGACGATCTGGGCGCGCGGCCTCGATGCCGCGGCGGCGTCCTCGCGCCGCGACTGGCCGCTTTTAGTGCTGGGCGTGGTGGGGATGGTCGTGGGCACGGCCAGTGCGGTGGCCGGCGTGATCACGGTGGACCTGCAGCGTGCCCTGCGCCTGGTGGTGACGCCGCTGCTGCCGCTCGTGGAGGGACTGTTCGTCGTGCTGTTCCTGGTGGCCAGCGTCGTCGCCCGGCTGGTGCTGCTGGTGCTGGCGCGCCTGCCCTGGCGCCAGGTGGCACCGGGCGACGTGCCGTCGACGGCCCTGGGCGACCTGCTGCGCCGACTGCGCGACCTGGAGGTCCACCCGCACGTGGTCGAAGGCGCCCGGTGGAGCCTGACGACGGTTCTGGTCGCGGCGCTGGTGCTGGGCATGGCTGTGACGGTGGTCCTGGGGCGGCGCCGGCCGCAGCCGTCCGACGCCGACGAGCACGAGTCGGTGTGGTCGACCCGCGAGGCCCTGACGCGGCTGGCAGGAGTGCTGACGCGCCGCCGGTCGGCCACGCGCGAACGGGACGAGCTGGCCGGTGGAGGTGCCGGGACGATCAGGCGGATCTACCGCGATGTGCTGGCCTGGGGTGCGAGCCTGGGCGCGCCGCGGCCGGCATGGGCGACGCCCCGCGAGTACGCCCCGCGGCTGGGTGGCCGCTGCCCGCAGGCCGGAAGCGAGATCGAGGCCCTGACGTGGGCGTACGAGCGCGTGCGGTACGGTCGCTGGCGTCCTGCCCCCGGTGACGTGCAGGCCGCGCTGACTGCGTGGCGGCGCGTGCGGATGCTGGGCGGGGCTCCGCGGGCCGCCCGCGATCCCGGCCGGGTGTCGGGGCGGGACGACCGCTGCACAGGATGAGGAGGCAGAGGCCCATGGCAGGAGACCCATTGCCGCGCTACCTGCACGACTACCTCGACCACTTGGTGCCGCCGCGACCACCGGAGATGCAGGCGATGGAGGCCTGGGCACGCGAGCACCGTTTCCCCATCGTCGGGCCGGCGGCCGGGCAGTTCTGCTACCTGATGGCGCGGGTGTGCGGTGCACGTTCGGTCTTCGAGCTGGGCTCGGGCTACGGGTACTCGACGGCCTGGTTCGCGCGGGCCGTCAGGGAGAACGGCGGGGGCGTCGTGCACCACGTGGTCTGGGACGAGGAGCTCTCGCGCCGCGCCCGCCGCCACCTGGCGACGCTGGGGCTCGCCGACGTGGTGCGCTTCCGCGTCGGCGAGGCGGTCCAGGCGCTGCGCGAGACCCCGGGGCCGTTCGACCTGATCTTCAACGACATCGAGAAGCAGGGCTACCCCGCCTCGCTGCCCGTCATCTGGGAGAAGTTGCGGCCGGGCGGGCTGCTGATCGCCGACAACCTGCTCTTCCATGGCCGCATCTTCGACCCCGACGACCGCTCCCCGCCGGTCGAGGCCATCCGAACGTTCACCCGCATGGTCGTCGACGACACGCGGTGGACGGCGACGATCGTGCCGATTCGCGACGGCCTGCTGGTCGCGCACAAGCGCGAGAGCCCCGCCGGGTGGTAGCGCCCCGGCGCCCACGGGGGCAGTCGGGGACGTCGGCCCGCGCGGCCGCATTGTGGTCAGCGCCCCGGCGCCCACGGGGACGGCAGGGGCGGGTCAGACCGGCACGATCTGGTCGTCCAACCGCTTGCTCCGGCGCGTGATGACCTCGGGGGCCGTGCGGCCCACGATCACGGTGTCGTCCTGGCGGAACCCGCCCACGCCGTAGATGTAGATGCCCGGCTCGCAGGAGTAGACCTCCCGTTCCCGCAGGGGGCGGTAGGTGAACGGCATGTCCTCGGGAAACTCGTGGCCGGCGATGCCCATCCCGTGGCCGGTGCGGTGCATGATGTGCGCGCCGAACCCCGCCTGCTCGATGACCGCCTGCGCCGCTGCATCGACCTCGGCCACGGGCACGCCGGCCACGAACTTCTCCAGCGCCGCCAGGTTGGCGGCGGTGGCCGCCTCGTAGGCGCGGCGCTGCAGGTCGGTGCGGGGCGGGCCGACGAACAGGGTGCGTTCGTTCTCGACGACGAGCCCGTTGAGCCGCACGATGATGATGTTGACCACGCCATCGCCGCGGTCCAGGCGCATGGCCGCGTCGGCGCCGGTACCGTGAGGTGCCGCCGACGCGGGGCCTGCCAGCGAGAAGACCCGCACCTCCAGCCGGTCGGCGGGGAAGCGCGCCGCGCCTTCCACGGCCATGCGGCGCGCGACCTCCAGGTCCAGCTCGGCCACCAGCATGCCAGGCCGCACCAGCTCCATGTAGCGGTCCTGGCCCCAGTCGGTGAGGGCGGCAGCCAGGCGCATGATCTCCAGTTCCGCCGGGTCCTTCACCATGCGCATCTCGCGCAGGAAGCCCGCGGCGCTGGTGAACTCCACAGGTCCCGGCAGCCAGCGGCGCACGCCGCGGAAGGTGGCGATGCGGTCCGCCGCGTAGCGCCCGCGCCCGGCGCCGGCAGCGATCAGGCGGGTCGCCAGGAGCTCCTGCCAGCGGTCGCGGGTGTAGGTGCGCTGCGTCCACCGGGGGTGCTCGACGTACAGGGCGTAGTCGGACACGTAGAGCGTGCCGCGCTCGCGGGCCATCATGAGGTGGTGGGTCGACAGCTCGTTCATGATCAGGAACGGTGGGGCGTCCACCGGCACCACCGCCGCCACCGGGCGCTCCCACGGCGCCACGTCCAGATGGAAGCCCGTCAGCATGTAGAAATGGTCGGGATCGCTCACCAGCAGTGCCTGGCAGCCCTCCTCGCGCAGCCACGCTCTGACGCGTTGATGACGGTCGGCGAAGACCTCCTGGGGGATGAACGGCATCTACGTCCCTCCTCGTCGGGCGCGGGCCGGTGCGTCTCGCGCCTCCTTTGGCTGATGCGGCGCCCTGTCCCTGCCGCAGGGGCGTGGTCTCGCGTGGACGTGGTGGATGGCCACGACGGGCCGGTGTGGGGTCTGGCGGGGACCGCTGGGCCGTCCGGACGTGGCCGCGTCAGCTCGTCAGGCGCGGGTCCAGCGTGTCGCGCAGCCAGTCGCCCACGAGGTTGACGCCCAGGGCGGTGAGCACCAGCGCCAGCCCGGGGAACGTCGTGAGCCACCAGGCGTTGTAGATGTAGGTGCGGCCCTCGTTGAGCATGTTGCCCCACGACGCCGTCGGGGGCTGGACCCCGAAGCCCAGGAAACTGATGGCGGCCTCGGCCACGATGTACTGCGCCACCTGGAGCGACGAGAGGACGATGACGGGCGTCCAGAGGTTGGGCAGCAGGTGGCGGAAGACGATGCGCAGGGCCGGCGCGCCCAGGGCCCGCGCCGCCTCGACGTACTCCAGCGTCTTGAGGGCGAGCACCTCGCCGCGCACCAGGCGCGCGTAGACCACCCAGCCCGTGATGATGAGGGTCAGGACGATGTTCTGCAGGCCGATCCCCAGGATGGCGTTCACCACCAGCGCCAGCAGGATGAAGGGGAACGAGAGCTGCACGTCGACCAGCCGCATCACCACCGCGTCGACGACCCCGCCCAGGTAGCCCGAGAGCAGGCCCAGGACGAGCCCCACCGCGCCGGCGATGCCCACGGTGACCAGGCCGATCACGAGCGAGATCCGCGTCCCGTACAGCACCCGCGTGTACAGGTCTCGGCCCAGCTGGTCGGTCCCGAACCAGTGCGCGCGCGAGGGCGGGCGCAGCGAGCGGCCCAGGTCGGTGTCGACCGGGCCGTAGGGCGTCAACACCGGAGCCAGGAGGGCGGCCAGGACCACCAGGGCGACGATCGCGAGACCACACGCGCCGCCGCGCGAGAGGGCGATCCGGCGGCGCGGCCGGGCGGCGAACGACGCTCGGGGAGCAATGGCGGGGACCGCTCCCCGCGCTGCCGGCCGGGCAGCCGACGACAGGCGCTCGGCCCGTGCGGCGAACGTCCCGGAGGGCGATCGCTGGGGTCCGTCAGGCATAGCGGACGCGCGGGTTGAGCCACGCATACGCCAGGTCGGCCAGCAGGTTGAGCACCGAGTAGGTTACCGCGGTCAGGAAGACGCCGACGAGGACCACGGGAAAGTCGCGGTTGAGCAGCGCCTGGACCAGGAACCGACCGACGCCGGGCCAGGCGAAGATCGTTTCGGTGATGACCGCGCCACCCAGGAGCTGGCCCAGCTGCAGCGCCAGCAGCGTGACGATCGGCAGGCTGGCGTTCTTCAGCGCGTGTCGGTAGAGCACGCGCCGAGGACCCAGGCCTTTGGCCCGCGCGGTGCGGACGTAGTCCTGGCCCAGCACGTCCAGCATCGTCGAGCGCGTCAGGCGGGCGAACCGCGCCGCCACGAACGCGGCCAGGGTGATGGACGGCAGGACGTAGTGCGCCCAGGTCCCCCGGCCCCCGGTGGGGAGCACTTTGAGCCACACCGCGAACACGTAGATCAGCATCAGCCCCAGCCAGAAGCCCGGGATGGCCTGTCCCAGCACGGTGGCACCGATGCTCAGGTGGTCGAACCAAGAGTTGCGGCGCGCGGCCGACAGCACGCCGACCGGGATGGCGATGGCCAGCGCCAGGGCCATCGCCACGCCCGAGAGCGCCAGCGTGGCCGGGAACCGTTCCAGCACCAGGTCCAGGGCCGGTTCGCCCTGGCGCAAGGATCGGCCGAAGTCACCCCGCAGGGCGCCGCGCATGAAGCGGACGTACTGCACGGGCCACGGGTCGTTCAGGCCCAGGCGCTGGCGGAACTCCTCGATCTGCTTGGGGGTCGTGTCGGTCGGCAGGAACAGCTTGACCGGGTCGCCGGCCAGGAACTGCAGGCTGAAGACCGCGGTCAGCGCCAGGAAGACGACGACCGCAGCCTCCAGGAGGCGACGGATGACGAACTGCAGCATCGGACGGGGCGCGGCGGGGGAAGCCATATTGCTTCCCCCGCCGCCGGCGGCGCTATCCGGCCGGCCGCAACGGGGCCATCGGCGTGCGCCCGCGCCGCACCGTGCCAGCGCCCGGCTCTAGCGCCTGGCCCACGAGGCGTCGTGCAGGAAGATCTTCTCTGCCGGATGCGGGCGCCAGTTGACCCGCTTGTTCACCCCGTAGAGGTCGTGTTGCTGCCACAGGAAGATCCACGGCGCCTCGGTGTACAGCATGACCTGGATACGGTACCAGGCCCGTCGCCGCTTCTCCGGGTCGACGACCGGCAGGACCTTGTTGATCTCCTGCGTGAGCGCGGGGGTGCCAAAGCCGCTGTACGTCCGCTCGGGCCGGAACAGCTCGGCGATGGTGCCCTGGGCTTCCAGGGCCGGCCCCCACCCCAGGTAGAACATCTCGCCGGTGCGGCGGTTGATGATCTTGTCCAGGTGCGTGCCCCACTCGTTCACCACCACGCGTACCTTGATCCCGATGCGGCCCAGGTAGGCCGCGATCGCCTCGGCCGCTTCCTTGTCGAGGGGGTACCGGCCCGAGGGCGAGTCGAGGGTGAACTCCAGCCGCGTCGGATCGTAGCCGGCCTCCTTGATCAGCTGCACCGCCCGCTGGGGGTCGTAGGGATAGGGCTTCAGGTTGGGGTTGACGTCCTGGTTGAGGGCCGACAGCGCGCCGGGGATGCGGGTGGCGCGGCCCTTGAACAGGTTGGCGATGATCTCGTCGACGTTCACGGCGTAGTTGAGGGCCTGCCGGACCCGCCGGTCCTGCATGGGGCCGGGCTTGAGGTTCACCAGGGCCACGTAGTTGATGCGCGACGACGCCACGCCACGGACCTCGGCGATGCCGCTGCGGTTCACCTGGTCGACGGCCACGGGGGGCACGTCCTTGACGATGTCCGCCTCGCCCGCCAGCAGGGCCGCCAGGCGGGCGCTGAAGTCGGGGATGAAGCGGAACTCCACCCGGCGGATCGCCGGAGCGCCGTTCCAGTAGGTCGGGTTGGCCTCGAGCACCAGCCGCTCGTCGCGATCCCAGCGCACGAACCGGTAGGGGCCGGCGCCGATGGGCTGCCGGTTGGCCTGCTCGTTGCCGACCTGCCGGATGTACTTCGCGTTGTGCACGGTGAAGTCCACCAGCCAGAAGCGGAGGATCGGCGCAGGCTCCTTGGTCTTGATGCGGACCGTCAGCGGGTCGACGACCTCGACGCTGTCGACGAACGAGAACCGCGGCCGGTAGTGCGACTGGTTGCGCGGGTCGAGCAGCCACTCGATGGTGGACTTCACGTCCTCGGCCGTGAGCGGGTCGCCGTTGTGGAAGCGCACGTTGGGGCGCAACTTGACGATCCACGTGAGGTCGTCCGGGGTCTGGGGCAGCTCGGCGGCCAGCGACGGCTTGATCCGTGGCGGCATGCCGTCCCAGAAGTACAGCCGGTCGTAGATGTTCATCTGCTGGACGTTGGTCGTCCAGTCCACGATGTGCATCGCCAGCAGACTGCGGGGTTCGGCGCCCAGGGCGACGACCAGCGGGCGCTCCTGGGCCTGCCCCGTCGGGGGCAGGCTGCCTGCCAGCGCCAGGAGCAGGGCCAGCAGTCCCACCGCGATTCGGCCCATAGGGGTCCCTCCTCGTACCCTCGACTGTGGTATCCGAATTCATTCCCTTCTCCCGCTGGGGACTCCTTCGGCCAGCGGAGGCGGCCAGCTCCTGCGAACCCGCACGGCGCGCCAGGAATCGCCCAGGGGGCGCCAGAACAGAACAGGCGCCGCAGCGCACGTCTGCCGGATCGCGTGGGTGGTCCGATGCACCGGGGGCGTGGCCCTGCTGCGCAGGAGATCGCACGCGGAGGGAGAGGCCGCTCCCACCGGGGAAGACTCGCCGGAGGAGACCTCGCCGCGGGCGGAGACGGCGTGCGGCGGTATCTCGGGCGTCGGTGACGGGCGCGAAAGGGCGTGATGGCCATGGCGACGGTGATCTCGCTGCAGGACAGCGCGCGGCAGGTGGTGCGCACCTGCGCGCGGGTGCAGCCCGGTGAGCTGGTGTGCATCGCCGCCGACACCCACACGGTGGCGATCGCCCACGTCCTGGCCCAGGCCGTGCGGGAGGTGGGCGCCGAGCCGGTGCTGGTGGTCATGGAGCCGCGCAAGGCCCACGGCAACGAGCCCCCGCGCGTGGTGGCCGCGGCCATGAAGGCGGCTGACGTGGTCCTGCAACCCGTGACCTACGCCATGACCCACACCGATGCCACCCAGGAGGCGTTGCGGGCGGGCGCGCGGGTGCTGGTGCTGCGCGGTGTGACCGAGGAGATCATGACCCACGGCGCGATGCTCGCCGACTACGACGCCATCGACCGGATCACCCGCGAGGTCGCCCGTCGTCTCTCGGCGGCGCACACCGTCCGGGTGCGGACGCCCGCCGGCACGGACCTCACCATGTCGGTGGCCGGCCGGACCGCGGTGGCGTTGACCGGGCGCGTGGGCGGGCCCGGGACCTTCGCGGCCATGCCCGACGGGGAGGCAGCGATCTCGCCGGTGGAGGGCACGGCCGAAGGTACGCTGGTCGTGGAGCACACCATGGACAACCTGGGGTTGCTGGACGCGCCCATCCGCATGACGGTGCGCGGCGGCCGCGTGGTGGAGATCGCCGGGGGGGAGGCCGCGGCCCGCCTGCGCGCCATGGTGGCGGCCGCCGACCCCAACGCCACCAACATCGCCGAGTTCGCCATCGGGACCAACGACCGCGCGCGCCTGATCGGGTCCATGACCGAGGACAAGAAGGTCCGCGGCACCGTGCACGTGGCCATCGGCGACAACCACGTCATCGGAGGCACGGTGACCAGCGAGCTGCACCTGGACGGCCTGCTGCTGCGCCCGACGGTGGAGCTGGACGGCCAGGTCGTGGTGCAGGAGGGGCAGTTGCTGGTGACCTGACCGGCACGTCGGGGCACGGACACGGAGCACAGAGGAGGGCCACGTGCGACTGATAGACCTGACCATCCCGTGGGGCCCGGAGATCGAGCCGGTGCCCGACAACCCCCGGATCTTCTACGTCCCCATCATGCGCCATGAGCTCCACGGCTACTCCACCGGGTTCGCCACCTTCAGCATCCACACCGGGACCCACATCGACGCGCCCTACCACTTCGTCCCCGACGGTCTGACCATGGAGCAGGTCCCGCTGGAGTGGCTCAACGGCCCGGCCGTGCTGCTGGACCTGCGCGCGGCGGCGCGTCCCGGCCAGCCGCTCACGGTGGACGCGCTGCGCGCAGCGGCTCCAGATCCGGCCGAACTCCGCGACCGGCGCGCCGTGCTCTGGACCGGATGGGCGCAGGAGCACTGGCGCGGCCCCGAGTTCTATCGGGACAATCCCTACCTGGCCAACGACGCCGCCTGGTGGCTGGTGGACGCCGGGGTGCGGGCCCTGGCCGTGGACTTCGCCGTCGACGGCGGCCCGCCCAAGCCGCCGGGCCAGCCGCGCTACCCGGTGCACCTCATCACGCTCGGCGCTGGTGTGTGCCTGATCGAGAACCTGATCAACCTGGACCGCATCGGGCGGCGCCACTTCACGTTGCTTGCGATGCCGGTCCCGGTCAAGGGCGGCAACGGTGGCCCGGCGCGGGTGGCGGCGTGGCTCGATGAGTAACGGACCGGGCGGAGCGGGCGGTGCCGGAGCGGCGGGGCCAGGAATCCGCGGCATCCACCACCTGGGGATCGTCGTGCGCGACGCGCGCGCAGCCGCCGAGCGGTTCGCCCGCCTGGGGCTCGAGGTGGCGGCGTGGGAAGAATACGGCCCCGGGCTGCTGCGCATCGGCTTCATCCCGGTCGGCGATGTGCTGCTGGAGCTGATCGAACCCCTGGGGACCGACGACTTCAACGCGCGCTGGCTGCAGGAGCGCGGCGAGGGCGTGCAGCACGTGGCGTTCCAGGTGGACGACCTGCCCGCGGCCCTGGCCTGGCTGCGCGCACGGGGCGTGCCGCTGCAGGACGAGCGCCCGCGCCCCGGGGCGGCGGACACGCTCATCGCGTTCCTGGCCCCCGACGCGGCCGACGGGCTCCTGGTGGAACTGACCCAACCGCTGGGCCCGTGGCCCTGGACCCGTCGGCCGTGACCCGGATCGCGGTCGCGCAGCTGGCCGCGCCCTGGGAGGCGCCGGCGGCCATGCGTGCCCGCACGGTGCGGGCGCTGCACGAGGCGGCGGCGCGCGGGGCGCACCTGGTGGTGCTGCCCGAGCTGTGCACGATCTCCTACGACTTCCGCTGTCGGGAGGACGTCGCCCCGCATGCCGAAGCCCGGGACGGTCCGACGGTGACCGCCTGGGCGGACGTCGCCCGCCACACAGGTCTGCACGTCGTCGCCGGGTTTCCCGAGCGTGCGGGGTCCCGCCTGTACAACGCCGCCGTGGTGCTGGGGCCCGGCGGGCTGCTGGGCGTCTACCGGAAGGCCCACCTCTACGCGTTCGAACGGGCCGTGTTCGAGCCCGGCGACACCGGCTTCCCGGTCTGGGAGACCTCAGTCGGGCGCCTGGGCGTGCTCATCTGCTACGACCTGCGCTTTGCGGAGGCGGTGCGCGTACTGCTGCTGCGGAGCGCCCAGGTCCTGTGCGTGCCGACCACGTGGACGGACCGCGGCAAGCCCCAGCCCTGGGACGACCGCGGCTGGTGCGGTGCCAACTACCTGGCGGCCGGGTACGCGTACGGCAGCCGCTTCTGGGTGGCGTGCGCCGACCGGGCAGGGCAGGACGGACGGGTGCGGACGCTGGGCTGCAGCGTCGTCTTCGCGCCGACGGGACAGCCCGTGGCCGGTCCGGCGCCGCCCGACCGTGACGCCCTGCTGGTGGCAGATGTGGACCCGGCGGCAGCCGACGCCCTGCGCACCGGCCCCGACGCCGACCTGGTGGCGGACCGCCGCCCGGACCTGTACGGGGAGCTCGTCCGTCCCCTGCACCACGACGCCAGCGCCGCGCGGGGGACCAGACGCGAGCGCGGCGCTGCACGAGGAGGGTAGCATGGACCTGGGACTGCAGGACAAGGTGGTCTTCATCACGGGGGGTTCCAAGGGCATCGGCAAGGCCTGCGGCCTGGAGTTCGCCCGGGAAGGCGCCCGCGTGGCCCTGTGCGCGCGGGGCGAGGACGGCTTGCGCGCGGCCGCGGCGGAGATTACGGCCGCGACGGGCCGCGAGGTCTTCACGGTCGCCGGCGACATGACCAAGTGGGAGGACGCCCGCCGGTGCGTCGACGCGGCGGCCGCGCACTACGGCGGCCTGGACATCCTGGTGAACTGCGCCGGCGCCTCGCCGGGCGGCCTCATCCTGAACTTGACAGAAGACGACTGGGCGCTTTCAATGCAATTGAAGTTCATGGGGTACGTGCGGTGTGCCAAGGCGGCCATCCCCCACCTGCTGCGGCGGGGCGGCGGCCGCATCGTCAACGTCGTCGGCAACGACGGCATCAAGCCGGCGTACTGGGAGCTCACGGCCAGCGCCGCCAACGCGGCGGACCTGGCGGTGACCTCAGCGCTGGCGGAGCAGTACGGGCCGCACGGGATCCTGGTGAACGCCGTGAACCCCGGACCGGTGGCCACCGAGCGATGGGACGGCCTGGTGCGCGCGTACGCCCGGGACAAGGGCCTGTCCATCGAGGAGGCCAACCGGAAGGCGCTGGCCAGCCTGCCGCTGGGACGGATCTGCACGCCGCAGGAGGTGGCCTGGGTGGTGGTCTTCGTGGCGTCGGCGCGGGCCAGCTACATGAACGGGGCGTGGATCACCCTGGACGGCGGCCAGCGCAAGGCGATCATGGACATCTGAGCATGAACCTCGCAGGAGCCAGTCGCACACCGCCGACTGCCGGCGTCGGGCGTCTGCCGGGCCGGTGCGCCGGCGGCGGCGTGCACACCGCAGACGAGGAGGCGTGACGACGATGCGACGGATCACGATGGGCGGGCTGGCAGGGCTGGTGGTCTTCGCGCTCCTGGCGCCCGGGCTGGGGGCCGCACCGCCGGCCAGCGTCAAGCTGGGCGGCACGCTGGCGGTGACCGGACCGTTCGCTGCGGAGTGGGGGCCGGTGTACCAGCAGTTCATGCGGGAGTGGGTACGCGCCGTCAACGAGGAGGGCGGGATCATGGTCCGCGAGGCGGGCCGCCGTCTGCCGGTCGAGATGGTGCTCTACGACGACGAGAGCTCGGCCGACAAGGCCGTCGAGCTCTACGAGCGGCTGGCGGCGGTGGACAACGTCCTCATGTTCTTCGGTCCTGCCACCAGCCCCATCACGCTGCGGGCCTCCACGGTGGCCGAGCGGCTGCGCATTCCCATGGTGACCATGGAGGCCAACGACCGCGCCATCTTCGCCCGCGGTTTCCGCTACCTGTTCGGGACGCTCGCGCCGGGCGTCTGGTGGACGCGGCACTACTTCGATCTGGTGCGCCAGGCCAACGCCGAGGGGGCGGGCCTGCGCACGGCGGTCTTCCTCTTCGAGGACACCGCCCACACGCGGGACGTGACCTCGGGGGCCATCGCGTACGCCCGCGAGACAGGACTGACCGTGGCCGACCAGCAGGTAGTGCCGTTCGGGCACTCGGACTTCGCGGCGATCATCGCGCGCTGGCGGGCCCTGAACCCCGATCTGGTGTTCCTGGGGCTGTGGACCGGGCCGTCCATCGCCTACGTGCGCCAGGCCCGCGAGCTGGGGCTGCGGCCGAAGGAGACCTACGTGCGCGCGCTGGCGCTGCCCTTCGTCCAGGGCGGCGGCCCGGCGGTGGAAGGCGTGGTGGGCGCCACCTACACGGCCCGCCGGGCTCTGGATGCCCGGTCGCGCAAGATCTTCGAGCGCATGGGCCGGGACCCGTACGACCTGCCCTGGGTCGCCAATCGCATCGTGGCCCTGGATGTGATCCAGCGGGCGATCGAGGCCACCGGTCGGCTCGACCGGGAGGCGATCGCGCAGACGCTCCGCGATCCCGCGTTCGAGGTGCCCACGGTCATCGGGAAGTTCAAGTTCAGCTGGGACCTCAAACTGGCGGGCTCGACCCTCAACGGCCACGGGAACCAGACGGCGTACGTGGCGCAGATCCAGGGGGGGAAGGTCACCGTGGTGTGGCCGCGGGAGCTGGCCGACGCGCCGTACCGCCGGCCCGGCCGGTAGGTGCTGGAACTCCGCGGCGTCACCAAGCGCTTCGGCGGGGTCATCGCCCTCGACGACGTGCACCTCACCGTCGGCGACGGTGAGGTGGTCGGGCTCATCGGACCCAACGGCGCGGGCAAGACGACCCTGTTCCACGTCGTCTCCGGGTTCCTGCGGCCGGACCGCGGCCGGCTGCGATTCCTGGGTCGGGACCTGGTCGGCCTGCCCCCACACGTCATCTGCAGGCTGGGGCTGGCCCGCACGTTCCAGATCGTGCAGCCCTTCACTCAGCTCTCGGTGGAGGACAACGTGGCGGTGGGCTACCTCTTCGGGCGCCGCGGCGGCCGCGCCAGCGTCCGGCAGGGGCGGGCCGCCGTCGGGCATCTGCTGGAGCTGCTCGACCTGCGCCACGTGGCCGCACAGCCGGCCGGCACGCTGAACCTGGCCGAGCGCAAGCGGCTGGAGGTGGCGCGCGCGCTGGCCACCGGCCCCAGGCTGCTCTGCCTGGACGAGGTCATGGCCGGACTGGCACCGGCCGAGCTCGACCGCATGGCCGCGGTGATCCTCCGGCTGCGTGCGGAGCTGGACCTGACGCTGCTGGTGGTCGAGCACAACGTGCGGCTGGTGACGCGCGTCTGTCCCCGGGTCGTGGTCCTCAACTTCGGCCAGGTGATCGCCGACGGCCCGACCGAGGCCGTGATGGCTGACCCGCGCGTGGTCGCGGCCTACCTGGGCGACCGGCGGGCGCGGACGGGAGCCCATGCTTGAGGTCCGAGGCCTGCACGTCCGCTACGGCGACTTCCACGTCGTCCACGGCGTCTCGCTGCACGTGGCCGCAGGCGAGGTGGTGGCACTGCTGGGGCCCAACGGCGCGGGGAAGACGACGACGCTGCGGGCCATCCACGGCATCGTGCCGGCGGCTGCCGGCGAGATCGTCTACGCGGGGCGACGGCTGGACGGTCTCTCCCCGGCGGCGCGCGTGCGCCTGGGGCTTGGCCTGGTGCCCGAGGGCCGGGAGCTCTTCCCGGCCATGTCCGTCGAGGAGCACCTCGAGCTGGGCTTCGTGGCCGGCCGCGGGCGTCGCCTGGCCGACGCGCGTGAGGAGGTGTACGCGCTCTTCCCGCGGCTGGCCGAGCGCCGCCGGCAGGCCGCCGGATCGCTGTCGGGCGGCGAGCAGCAGATGCTCGCCATCGGCCGGGCGCTGATGGCCACGCCGGCGCTGCTGATGCTCGACGAGCCCAGCCTGGGGCTGGCGCCGCGCGTCGTGGACCAGGTGTACGACACGCTGGCGGCGCTCAACCGCCGCGGGTTGACGCTGGTGCTGGTCGAGCAGCACGTCTACGAGGCCCTGACCCTGGCGCACCGCGCCTACATCATGACCGGCGGCGAGATCACACTGCACGGGCCCGCAGCCGAGGTGCGGGAGCGCCCCGAGCTGCGCGCGAGCTACCTCGCCGTGTAGCGGAGGCGAGGCGGTGTCGGCGGCGCTCTTCGTCGAGTTGCTCCTGGGGGGCGTGGTGGTCGGCGGGCTCTACGCGCTCATGGCGTTCTCGTTCTCCCTGATCCTGGCCACCACCCACGTGCTGAACGTCGCCCACGGCGTGTTCATGGTGCTGGGCGCCGCGGCTGTCACGCTGTTGGTCCGGCACGCGGGGATGCCGCTCGTGCCGGGGTTCGTGCTGGTAGCCGCAGGATTCCTGGCCCTGGGCGCCCTGGTCTACGTGGGGCTGGTCCGACCCCTGGGCGCCCGGCCGCCGGGGGAGATGCTGGTCGGTTCGATCCTGGTGACGTTCGGGCTGGCCCTGGCCGCGGAGGCGCTGCTGGGCTTCTACTGGGCCCGGCTGATCGAGCCCCAGCCGATCTTCGCGCTCGCGCCGCGCATCGCATCGCTGCGCCTCGGGCCGGTCGTCGTCTCCGGCCCCCGGGCGGTGGCGTTGCTGTTCACGGCGGGTGCGGTCGCCGTCCTGCACCTGCTGCTGGTGCGCACGCGCATCGGCAAGGAAGCTCGCGCCGTGGCCCAGAACGCCACCGGCGCCCGCATCATCGGCCTGGAGCCGTCGCGGGTGGCCACGGCGGTCCTGACCGTGGGCCTCATGCTGGCGGCGCTGTCGGGGGCGGTGTTCGTCCTGGCGATCCCCTTGACCCCGTACGAGGGCCTGCGGCTGACGATGATCGCGTTCACCGTGTCGGCCGCCGGCGGGGTGGGCAACCTGCCCGGCGCGCTGGCGGCCGGTGTGGCGCTGGGGGTGGCCGAGGTGTTCACCGGCTACTGGGTCGGGGCGGTTTGGTCGCCGATGACCAGCCTGCTGGTGCTCTTCGGGGTGCTGCTGCTGCGACCGGTGGCGTTGCTGGGAGGCGCGGGACGATGAGCGGCCGCCTGCTGGCCGGCGCGCTGGTGGCGGCCCTGGCCGCAGCGCCGTGGGTGCTGGGCCGCGACCTGCTGACCGCGCTGCTGTTCACGTTCCTGCTCGTCACCCTGGCCTCCAACTACGACCTGCTGGGCGGCTTCCTGGGCCTGTACAACCTGGGCCAGGCCAGTTTCTTCGGCCTGGGCGCCTACGTGGCGTTCCTGCTGCTGCTTCGGACGCCCGCGCTGCTGGCGCTCGGGTGGACCGGCGTCGCGGTGGCGGTGGCGGTCGGCGCGGCGGCAGCGGCGGGCGTCGCCGCGCTGCTGGCCTACCCGTTGCTGCGGCTGCGCGGCGCGTACTTCGCGGTGGGCACGTTCGCGTTGTTGTTGCTGCTGCGGCTGCTGGTGGACAACCTGCCCGAGCTGACCGGCGGCTCCCACGGACTCTACGTGCCCGCGCAGGTCTACCTGAGTCTGACCAGCGCCTACCTGCTCACGCTGGGGCTGGCCGCCGGCTCGCTGGTGCTCAATCGGGCGGTGGCCGCCAGTCGCTTGGGGATGGCGATGCTGGCCATTCGGGAGAACGAGGCGGCGGCTGCCGCAGCGGGCGTGGACCGGTTCCGCACGCAGCAGGTGGCGTTCGTGCTGGGCGCCGTGCCCACGGCGGCGGCGGGCGCGATCTTCGGACTCCACGGGGGCTACATCGACGTGTCGGTGGTGCTGGGCGTGGAGCGCAGTCTGTTTCCCGTGATCGCGGCGATGATCGGCGGCAGCGGGCTGGCGTGGGGCCCTGTGGTCGGGGCGGTGGTCTTGCGGGCGATCGACGTGGCGCTGAAGAACTACGTGCACCTGGCGATTCCGGCGGTGGCCGTCTACGGGGTTATCCTCATGGTGATGTCGCTGGGCATGCCGCAGGGGATCCTGGCCCTGCCGCAGGTGCGGGGGCAGCGGACGCGGCGTGCGTCGGTGCGGGCGTGAGCATCGGCGTCTCGGTGCCGCGCACGGAGGACCCGCGCCTGCTGACGGGACGCGGCCGCTACGTGGACGACGTGCACCTGCCCGAGATGGTCCACGCGGCGGTGGTGCGCAGCCCGCATCCCCATGCGGCGATCCTGGGCATCGATACCGCGGCCGCGCGCGCACTGGACGGCGTGTTCCTGGTGGCCACCGCCGCCGACCTGGGCGACGTGCCGCCGATTCCCATCCGGCTGGGTCCGCACCCCTCGCTGCGCCCCTTCCTCCAGCCGCCGCTGGCGCGCGACCGCGTGCGGTACGTGGGGGAGCCGGTGGCCCTGGTGGTGGCCCGCGACCGGTACCTCGCCGAGGACGCCGCCGAGGCGGTGGTCGTGGACTACCGGCCGTTGCCCGCGGTGGCGGACGCGGACGCGGCGCTGGCCGCTGGCGCGCCCGTCCTCCATCCCGCCGCCGGCGGGAATCTGATCGCCCGGCTCGAGAGCACGGTAGGCGATCCCACAGGTGCGATGGCCGCTGCTCCCGTGCGGCTGCACCGCCGCATCGCGGTGCAGCGCCACACGGCGGTCCCGCTGGAAGGCCGCGGGCTCGTGGCCGCCGTGGACCGCACCAACGGCGTGCTGACCGTGTGGGGGCCCACCAAGGTCGTGCACTTCAACCGCCGGGTGCTGGCCGACCTGTTGGGCTGGCCGGTGGAGCGGGTGCGGTTCGTGGAGCCCGACGTGGGCGGGGGCTTTGGGGTGCGCGGGGAGTTCTACCCGGAGGATTTCCTCGTGCCCTGGGCCGCGGTCCGCCTGGGCCGGCCGGTCAAGTGGATCGAAGACCGCCGGGAGCACCTCCTGGCGGCGAACCACTCACGCCAGCAGGTGCACGAGGTCGAGATCGGCGCCGCGCCCGACGGGCGCATCGTCGCGCTCGTCGATCGCATCGTGGTGGACATGGGCGCCTACGCCCGCACCCACGGGGTGATCGTGCCGGAGCTCACCAAGGCCCTGTTGCCAGGTCCCTATCGCGTCCCGCACTACCGGTGCGAGGTCCTCTGCGTCGCCACCAACAAGACGCCGACCGGTACGTACCGTGCGCCGGGACGGTTCGAGGGCAACGTCGTGCGCGAGTACCTGGTCGACCTGGTGGCGCGCGCGGTCGGGGACGATCCGGCCGAGGTACGCCGGCGCAACTTCGTGCCGCCTGAGGCGATGCCCTACAGCGTGGGCACTGCCGCGCTGGGCGAGGCCACGGTGTACGACGTGGGGCACTACGCGTCGGCGCTGGACCATGCGCTGCGCCTGGTGGACTACGACGGCTGGCGTGCCCGCCAGGCTGCGGCGCGCGCGCAGGGGCGGTGGGTGGGTATCGGCCTGGGCTGTTTCGTGGAGAAGGCCGGGCCCGGGCCGTGGGAGACCGCCCGCGTCGAGGTCACCCCGGCCGGCGAGGTCGTGATCTACACGGGCGCGGCGGCGCTGGGCCAGGGGCTCGAGACGGTGCTGGCCCAGATCGGCGCGGCGACCCTGGGCGTGGGGCTGGACCGGGTCCGTGTGGTGCACGGCGACACGGCGGTCATCGACGACGGCATCGGCTCCTGGGGCAGCCGCGCGACCGTGGTGGGCGGTGCGGCTGTGCTGCAGGCGGCGCAGGAGGCGCGGGCCGCGCTCGTGGCGCGCGCCGCGTCCCGCCTGGAGGCGGCGCCGGTCGACCTGGTCGTGGCCGACGGGGCCGTGCACGTGCGTGGTGTTCCCGGACGCCGCGTCGCGCTGGCCGACCTGGCGCCCGTGGTGGCCGCGGCCCGCTTCGAAGCGCCGAAGATGACGTACCCCTACGGCGCGCACGTCGCCGTCGTCGAGGTCGACCCCGAGCTTGGCCGCGTCGACATCCTGGACTACGCGGTGGCCTACGACGTGGGGAGAGCCATCAACCCCATGCTGGTCCGCGGGCAGATCACGGGCGGGCTGGCTCAGGGCCTCGGCGGTGCGTTGCTGGAAGAGCTGGTGTACACGCCGGAGGGTCACCCGCTGGCCACCACGTTGATGGACTACCTGCTGCCCACGGTCATGGAGGTGCCCCGGCGCGTGCGCGTGGCGGTGTTGGAGGAGACGCCGACACCGCTCAACCCGCTGGGCGCCAAAGGCGCCGGCGAGGGCGGCACGGCGGCGGCGGGCGCCGCGATCGTCAACGCCGTGGCGGACGCGCTCGCACCGCTGGGCGTGGAGCTCGACGCGCTGCCGCTGTCGCCGGCGCGCCTGCGCGCCGCGATCGCCCGCGCCCGCGAGGCCCGGACGCCATGACCACCGCCGCACGGGGGTGGACCGGCCGGCGGCTCGCGCGGCGCGAGGACCCGCGGCTGTTGACCGGTCGGGGGCACTACATCGCCGACCTCGTGCTGCCGGGCATGGTGCACCTGGCGTTCGTGCGCTCGCCGCACGCCCATGCACGCGTGCGGCGCGTGGACGTGGCTCGCGCGCGGACCCTGCCCGGCGTGCTCGGGGTCTTCACGGCGGCGGATTTCTCCCTGGCGCCCATCGAGCCCGCGTTCGCCGGTGAGGGCTATCGCGGCGCGGGCTGGCCGCCGCTGGCTGCGGCCCGGGTGCGCTTCGTCGGCGATCCGGTGGCGGTCGTGGCAGCCGTCGACCGGTACGTGGCCGAGGACGCCGCGGAGCTGGTGCAGGTGGACTACGACGTGCTCCCCGCCGTGGCCTCGGTGGCAGCGGCGACGGCCCCCGGTGCCCCGCTGGTGCACGACGCGGTGCCGGGGAACTGCTACTTTCGACGGGAGCACCGTCACGGCGACGTGGAGGCGGCGTTCGCACAGGCGCCGGTGGTCGTGGGCGGTGCGTTCTCCCACCAGCGCGTGACCGGCGCGCCGATGGAGACACGGGGCATCGCAGCCCAGTGGGACACCCGCGGCCGCCTGGTGGTCTGGGCATCCACCCAGGCCCCCCACCTGCTGCGCGCGGCGCTGGCCCGCAGCCTGGGGCTGTCGGAAGGCGCGATCCGCGTGCTGGTGCCCGACGTGGGCGGAGGCTTCGGGCCCAAGATGCACGTCTACCCCGAGGACGTGGTGACGTGCGCGGTGGCGCGCCGCCTGGGCCGGCCGGCGCGCTGGATCGAGGACCGGCGCGAGCACCTGCTGGCGACGACGCAGGCGCGGGAACAGGTCATCACGGCGGAGGCGGCCGCAGACCGCGACGGCCGCCTGCTGGCCCTGCGCGCGCGCATCACCTGCGACAGCGGGGCGTACTCCGTCTTCCCGCTCACCGCCGTGCTCGAACCCATGGGCACGGCGCAGATCCTCCCCGGCCCCTACCACGTGCCGGCGTACGCGTACACCACCGAGGCCATCGCCACCAACAAGGCGCCGGTGGGTGCGTACCGCGGCGTGGGCATGACCGTGGGCGTCTTCGTCATGGAGCGGCTGATGGACAAGCTGGCCGCGGCGGTCGGACTCGACCCGGCCGAGGTGCGGCGGCGCAACTTCGTTGCGGCGGACCGGTTCCCCTACACGGCGCCGACCGGGCTGGTGTACGACAGCGGCCGGCTGGCACAGACGCTGGAGACCGCGCTGGCGGCCTTCGGCTACGACGAGGCACGTCGCGCCCAGGCGCGCCAGCGCGCGGCCGGGCGCAGCGTTGGCATCGGGCTGGCGGCATTCGTCGAGTACACGGGCATGGGCGCCCGCACCTTCGCGCGGCGGGGCATGCGCGACGTGCCGGGACACGACGGGGCCGTAGTGACCGTCGATGCGGGGGGCGGTGTGCACGTGGCGGTCTCATGTCCCTCCCAGGGCCAGGGCCACGAGACGATGTACGCGCAGCTGGTGGCCGACGCGCTGGGCGTCGACCCGGCGGCGGTGACCGTCGCGCCGCTCGACACCGACGTGGTCCCATCGGGCAGCGGGACGTTCGCGAGCCGGGCGGTCGTCGCCGGTGGCGGGGCGCTGCTGCGCGCGGCGGCGCAGGTGAAGGAGAAGGCGGTGCAGATCGCCGCCCACCTCCTGGAGGCCGCGCCCGCCGACCTGGTGGTCGCGGACGGCCGGTTCCACGTGCGTGGCAGCCCGGAGCGCGCCGTGCGCTGGACCGAGGTGGCGCGTGCCGCGGCCGCACCGGCGCACGTCGGGCTGCCGGCCGACGTCGAGGCCGGGCTGTCGGCCGCGGCGACCTACGACCCGCCGCCTGCGGCGTTTGGCAACGGCGTGCACGTCGCGCTCGTCGAGGTCGACCGCGCGACCGGCCAGGTGCGGGTGCTCCGCTACGTGATCGCGGCGGACTGCGGGCCGCTGGTGAACCCCCTGCTCGTGGACGGGCAGACGCGCGGCGGCCTGGCGCAGGGGCTTGGGGAAGCCCTGCTGGAGGAGATCCGCTACGACGCCGAGGGGCAGCCGCTGGCCGCGACGTTCATGGACTACCTGCTGCCGACGGCGGCGGAGATGCCCGCCGTCGTGGTCACCCATCTGGAGACACCATCACCTCACACCCTGGGCGGGTTCAAGGGCATGGGCGAGTCGGCGACGATCGGATCGCCCGCGTGTCTGGCCAACGCGGTGAGCGATGCGCTGGGCGCCGACATGGACGCCCTGCCTCTGACGCCGGGCCGGCTGCGCGCCGGCGGTACGGAAGCGGGCGCATCGCGCTGAGGCGCGGGGGCCGGCTGCCCACCGGCCGGCAGGGTTTCAGCGAGGTTGAAACAAATCACCCCAGTGGCGGGCAGGCTGGGTGTGGTGCCGGGGGACGGAGACGGTGCCTGACAACCGTCGCGGCGGCCTAGACGACACCCTGCGCCAGGTCGGCCGGCGCATCCGCGACGCGCGACTGCGCCGGCAGCTGACGCTGGTCGAGGTGGGGCGGCGCACGGGCCTGACGCCCTCGATGCTCTCCATGGTCGAACGCGGCGTGGCCGCTCCGTCGATCGGCGCGTTGGTGGCCATCGGCGCGGCCCTCAAAGTGCCGATGGCCGCGTTGTTCGGTCCCGTCCCGGCCAGGAGTGGCCTGCCGGTCGTCCGTCGCGCCGCGCAGCGCGTGGTCACGACCGGCCGGGGCGCCCAGCGCCGCCTGTTGGTTCGCGATGCGCAGAACCTGGTGGAGATGGCCGAGAACACCTACCTGCCGGGGGCGGCCAGCGCGCCCTCGCCCATCCACCACCGGGGGTGGGAGATGGGTGTGGTGCTGGTCGGACGGCTGCGCGTCGAACTGGGCCGCGAGGTGTACGTGCTGCGCCGGGGGGACGCCATCGCGTTCGATTCGTCGATCCCCCACCGCTTCACCAACGTCGGGAAGGAGGTGGTGCGGACCATCTGGGTCAACGTGCACGGCAATCGGTGGTCGGACACGTGAGGAGGCAGAGCGGATGCGACAGGTGATGGCATGGGGTGTCGTGGGGCTCGTGGTGCTGCTGCTGGCGGGGACGCCCGTGCCGCTGGCCGCGCAGGCGAAGCCCAAGGTGGCGTTCATCTACGTGGGGCCCGTGGGCGACGCAGGGTGGACGTTCCAGCACGATCAGGCGCGCCGGTACCTGGCCCAGACGCTGGGGGCCGACACGAAGTTCGTGGAGTCGGTCCCGGAGACGGCGGAGGTGGCGCGGGTGATGGAACAGTTCATCCGGCAGGGCTACAAGATCATCTTCGCCACCGCGTTCGGCTATCAGAACTTCGCGCTCGAGGTCGCCCGCAGGCACCCCGACGTGCGCATCGTCGGGATCGGGCCTGCCATCAAACTGGCGCCCAACGTGAAGACCATCTACGGGCGCATCTGGGAGGGCCGCTACCTGACGGGGTTGGTCGCGGGCAAGATGACCAGGACCAACGTGGTGGGGTTCGTGGCGGCGCACCCCATCACCACGGTCGTGGCGGGCGTCAACGCATTTGCGCTGGGCGTCTGGGAGACGAACCCGAACGCCAGGATCAAGGTGGTGTGGACCCGCACCTGGTACGACCCGCCCAAGGAGAAGGCGGCGGCGAAAGCGCTGCTGGACGCGGGCGCCGACGTGGTCGGGCAACACCAGGACACGCCCAGCGCGCTCCAGGCTGCGGCCGAGGCGGGTCGGTACGGGGTGGGCTCGGAGTCCAACATGCAGCGGTTCGCGCCCCAGGCGTACCTGACGGGCACGATCTGGGACTGGCGCGAGGTGGATGCCGCTATCGTGCGGGGCATCCTGGCCGGGCGATTCGTCTCCGAGGACTACTATGGCGGGTTGGTGGACAAGATGGTCAGCCTCGGCCCCTTCCACCCGACCGTGCCGGCCGACGTGCGGGCGCTGGTCGACCAGCGGCGACGGGCCATCGTGGAGGGGTCGTTCCAGATCTTCCGGGGGCCGCTGGCGGATCAGACCGGGAAGGAACGGGTACCGGCTGGCCGCGCGATGAGCCTGAAGGAGATCCTGGCCTTCGACTGGTTGCTCAAGGGAATCGAAGGTCAGGCGCCGACGGCCAAGTGAGCCGGCGGTGCCCGGTCCACGAGGCCCTGGCCTCCAGGTACCATTCGTTGGGTGCCGAGGACAGCCAGGTGAGCCTGTGGTGCCCCTCGTCCAGGAGGCGGCGTGAAGGCCGGGGGGCTGAGCACGGCCTGATGCGGCAGGCACCGGGGCCGCCGGCCCCGCCGGCGTAGGGCGTCGGCAACAGGGGGCAAGATGTCCCGCTCCCTGGTGGAGATGCGTGGCATCGTCAAGGTCTTCCCCGGGGTGGTGGCCAACGCCGGCGTGGACCTGGCCATCGCCCCCGGGGAAGTGCTGGCGGTGCTGGGTGAGAACGGCGCGGGCAAGACCACGCTGATGAACGTCCTGGCGGGGTTGTACCGCCCGGACGCCGGCACCGTGCTCATCGACGGCAGCCCGGTCCTGCTGCGGTCGCCCGGCGACGCGCTGGCGCGAGGCATCGGCATGGTCCACCAGCACGTTCGCCTGGTGGGCGCGTTCAGCGTCACCGAAAACCTTCTCCTCGGCTGGCGGGAGGCGGGCGTGCTGCTCGACGTGCGGGCGCACGCGGCGCGGGTGCGCCGCCTGGCTGCGGACTACGGTCTGGCCGTCGATCCCAATGCGCGCACCGACACGCTGACGCTGGGCGAGCGGCAGCGGGTCGAGATCCTCCGGATGCTGCACCGGGCCGTGCGCGTGCTGATCCTGGACGAACCGACGGCGGTGCTCACCCCGCAGGAGGCGGCTGGCCTGATCGCCGCGTGCCGCCGCATCGCCGCCCAGGGACGAGCCGTGGTGTTCATCAGCCACAAGCTGGACGAGGTGCTGCAGGTGGCCGACCGGATCGTGGTCCTGCGCGCCGGGCGCGTTGCGGGCACCACGACGCCCGCCCAGACGACGCCCCGGGCGCTGGCGCAGCTGATGGTGGGGCAGGAGGTGGAGGCGACGTCCCGCCCCATGGCAGCTCCCGGTCCCGCGGTGCTGGCGCTGGACGGTGTGTCCCTTGAAGGGCCGGGTGGCCGCGGCCTGCAGGACCTAACCCTGGAGGTCCGGGCCGGCGAGCTCGTCGGGGTGGCGGGCGTCGCCGGCAACGGCCAGCGGGAACTCGCGGAGGTCCTGGCCGGTCTGCGGGTGCCCCGGGCAGGCCGGATCGTGTGGGAGGGCCGCGACATCACCCGGCTGGGCCCCAGGGCGCGCTGGGCGCTGGGACTCGCCTACGTGCCGGAGGACCGGTTGGGCGAGGGCCTGGTCGGGGCGTTTACCGTGGCCGAGAACGCCGTGCTGCGGGACTACGACGGCCCGCCGATCACCAGGGGCCTGCGGATGTACTGGCCCGCGGTGCGCACCCGGGCGAGCACGCTGGTGGGACGCTTCGCCATTCGCACGCCGTCGATCGACACGCCGGCCTGGCATCTCTCGGGCGGCCACCAGCAGCGGTTGCTGGTCGGCCGCGAGGTGGCGGCGACACCCCGGGTGCTGGTGGCCATGTACCCCACGCGGGGGCTGGACGTGCAGGCGACCGCGGCGGTGCACCGCATCCTGCTCGATCTGCGCGCTGCTGGCACCGGCGTCGTGCTGATCTCGGAGAGCCTGGACGAGCTGTTCGCGCTGGCAGATCGCATCGTCGTGATGCACCGCGGTCGCCTGGTCGGCGAGCGTCAGGCCGCCACGGCCACCCGCGAGGAGATCGGGCTGCTGATGGCCGGGGTGCAGTGATCCCATGGTGACCACGGCGCGTGCGCTCGACGTCGCCCCCGCTGTCGGGCGCGGGGTGGCGTGGGCCGAAGCCCTGCTCATCCGCCTGGGAGCGGCGCTGGCCGCCCTGGCGGCGGGCGCTGTCGTCATGCGGGCCGCCGGGTACGACCCCTGGATGGCGTACCGCGAGATGGCTGCCGGCGCGCTGGGGTCCTGGTACGCCGTCGAGCAGACGCTCGTGAAGGCGATCCCCCTGGCCTTGAGCGGGCTTGGCGTCTCGCTCGCGTTCACCATGGGGCTGTGGAACATCGGCGCCGAGGGACAGCTCGCCGTGGGTGCGCTGGCGGCGGGCTGGCTCGCGCTCGGCGCGCCCGGCCTGCCCGCGTGGGCCATGGTGCCGGGCATGGTGGCGCTGGGCGCTGCGGGCGGCGCCGCGTGGGCCGCCATTCCGGGCGTGCTGCGCGCTGCGGTGGGGATGAACGAGATCCTGAGCACCCTGATGCTGAACTACGTGGGCCTCCTGTGGGTCGACTACCTGGTCTTCGGGCACTGGGCCGACCCGACCGCGTTCAGCTTCCCCTACTCCCGGCGGTTCCCCGACAGCGCGCAGCTCCCCCCATTGATGGGGGCCGTGCACCTCGGGGCGGTGCTGGCGCTGGCCGCCGCGGTCGGGCTCTGGCTGCTGCTGCGCCACACCGCCTGGGGCTACGAGATCCGGCTCATCGGCACCAGCCCTCGCGCCGCTCGCTACCGCGGCGCGCCGGTGGCCCGTAACGTCGTCGCGGTCATGGCGCTGAGCGGCGCGCTCGCCGGCCTGGCTGGCGTCGCCGAGGTGGGCGGCGTGGTGCACCGGCTGCAACAGGGCATCTCGCAGGGCTACGGGTACGCGGCCATCATCATCGCGTGGCTGGCGCGGCTGCACCCGTGGGCGGTGGTCCTGGTCGCCGTGCTGATCGCCGCGCTGTTGAACGGCGGCTTCGTGATCCAGACCACCGGGGTCCCCGCCGCCATCGCGTCCATGCTCCAGGCGCTCCTCCTGACGTTCGTCCTGGCCAGCGAGTACGTGGTCCGCCGGCACCGGCGGCGCCGGGCGGTCGCCGCGGCCCGCGCCGGCCTGCGCGCGGGCCCGTGACGGCGGACCAGCTGGTGGCGTTGCTGGCCGCCGCGGTGACGGCCGGCACCCCGCTGGTGCTGGCGGGGGTCGGGGAACTGCTCGCCGAACGCAGCGGCGTGCTCAACCTCGGGGTCGAGGGCGTGATGCTGGTGGGCGCGGTGGTCGGATTCGCCGCGGTGGTGGCTACGGCGGCGCCGTGGCTGGGCGTGGTGGCGGCGGTGGGTGCGGGCGCGCTGCTGGGGGTCGGCCACGCGTTCCTGACCGTCACCCTGGGCGCCGAGCAGGTCACCACCGGGCTGGCGCTGGCGCTGTTCGGGACGGGGCTCAGCGCGTTCGTCGGCAAGCCGTTCATCGGCATCCCCAACCCGGCACCGTTTCGGGCGCTGGCGGTCCCGGGGCTGGCCGACGTGCCGGTCCTGGGCCCGATCTTCTTTCGCCAGGATGCCCTCGTGTACCTGAGCTACATGTTGCCGCTGGTGGTGTGGTGGTGGTTGGTCCGCACCCGGCCGGGGTTGCACCTGCGCGCGTGCGGCGAGAACCCGGAGGCCGCCGACGCTATGGGGGTGGACGTCGCGGCGGTGCGCTACGGCGCGGTGGTCGCGGGTGCGGCGCTGGCGGGGCTGGCCGGCGGCTACCTCTCGCTGGCCTATACCCCGGCGTGGACCGAGAACATGACCGGGGGGCTTGGCTGGATCGCCATCGCCCTGGTCGTCTTCGCCACCTGGCACCCGGGACGGCTGCTGGCCGGGGCGTACCTGTTCGGCGCCGTGGACGTCCTGGGGTTCCGCGCCCAGCTGCTGGGCGTGCAGGCGTCGTCGATCGTGCTGCGGATGCTGCCGTACCTGTTCACGCTGACCGTGCTGCTGGTGATCACGGCGCTCCGGCAGGCGGCGGGCATGCCCGGGGCGCTGGGGCGTCCCTACTTTCGGGAGGAGTGACGGTGGAGGTGAACTCCGTGGAAGCCTACTTCTACGGCGTACGCAAGGCGATTCCCGAGGGGTTCGACGAGTGGCTCGACCCGCGGGTGACCGCGGCCGTGTCCATCGACATGCATCGCGGGCACCTGGACGAGGGGCCGGACTGCCCGTGCCCCGCGCCCCGGGCGCGGGAGATCGTGGCGCCGATCAACGCGTTCCACCGCCAGTGCCGGCGGCTGGGCGTGCCGGTGATCCACGTGAAGACCGTGCTGCGGGCCAGCGGCGTCGACGACACCAAGGGGTTCCCCTCGGCCTGGCGGTTCACGTTTCCTGTCACCGTCGGGCCCATCCCCAATGCCGACAGCCACGGGCTGGCCGGCACCCGGTGGACGGAGCTGGTGACCGAGGTGGCGCCCACCGACCACATCGTCGACACCAAGAAGCGTCTGAGCATCTTCTATCCCACCGACCTCGACTTCTTGCTGCGCCAGCTGCGGCGGCGGACCGTGGTGCTGACCGGGGGCTTCACCGACTGCTGCGTGCTGAACGCGGCGTTCGACGCCGCCAACCGCGACTACCGTGTGGTGGTCCTGCGCGACCTCGTCCGCGGGTTCTCGCCCGAGATGGAGGAGGCAGCGCTGCGCATCGTCTCGCTGCACCTGGGGCTGGTCATGGACGCGGCGGTGCTGGTGGGGGTGTGGGAGCAGCGGCTGGCCGAGACGGGAGCGGCCCGTGGCTGAGGCGCTGCAGCTCGTCGCGCTGGCCGCGCTGCCCTGGGCGACGGTCTACCCGGGCGTGCGGCGCCGCCAGGTGGACGCCGCGCGCATGACGATGACGCTCTACCGGTTTGACCCCGGCGGCCGCTTCCCGCTCCACCGGCATCCCCAGGAGCAGCTCGTGGTGGTGCTGGAGGGTGCGCTGACCTTCACCGGGGCCGGGCAGGCGGTCACGGTAGTGCCGGAGCACGTGCTGGTCGTGCCGCCTGACGTGCCCCACGAGGCCGTCGCAGGACCCGCGGGCGCACTGGTCGTCAGCGTCGTGGCACCGGCGCGGCGGTCGGCGACGGACTACGTGGTGGATCCCGGGGGCTAGGGCCCCGCGCACCGTCGGGTGCTGGAGGCCAGGTCAGCGGCCCCACGCGCCCCTACCGCCGCACGCCCAGGTGGCGGATGAGCACCTCCTCGTCCGCCAGGACGTCCCGGCGCGAGCCGGTGTAGCGGATGCGCCCCGTCTCCAGCAGCGCGACGACGTCGGCCACCTCGAGGGCGGCGTCGACCTTCTGCTCCACCAGCAGCACGCCGACGTCCCGGCGGGCCAGCAGCCCGACGGTCTCCATCAGCCGGCGGACGACCGACGGCGCCAGTCCCTCGCTGGGCTCGTCCATGAGCAGGAAGGCAGGGCGCGCGCACAGGGCCCGGGCCGTGGCCACCATCTGCTGCTCGCCGCCCGACAGCGTGCCGGCGCGCTGGTGGAGCCGCTCCCGGAGCACGGGAAAGAGGTCGAAGACCCAGCGCAGCGTCTCGTCGTCGTGGCCCCGGACCAGCATGCCCATGCGCAGGTTCTCCCAGACGGTGAGGTCGGGAAAGAGCCTGCGGCCCTGCGGGACGTACCCCAGCCCCAGGCGCGGGATGCGGTGGGGCGGCACCCGGGTGAGATCCTCGCCATCCAGCCGCACGCTGCCCTGCACCGGGCGCAGGAGCCCCATGATCGCGCGCAGCAGCGTGGTCTTGCCGGCCCCGTTGCGGCCCAGCAGGCAGAGCACCTGCCCGCGGGCCAGGCGCAGCGATACGTCGCGCACCACTGGCGCGCCGCCGTAGCCACAGGTCAGCCGGTCGAGCACGAGCTCCATGGTTACGGCGCGGCCGGAACGGGGCTCGGCCCGGTGCGCGCACCGTCCGCGCAGACCGCGTGCATGTCTACCGCGTGCCCAGGTAGACGCGCTGCACGGTGGGATCCGCCTCCACCTCGGCCGGCGTCCCCTCGGCGATGATCCGCCCCTGGTCCATCACGGTGATGCGCTGGGCCAGGTCGAGCACCACCCGCACGTTGTGCTCGATGAGCAGGACCGTGCTCGTGCGGGCGATCCTGCGCACGAGCGCCACTAGGCCGTCGATCTCGTCGGGGGCCAGTCCCTGGGTGGGCTCGTCGAGGATCAGCAGGCGCGGGTGCAGGGCCAGGGCCATGGCGATCTCCAGCAGGCGCTGATGCCCGTAGGGGAGTGCACCGGCGGGCTGGTCCCAGGCCTCATGCAGCCCGACGGTCTCCAGGGCCTCGCGCACCGGACCGGCCAGCGCCGACGCCCGCAGCCGGACGATGTCGCCGGGGCCGCGCAGCAGGCGCCGCTGTACGGCCAGGGCCACGTTCTCGAAGACGGTCAGGGTGCGCAGGACGCTGATGAGCTGGAAGGTGTAGACGATGCCGAGCGCCACGCGCCGGTGGGCCCGCGTGGCGGTGATGTCGTGGCCATCGAAGACGATGCGCCCGGCGCTGGGGGCGATGCGGCCGCTGATCATGCTGACCAGGGTGGTTTTGCCCGCGCCGTTGGGGCCGATGATGGCACGGATCTCCCCGCGCACCAGGCGGAAGTCCACGTCGCGCACGGCCACCAGGCCGCCGAAGGCCCGCCGCAGCCCTGTGGTGGACAGCAGCACGTCCTCCGGGTGACGCGTCTGGGGCGGCTGGGCCGCGACAGCGCTCATGGCGCGCGCCTGGTGGCCGAACGCCCGTGTCCGCTCATGGTAGCTCCCGCCACCACCGCGCCCGGAGGCGACTCATGGCAGTTCCCGCCACCAGCGCGCCCGGACGCTGCCCATGACCCCGCCCGGCGCCCAGAGGATCACCAGCACGAGCGCCACGCCCACGATCAGCAGGTAGTTGGTCGTGAGGCTGCTGGCCGTGTCCACCGCGTAGGTCACGAACGCCGTTCCAACCAGCGGGCCCAGGATCGTGCCCGCGCCGCCCAGCAGCGTCCACAGCAGGGGGTAGATGGAGTAGAGGATCGAGGCGAAGGTGCTGCCGACGTACGAGAAGAGGAGGGCGTAGGCGGCCCCTGCTGCGCCGGCGACCCCGCCCGAGCACACGACGGCCAGCAGCTTGTAGGCGAAGGGGTCGTAGCCCAGCATGCGCGTGCGTTCTTCGTGCTCGCGCAGCGCGATCCATACCCGCCCCACCGGCGAGCGCACGAGCCACAGGCTGCCCAGCAGCGTCGCCGTCAGCGCAGCGAGCGCCAGGTTGTAGCGCACCGCGGGGGCGGTGAGGGGAAGCGTCCAGCCCCCCACCTGCACCGGCGCCAGGCGGCCGGCCAGCACGAGGCCCTGGTCGCCGAGGGTGATCCGGTTGAAGTGGAGCGTCGCCAGGTAGCCGACCTGCGCGAAGAGCATGGTGACGATCAGGAAGGCCACGCCCGTGGTCCGCAGGCTGAGCGCGCCGATGCCGGCGGCCAGGAGCAGGCTCGCGGCGACGCCCAGGAGGAACGCCGGCCCCGGTCCCAGGCCCACGTAGTAGACCGGCAGGCCCGCGCCGTACATGCCGGCGGCGAAGAACAGCGCGTGCCCCAGGCTCATCAGGCCCGTGTAGCCCAGCAGCAGGTTGTAGCCGGCCGCGTAGGTGGCGAAGAGCATGATGCGGGTGAGCATGCCGTGGTGGAACGGGGGCAGGACGACCTGCAGCAGCCCCAGGACCGCCGGTACCCCCAGGTGGAGCGCCAGGGTCACACGGCCAGGGGCCATCAGGCGCACCCTGTCGGGCCGGCCGGCTGCGGCGCAGCGGTTGGTGGGCTGACGGGGACGGATGCTGCGCGTCGCCGGGTGTAGGCTGCGAGGCCAGGGCGACAGTACATCCTAGCCCCCGCGCCCGTCGAAGAGCCCGCCAGCGCGTGCTACCAGTACCCCCGCGACCAGCAGCGAGGCGACGATACGCGCCAGCGTCGGCGTGAAGAAGATCGAGACCACCCCGTCCACCAGCCCGACCAGGAACGCCGCGACCAGCGTCCCGCCAAGGCGTCCCAGGCCGCCGATGGTCACCACCATGAACGAGAGGAGTAGCGCATCCAGACCCATGAGGTAGTGGGCTTGCTGCACGGGGACGACCAGCACGCCCGCCACAGCGGCCAGCGCCGCGCCCAGGGCGAAGGCGGCGCTGTAGACCCGATGCACGGGCACGCCGAACGCCTGGGCCACCTCCGGGTCCTGCTGCGTTGCGCGCATGTACAGCCCCAGTGTCGTGGCACTGACCAGCCGCCAGGTGCCAAGCAGGACCAGCCCGGCCAGCGCGGCCGCCACCAGCTTGTAGCGCGAGTAGCCAAACCAGGGGAACTCGACGACCCCCGCCAGCGGCGGGGCCACCGCCCGCGCTTCCGGGCCGTAGAGACCCAGGATCAGCTGCTGGAGGATGTAGAGCAGCCCGATGGTGGCCACGATGGTGGCCTCGGGCGCATACCGAACGGGCCGCAGGACCAGGCGATCCGCCGCCGCGGCGATACCGGCGACGAGCACGGGGGCCACGGCGACCGCGGCCAGGAAGCTGCCCGTGGCGGAGGTGACGACCCAGGCCAGCACCGCGCCCAGCATGAAGAACTCGCCATGCGCGACGTTCACGATGCGCATGACGCCAAAGACCAGCGACAGCCCCACCGCGGTCAGGGCCAGCAGCAACCCCGAGACGGTGCCCTCCAGCAGGGCGAGGACGATCTGCCCGACGGGGGTCACGGATACGCGCGCGACGCGGCCCGCCTGCGGGCACGCCCCGGCAGGCCACCCCGCGCCGGCCGGCGGAGGCCCGGGCCCCCCGGCCGCCGGGTTCGCGCCCCCGCCGTCCGCAACGCGCCGGACAACGGTCGGGGCGGGCTACAGCGGCTGCTTGGTGTAGTCCGCCTCGGGCGGGTACATGCCGTCGTCGATCGTCGTCCGGTGCACCACCTTGAGTTTCTTCCCACGCACCTGCGAGACGAACTGCTGGCCGAAGACCTGGTGCAGGCGGCCGACGAACCGTTTCGGCCCCTGCGGGTGGCCCAACCCCTCGTCGAACTTCTCGGTCTTCTCAAGGGTCTCGATGAAGGCGCGGTAGTCCTTGGGGCTCTTGTAGCCGCTCTTCTCCACGATCTCCTTGATGACGAACAGCGTCTCCCACACCCCGAACATGTGCGAGTACGTCGAGACGTCCTTCGGGTCGCTCTTGCTGGCGCCGTTGGCGTCGACACCCACCGCGTCCCGGAACCGTTTCTCCCACTGGGTGTTGTACTCGCCCGCGTAGCGGGGGAAGGCCTCCCAGAGATACGATCCGTCCAGGTACTCCAGCCCGGGGCTGCCGATGTCGACGCCCTCCAGCGAGTCGATGAAGCCGAAGAGCTTGGGCTTGCGCCGGCCGAAGTGCTCGCCCATCTCCTTGACGAAGGTGAGCACGCCCGGCCCGACCATGACGTGGTAGACCACGTCGGCCGTCCGCGGGATCTTGGGGAAGTACTTGGTGAACGAGGTCTCGGTGGGCGGAATGGGCACCAGCGCGACGATCTCGCCTCCCTGCCGGCGGGCGGCCGCCCCGAAGAAGTCGCGGTGGTCGTACCCGAACGCGTAGTCGGGGAAGACCATGGCGATGCGCTTGCCCAGGTTCTTGACGATCCACGGCGCCAGGGCGGTGACCTGCGCGCGCACGTCGGTGATGCCCGGCTGGAACGTGTACCGGTTCAGCGTGCCCGAGGCCACGTGGTACCCTTCGCTCACCACCAGGTAGGGGATCTTCAGCTCGCCGGCCCGCGGCGCTGCGGCGATCACGACATGGGAGAAGAGGGTGCCGAAGATGAACTCCACCTTGTGCTGCTGGGCCAGCTTCTCGACCACCTCGGTGCCGCGCTTGGGGTCGGTGCCGTCGTCCTCGGCGATCAGCTCCACGGGCCGGCCGCCGATGCCGCCCATGCCGTTGATGGTGCGCACCGCTGCGGCGGCCGTGCGCTCGTACCACTTGCCGTAGACGGCGCCGATACCCGTGCGGTGCACCTGAAAGCCGATCTTCAGCGGTGGCGCCCCGGTGGCCTGCGCGTAGACGTAGGGGAGGTCGACGAGGCGTCCCCACCGGCTGACCACGCCGGCGCCGGCCAGCGCCCCGGCGGCCTTCAACGCCTGTCGGCGTGTGAGCTTCCCGCCTGGCATGCCTGTCCCCCCTTGCACTGAGATGGTCTTGCCCCGGTGCTCCGGGTCTGCACACGCTCGCGCGGTCACGCCCCACGACCCGTTTGGGCCCGTGCCTGGCCCGCGCACCGGTGCCTTGGGCTTCCACGGGCGCCCATGGTCTTCCTGCGACGAGGAACGGCGCAGGCCATCCCGAACACCACCTGGCGTCTGCGGACACGCCCGCTGACCCGGTATCCGTCGACTCGCGGGCCAGCGGGCGCGTTGGGCGATTGCCGTGGTCGTTCGGAGGGAACCCATGCGCCTGTTCATCAGCCGCGAGGAACACCTGCGCCGCCAGGCGGCGGTGCGCCACGAGTTGCGCCGCCGTCAGCTCGAGGCCCTGGTCCTGTTCGGCCCCGCCCAGATCTTCTACCTGACCGGGTTCGCCTTCATCGCCACGGAGCGCCCGATCGCCCTGGTGATCGCGCCGGACGTCGCGGCGCTGTTCGTACCGCGGCTCGAGGAGGAGCACGCTGCCGGTCATGCCGTCGTCGATCGCGTGGCGGCCTACCCCGAGTACCCGGGTGACCGCCACCCGCTGGTGCGGTTGGGTGCGCTCCTCGACGAGCTGGGCCTGGGGCGTGCGCGGTTGGGTGCGGACGGCGACGGGTATCCGGGGGTGATGGGCTACCGTGGCCCGCGGCTGTCGGAGATGCTGCCGCAGGCGACGGTGACGCCGGCCCGCGACCTGGTCGAAGACCTGATGATGGTCAAGTCGGCCGAAGAGCTCGCTCTGATCCGAGAGAGCGTCCGGTGGGGCCACCTGGCCCACCGCCTGTTGCAGGACTACACGCGCCCGGGTGCGCTGGAGAGCGAGGTCGGACTGCGGGCATCCGCTGAAGCCACCGCGGCCATGGTGCGGGCGCTGGGGCCCGGGTACCGGCCGCTGTCCTGGATCGTCCCCGGTGCCCACGCGGGGTTCCGGGGCCAGGTGGGCGCGCAGTCCGCCATCCCCCACGCCATGACCACGCACGCGCCGATCCGCGCCGGCGACGTGGTCGTCACCGGGGCGGCCGCCGTGGTCGGCGGCTACACCAGCGAGCTCGAACGCACGATGATCGTGGGGGAGCCCACCCCGGAGCAGACGCGGTTCTTCCGGCTCATGCTGGCGGCGCAGGAGGTGGCGTTCGAGGCGCTGCGGCCGGGCCAGCCATGCGCGGCGGTCGACCGCGCCGTGCGTGCGTTCTTCGACCGACACCACCTGGCGCCGTACTGGCGGCACCACGTGGGACACGCCCTGGGGATTGGGATCCACGAGGCGCCGTTCCTGGACATCGGCGACGAGACCGTCGTGCGACCGGGCATGGTGTTCAGCGTCGAGCCGGGGCTGTACGTGCCCGGGGTCGCCGGCTTCCGCCACTCGGACACCGTGGTGGTGACCGACGACGGGATCGAGCTGCTCACGTACTACCCGCGGGACCTCGCGTCGCTGGTGGTGCCCGTCTAGCGGCGCGGGGGCGATCGCCGGGGCGCCGCCGGTGCGGAGCGGCACGGATTGCGGATGTAGTCGGCTGAAGGGGGACGATGCGCACGCGCTGGTGGTCAGGTGTCGTCGCCGTCGTGCTGGCCGCAGGGCTGGCGGCTGCCGCAGGGGCGGAGGGGACCACGCTCACCCTGCGGATCGGGTCGAAGAACTTCACCGAGCAGTTCATCCTCGCCGAGATGTACGCGCAGGCCCTCGAGGCGCGCGGCTATCGGGTCGAGCGGTTCCTCAACCTGGGCGGCACGCTCATCGCCCACCAGGCGGTCGCCAGCGGCAGGATCGACATGTACCCGGAGTACACCGGCACCGCCCTGGCGGCCATCGTCAAGGGCCCGATCCTCAACGACCCCGAGGTGGTCTATCGTCAGGTCAAGGAGTACTACGAGCGCGAGCTGGGGTTGACGCTGCTGCGCTACTCGCAGATGAACAACGGCTACGTGCTCGTGGTGTTGCCCGAGACGGCCCGGCGCTACCGGTTGAAGACCATGTCGGACCTGGCCCGGGTCGCGCGCCAGCTGGTGCTCGGGGCCGGGCCGGAGTGGGCGGACCGCGAGGACGGCGTGCCGGGGCTGCGGCGGCACTACGGCATGGAGTTCAAGGAGTTCCGGCCCATGCTGACGGTGCTCACGTACCGGGCGCTGCAGGAGCGCCAGGTGGACGTGATCAACGGGTTCACCACCGACGGGCAGATCGCCGCGCTGGGGCTGGTGCGCCTGGTCGACGACCGCCGGTTCTGGCCGCCGTATCGTGTCGCGCCGGTGATCCGCAAGGAGATCGCCGTCCGCTATCCGGGCGTGGTCGCCGTCCTCAATGCCGTGACGGTGCTGCTGACCGACGAGCGCCAGGCCGCGCTGAACTGGCGCGTGGACGGTCGGAGGGAGGAACCGCGGGACGTGGCCCGCGACTTCCTGCGACAGCACGGCCTCGTCCGGTAGGCCGCGGCCGTCAACGTCGTGGCCAGCGCCACGCTGGCGACCTTCGTCGGGGGCGGTGGGCTGGGCGACTTCATCCAGGCCGGGCTGGCGATGAACGACGTGCCGCAGATCCTGACAGGTGCCGTGCCCGTGGCGGTCGGGGCGGTGCTGGTCGATGCCTGGTTCGGTGGGCTCGAGCGATGGCTGACCTCGCCCGGGCTCCGCGGCGCGGACGGGCCATGATCGCCTTCGAGCACGTCGAGAAGCGCTACCCCGGGCAGGCGCAGCCCGCGGTGCGGGACGTGAGCTTCACCGTCCCGGAAGGCCGCACGTGCGTGCTGGTCGGGCCCTCGGGGTGCGGCAAGACCACGCTGCTCAAGATGGTGAATCGCCTGATCGAGCCGACGGCAGGAGTCGTGCGCGTGGCGGGGCGCAACGTGGCCGAGGTCGACCCGGTGCGGTTGCGCCGGCAGGTCGGGTACGTGATCCAGCAGGTCGGTCTGTTTCCCCACATGACCATCGCGGAGAACGTCGCCACGGTCCCCCGCCTGCTCGGCTGGCCGCCCGCGCGCATCGCCCGGCGGGTGGACGAACTGCTGGCCCTGGTGGGGCTGGATCCGGCGGTCTACCGCGACCGCTACCCGCGCCAGCTCTCGGGCGGGCAGGCCCAGCGGGTGGGCGTGGCGCGGGCGCTGGCGGCCGACCCGCCCATCATGCTCCTGGACGAACCGTTCGGGGCCCTGGACCCGATCACGCGCGAGCACCTGCAGGCCGAGTTCCTGAAGATCCAGCAGCGGCTGCGCAAGACGGTCCTGTTCGTCACGCACGACCTGGCCGAAGCGTTCCGCATGGGCGACCAGATCTGCATTCTGAACGAGGGTCAGGTGCTCCAGGTCGGGACGCCCGACGAGGTGCTGGCCCGACCCGCGGGGGCGTTCGTGGCGGCGTTTCTGGGCACGACGCGGGGCCTGCGGCGGCTGGACCTGCTGCGGGTGGACGCCGTCATGCAGCCGGCGGAAGCCGTACCCGCAGGCGCGCCGGGGCCTCAGGCTGTGCCCGCGCCGCCGGCCCGGGAGCCGGGGGGGCGCACCCCGCCGTCGGGAGCGCCGGTCGCCCAGGAGCCCTCGCCCCGCGCCACCGTCGCGCGCGCCGCGCCGCTGTCCGAGGCGCTGTCGCTCATGCTGGCGCAGGACGTGGCGGCGCTGGTGGTGACCGACGACGGTGGTGCACCGGTGGGCACCGTGACCCTGGAGGACATTCGGCGCGTCATGCGCACCGGATGAGTACCGGAGGTGCCGCGCATTCCCCCGCTGAACGCACGTCCTCCGGGCCACGCCACGCCGCAGCGAAAACCCGCGTCTCCCGTCCCTCGCGGCGCACGATGAGGGCTGAGCGGCTTCCTGACCGCGGTGCGCCTCCAGGAAGACGCCGCCGGTACCGCGAACGTTCCCCGGGAATGTCGCGGCAGTGTGGCGAACGGTCCCATCCATGCGTCCCACGCCGGAGCGTCTGAAGACCTACCTGGACGAGATCCGGGCCTTCGTGCACGGGCCGCTGGAGGCCATCGCCGGGGAGCTCGAGCACGGCCGCACGTCGCCGGCCGCCCTGTGGGCGCTGCTGGCCGAGCGCTCGCTGCTCCGGCTGACCCTGCCGCCGGCCTACGGTGGGTGGGGCCTCGCGCTGTGCGAGTACGTCCCGATCCTGGAGACGGTCGCGCAGTCGCACGGGTCCGTGCGGATGATCGTGCACGTGCACAACGGCCTGTGGCGCCTGCTGGACCGCTACGGCACCGCCGACCAGAAGGCGCGCTACCTGCACGACTGGGCCACGGCCGGACGGAAGCTCGCCTTTGCCCTCACGGAGCCCGACGCCGGCACCGGCCCGGACATCAAGACCGAGGCGCGCCGAACCGCCGAGGGCTGGGTGCTGCAGGGGCGCAAGTGGCTCATCACCTTTGCCGACGTCGCCGACGCCTTCATCGTGGTGGCCTACACCGACCGCAGCCGCGGGGCCGATGGTATCTCGGCGTTCATCGTCCCGCGCGAGGCGCCGGGGCTGCGCATCACGCTGCAGCCTGATGGCATGGGCCTGGCGGGCACCGGGCACGGCCTGCTGGAGTTCGAGCAGTGCCGGCTTTCTCCCGACGCGCTGCTGGGCGACGAGGGCGACGGCCTGCGCATGGTGCTGCGGGATTTTCTGGACATCAGCCGAATCTCTATCGCCACGAGCTGCGTGGGGCTGGCGCAACGGGCGCTGGACCTGGCCGTGGCGCACGCGCGGCGCCGGGTGACGTTCGGGAAGCCTCTGGCCAGCCGTCAGGCGATCCAGTTCGCCCTGGCCGAGGCGGCCGTCGACGTGCAGGCGGCCCGGCTGCTGGTCTACGACGCGGCGCGGCGCGTCGACGCCGGCGCGCCCTGCACGACCGAGGCCGCCATGGCCAAGCTGTTCGGGCTCGAGATGGTGGGCCGGGTGACGGATGTGGCGTTGCGGGTCTGTGGGGGCATCGGGTACCTGCGGGGGCATCCCGTGGAGCGCATCTACCGGGACGCGCGGGCGCTGTGGTTCGAAGAGGGGACCGCGGAGATCCAGAAGCTCGTCATCGCCCGGGCGCTCCTCGATCCGCACGGGGCCTGAAGGCATGCTGGCCGCGCGGATCTACGAGGACACCAACGGCCGCCGGCTGGTGGTCGAGACGATCCCCGACCCGCAGCCGCGCGACGGCGAGGTTCTGGTGCGCGTGCGCGCCGCTGGGCTCTGCGGCACCGACCTGGAGATCCTCGACGGGCTGCGACTGCCCCCCGACGTCGTCTGGCCGGTGGTCCCCGGGCACGAGGTGGCGGGCGAGGTCGTCGAGGTCGGTGCCAACGCCGAGCCCTGGCGCCCGGGACACCGGGTCGTCGTCAACCCCTACGTGGGGTGCGGACGCTGCTGGTCGTGTCTGGACGGGCGACAGTCGGCCTGCCAAGCCCCGCAGCTGGTGGGCCTCACCCGCCAGGGCGGCTTCGCCGAGCTCATCGCGGTCCCCGCCAGCAGCCTGTTCCACCTGCCGACGCACCTGCCGTTCGCCGTGGGGGCGATCCTGCCCGATGCGGTGGGCACGGCCTACCACGCGGTGATGACGCGGGGCGCGCTCCAGCCCGGACAGCGTGTGATGATCTACGGGGCAGGCGGCGTGGGGACCCACGGGGTGATGCTGGCCAAGCTCTTCGGCGCCGACCCCGTGATCGCCGTGGTGCGGCGCGCGGCGGTGGCCGAGCGGTTGACGCGCCTGGGCGCCCAGGTCGTGGTCGTGGGGGGCGAGACCAACCCCGTGCGGGAGATCCGCCGCATGACCGACGGCCGCGGCGTGGACCTGAGCGTGGACTTCGTCGCCCGGCCCGAGTCCGTCCGGATCTGCATCGGCGCCACGCGCATCGGCGGGCGGATCGTGCTGGTCGGCGTCTCCGACGACCCGCTGGTGTTGCCGGGGTCGTCGTACCTGGTGCGCCGCGAGGTGGAGATCCGGTCCGCGTTCGGCGCCACGCCCCACGAGATGGCGATCGTCATCGGGCTGGCCGCGTCGGGGCGGCTGGACCTGACGCGCAGCGTGTCCCGACGGTGGCCGCTGGCGCAGATCGAGGAAGCGTTTCGCACCCTGCGCCACCGGCCCCCGGACGTAGTCCGGATCGTCGTCACGGACGAGCCATCCTGACGGCGGCAGGGAGGACACGGGCGCGGCGGGCTGCCGGGCGCGGCGGCCACGTGCAGGATGCCGCGTAGCATGCACGGTGAGGGACGAGATGGGACAGTTGACGGGCAAGGTGGCCCTCGTGACCGGCGCGACCAGGGGCATCGGCCGGGCAACGGCCCTGCTCCTCGCCGAGCGGGGGGCCGATGTGGTCGTCCACTACCACGCTTCCGATGCGGTGGCGGCCGAGCTCGTGCAGACCATCACCGCGCGGGGCCGGCGGGCCATCGCGCTGCGCGCCGACCTGGAGCGGCCGGACGAGATCCGGCAGCTGTTCGCCGACCTGCACCGGCAGATGGGCGGCCTGGACATCTTCGTCGCCAACGCCGCCGCCACGGCGTTTCGGCCCGTTGTCGCCCTCAAACCCCATCACCTGGCGCGCACGTACCAGCTCAACGTGTTCGCGTTCGTGCAGGCGGCGCAGGAAGCGATCCGCCTGATGGCGGGGCGCCGCGGCAAGATCGTGACGGTCTCGAGCTTCCCCACCTGGCGCTACCTCCCCGACTACGGGCTGCTGGCGTCCGCCAAGGCCGCGCTGGAGGCCCTCACCCGCTACCTGGCCGTGGAAGCCGCTCCCCTGGGGATCACCGTGAACGGCGTGAGCCCGGGCGCGGTGGACACCGACTCCTTCCAGGCCTACGCCAGGGCCGACCCGCAGGGCCTGGTGGCAGCCATGGTGGCCGCGACCCCCAAAGGGCGTCTGGGGACGCCGGAGGACATCGCCCGGGTGATCGCGTTCCTCTGCTCGGACGACGCCGAGTGGATCGTAGGGCAGACGATCACGGTCGACGGCGGGCTGACGCTCCCGACCCCCGGGTATCGGTCGCCGGGCGCGCGCTGACGGGCCGGCGGGCGGCGGTCCGGGGCCGTTGATCCCTTCGGGCGGCCGCTGGGCCGACGTGGTGTTGGAGGAGCGCGGCCCCGGGCCCGCGTAGAGTCCCGGGCAGGGGGCATCCCGGTGAAGTCCACGGTGGCGGCCACGCGGCCGCTCGCGAGGGTGGTGGCCCACGGCCGGCGGTGGGTGGGGCGGGAGGCGGTCGTGGGTCCGGCGCTCGTCCTACCGGCGTTCCTCTACGTGGGACTGCTCGTGGGCTTCCCCTTCCTCTACGCCATCTACCTCAGCCTGACCGACGCCACCACGGGCAACCCCTACGGCGCGTTCGTCGGCCTGCAGAACTACGTCGAGATCGTGCAGGACCGCGTCTTCCGGCAGGCGCTGCGGAACACCTTCGTCTTCACGATCACCGCGCAGGTGGCGGTCATCGTGCTGGCCAACGTCCTGGCCCGGGCCCTCCACGCGACGCAGCGGGGCCGCGGCGTCGTCCTCTTCCTCGTCCTCCTGCCCTGGGTGGCGCCGGTGTCCCTGGCGACGATCGGCTGGTTGTGGATCCTGCATGCCCGGTTCAGCATCGTCGACTGGATGTTGCGGCAGGTAGGGCTGCTGCCGCCCCACGCCAACATGTTCTGGCTCGGCCGGCCCGACCTGGCCATGGCGTCGGTGATCGTGGTGCACGTCTGGCGGATGCTGCCCTTCGCCACGGTGGTGTTGCTGGCCGGGCTGAGCTCGTTGCCCCGTGACCTGCTGGACCAGGCCCTGGTGGACGGCGCGGGGTTCTGGCGGCGCCTGGCCCACGTGCAGCTGCCGCTGCTGTTGCCCATCCTGGTGGTGGCGGTGCTGTTCGGCACGATCTTCACCTTCACCGACATGGCCGTGGTGTACGTCCTCACCCGGGGCGGGCCCTTTGAGAGCACGCAGGTGCTCTCCAGCCTGGCCTTCTTCAAGGGGATCGTTGGCGGCAACCTCAGCGTGGGCGCCAGCATCTCCCTGTTTCTCTTCCCGGTGCTCTTCGTCACGGCGGTGCTGATGCTGCGCCTGGCCCGCCGGGCGGAAGTGGCGTGATGCGGACGCAGACCGCCGCGCCGGACGTGCGCGCACGGTGGGGCGACGGGCATGGGCGCCCGGTGCACACCGGGCGGCGGTGGCGTCCCCTCGTGCGGGCGGCGGGGCGGTGGAGCGTGCTCGGCGCCTTCGCCGTCTTCACGGCGCTGCCGTTCGCCTGGATGCTCATCACGGCGTTCAAGCGCAACTCGGACCTCTACAACCCCGCGCACAACCCCTTCTGGTTCAACGAGCCGCCGACCCTCGAGCACCTCCGGTACGTCTTCCACAACACCATGTACGCCCACTGGATCGCCAACACGGCCATGGTGGGCGTCGCTGTCGTCATCCTCACGCTCCTGCTGGCCCTGCCGGCGGGGTACAGCCTCTCCCGGTTCCTGGGAGCGTGGGGGGGGCGGCTGGGCATCAGCATCTTCCTCGTCTACCTGGTGCCGCCGACCCTGCTCTTCATCCCGCTGGCTCGCGTCGTCAGCGAGCTGGGGCTCCAGAACACGGTGTGGGCCCTGATCGTGGTCTACCCGACGATCACCGTGCCCTTCGCCACCTGGCTCCTCATGGGGTTCTTCAAGTCCATCCCGCGGGAGCTGGAAGAGCAGGCCCTGGTGGACGGGTACAGCCGGCTGGGGGCCTTCCTGCGGGTGACCCTGCCGCTGGCCGTCCCCGGGATCGTGGCGGTGATGATCTTCAGCTTCACGATCTCGGCCCAGGAGTTCGTCTACGCCCTGACCTTCGTCACCAGCACGGCCCGCAAGACCGTCAGCGTGGGCGTGCCGGCGGACATGGTGCGGGGCGACATCTTCGACTGGGGGCCACTGATGGCGTCCGCGTTCCTGGCGAGCGTCCCGGTGGCCGTCCTCTACTACTTCGTCCTCGACAAGTTCGTGTCGGGGTTCACCACGGCGGGCGCGATTCGGTAAGACGGGCACGATCAGCGCGCAGGGGGAGGAGAGGACGATGGGAGACGAACGCGAGGACCGTCTTTGGGTGCAGGGTACCGACGGGCGGTGGCGGCTGCTCACCCGCCGGGAGGTGCTGAAGCGGGCCGCCGCCGGGGCGGCGGTGGCCAGCCTCGGGCCGTTCGTGCTCACGGAGCGGGCGGCGGCGCAGCCGGTGACGCTGCGCATCCTGCAGTGGCGCCACTTCGTGCCGCCCTACGACGAGTGGTTCGACCGCGTTTTCGCGCCCCGCTGGGGCGAGAAGAACAACGTGCGGGTGGTCGTGGAGCACATCGGGCTGGCGGAGATCCCTGCGGTGGCCGCGGGCGAGGCGTCGCGGGTCGCCGCCGGCACCGACCCGGGCCACGACCTCATCCAGCACCTCACCCCGCCGGCGGCCCTGGAGAACCAGGTCGATACGGCGGTCCACCAGGAGGTCATCGAGGAGCTCAAGCGGCGCGCGGGCACCTACATCGAGCTCGC
This sequence comes from Armatimonadota bacterium, assembly GCA_031459855.1. Lineage (NCBI taxonomy): Bacteria > Bacillati > Candidatus Sysuimicrobiota > Candidatus Sysuimicrobiia > Candidatus Sysuimicrobiales > Candidatus Humicultoraceae > Candidatus Fervidifonticultor > Candidatus Fervidifonticultor primus. Next base: position 1,104,974 of record JAVKHP010000001.1, read on the forward strand.
CGAGAAGAGCACCTTCAACCCCGTGACCCGCAGGTACTTTGGGGTGTCCGACAACTTCGTACCCGATCCGATTCACTACCGCGGGGACCTGTGGCGCCAGGTGGCCGCGCGCCTGACGGGCGACCAGCGGGTGCCCCTGCGCGGTCCCATCACCTGGGAGGATATCCGCAAGGCCGGCCGGGAGCTGAAGCGGATGGGCAACCCGGTGGGGCTGGGGCTGTCGCAGGAGATCGACACCGGCATGTGGCTGCGGGCGCTCATGTACTCCTGGGGGACCTCGGAGCAGGACGAAGAGGGCAACGTGGTGCTGGACACGCCGCCCTACCGCCAGCGGACGCTGGACGCCCTGCGCTTCGTGAAGGCGCTGTACGACGAGACGATGTTCCCCGGGGTCTTTGCCTGGACCGCGGCCTCCAACAACGAGGAGTTCCTGGCCGGACGCATCTCCGTCGCGGCCAACGCCATCTCCATCACGCGCACGGCGCAGAGCCTGGCCGCAGCCGCCATTGCCCGCGGCGAGCACCCCAACCAGTCGCCGGCCGTGCAGTTCGCCCGCAACACCTGGATCACGGAGCGGGCACCCCAGGGGCCGGCCGGGGCCCGCGGCCTGGAACACGTCATGGGCGTCTACACCCTGTGGCGCAACCGCCCGCGGCCGGTGCGCGATGCGGCCCGGAAGTTCCTCATCGACCTGGTGCTGAGCTACGACCCGGACGTGGCGGCACGGGAAGGGTGGCCGCCCGGGAAGTTCCACGCGAGCCAGGCCTACGACTACCCGACGTTCGTCAATGCCATCTCCAAGCAGAAGCGGCTGGCCTACCTGCGCGACGACCCGGTGAGCAAGGCTGCCGGCGACCGCAGGGACAAACTGGTCACCATCGAGACCGCCTACGAGTGGGCGTACAACGTGGGGTGGCCCGGGCCGTCCAGTGCCGCGATCGACGAGGTGTTCAACACCTGGATCATCAACACGATGTTCGCCCGGGTGGCCCAGGGGCTGGACACGCCCGAGCAGGCACTGACGGCGGCCGCAGCGCAGATCCGCCGGGTGTTCGCCAAGTGGCGCACGCAGGGGTTGGTGGGCGGGAAGCTCTGAGGAGGGCTGTCGGCCGCTGTGACGATACGACGGGGCGGCCGGCCACACGGGCCGGCCGCCCCGTCAGCGGGCTCCGTGCGATCCCTGGTCAGCGCCCCCAGGTCAGCGCGCAGGCCGCCCAGGTGAACCCGCCGCCGAAGGCCACCGCGACCAGGCGGTCGCCGTCGCGCAGGCGACCGTCCTGGCGCGCTTCCCACAGCGAGATCGGCACCGACGCCGCCGACGTGTTGCCGTAGCGGTCGATGGTGCAGATGAACCGCTCGATGGGCAGGTGCATCGCCCGGGCCACGGCCTCCAGGATCCGCTGGTTGGCCTGGTGGGGCACGATCCACGTGATCTCGTCCAGCGTCAGCCCGCCCCTGCGGGTGACCTCCTCGATGACCTCGGGCACCACGCGGACGGCGAGCTTGAACAGCGTCCGGCCGTCCATCCGGGGATAGTGCAGCCGCTGCGCGAGCACCTCCTGGGTGATCGGCATCCGGCTGCCCCCGGCGGGCAGTTTCAGCATGTCGCCGGCGCCCCCGTCGGCGTGGGCCACCGACGCCAGCACCCCCGCGCCGCTGGTGGACGGTCCCATCACCACGGCCCCGGCGCCGTCCCCGACCAGGACGCACAGCGTCCGGTCCGTCCAGTCCACCAGCTTGGAGAGCACCTCGGCCCCCACCACCAGCGCGTACCGGATCAGGCCCGCTTCGATCATCTGCGCGGCCGTGATCATGGCGCACAGGAAGCTCGAACAGGCCGCCAGCACGTCGCAGGCGCCGGCGCGCCTGGCCCCGAGCCGCTCCTGGATCAGGCACGCCGTGGCCGGAAACAGCATGTCCGGCGTCGTGGTCGCGCAGAGGATGAGGTCGAGGTCGGCCGGGGACAGGTTGGCGTCGCGCAGCGCGTCCAGGCAGGCGGGCACCGCCAGGTCGGAGGCCGCCTGGTCGGGCGCGGCGATGTGCCGCGTCCGGATGCCGGTGCGCTCCACGATCCACTCGTCCGAGGTGTCGACCCGCGTGGCCAGCTCGTGGTTGTCCAGGAGGCGCGGCGGGACGTAGATGCCCAGCCCGAGCACCGCCGCACGGGTGGTCGCCAGCTGGGGCGCGACCTTTGCGGGCGCCGTATACGTCTGCTGCATAATTACAAAAAGTTCGACGACTACCACAGAGGTCCTCTTCCGGCGCGTTGGGCCAGACCGATGGCTTGCCTGCCGGGACGCGGGGGCAGCTCCACGTGCGATGCGCGTGTCAAAGATCGGGGTGCTGCCCACGTGCCTGCAGGCGGTAGCTCCACGCGCGCCCGTGGCGTGCCGGCACGTCCGCGCGACACGCGGCCGCCCCGCAGGCTAGCGCGACAGGTGGATGTCCTTCTGCCGCGGGTCCAGCGCGTCTCGCAGCCCGTCGCCCACCAGGTTGAACGCCAGCACGGTCAGCGAGATCATCACGCCCGGCGCGATGGCGATCTGCGGGTAGGTGAGGATGAACGCGCGGCCGTCGGCCAGCATGCCGCCCCACGACGGCGTGGGCGGCTGCGCCCCCAGGCCGAGGAACGACAGCGCCGACTCCAGCAGGATGATGCCGCCGATGCCGAGGCTGGCGATCACGATCACCGGGCTCAGGACGTTGGGCACGATGTGCCGGAGGATGATCCGGCCCGCGCCGGCGCCGGCGGCCTGCGCCGCCAGCACGAACTCGCGCTCGCGCAGGCTGAGCACCTCGGCGCGCACCACCCGGGCGTACTGGGCCCAGGTGGTCAGGCCGATGATGACCACCACCGTCACCAAACTCGGGCCCAGCACCGCGGCCAGGGTGATCAGCAGCACCAGCAGCGGGTAGGCCATGAGGGTGTCCACCAGGCGCGAGAGCACGGCATCCACGGCCCCGCCCAGGTAGCCCGCCGTGGCGCCGACGGCCACGCCGATCACGACGGCGATGCCGGTGGCCAGCAGGCCCACGACCAGCGCCACCCGCGTGCCGTGGATGATCCGGCTCAGCACGTCCCGGCCGATGTGGTCGAAGCCCAGGGGGTGGCTCCACGAGGGCGGTGCGCCCCGCATCCCCCGGAAGACCTCCTGGTAGGGGTAGGGCGCGAACACGTCCGGGGCCGCGGCCAGGACCAGCAGGAGCAGGATGAACACCAGGCCGGCCACGCCCGGCCGGTAGCGCACGAACCGCCGCCAGCCGCGGCTCCACTCCGAACGGCGCGCGGCCTCCAGCCGGACGGGGGCGAGGGGGGCGACGGTCAGGTCCTCGCGCATGGGCTCACCGGATGCGGATCCGCGGGTCGATGACCCCGTAGACGAGGTCGGTCGCCAGGTTGCCCAGGACGACCAGCACGCTCAGCAGCAGCACGATGGCCTGCACGACCTGGTAGTCGACCCGGTTGACCGACTCGATGAACAGCTGACCCAGTCCCGGCAGCGCGAACACCGTCTCGACCACGATGGTGCCGCTCAGGATGAACGCCAGACGGTAGCCGATCACGGTGACGATGGGCAACAGGGCGTTGCGCACGGCGTGCTTGAGGACCACCCGGCGTTCGGGCAGGCCCTTGGCCCGGGCGGTGCGCACGAAGTCCTCGCCAAGGGCGTCCAGGACCGACGACCGCATCAGCCGTGCCAGCAGCGCCAGCTGGCTGGAGACGATCACCGCCACCGGGAGGACGTACCCCTGCCATCCGGGCAGCCCGAAGGGGGGCAGCCAGCGCAGCACCAGCGAGAAGACCACGATGAGCATCAGGCCGACCCAGAAGTTGGGCAGGGCCACGCCAACGGTGGTGCTCACCATGATGGCGTAGTCGAACAGCGAGTAGCGCCGGACCGCCGCCACGATACCGGCCGGCAGCGCCAGCGCCACGGACAGCGCGAACGCCACCAGGTTGAGGGTGACGGTGACCGAGGCGGCCTCGGCGATCATGGTGCGCACGGGCACGCCGCTGCGGACCACCGATTCGCCGAAGTCGCCGCGGGCCATGTTGCCGATCCAGCGCAGGTACTGCTCGTGCAGCGGGCGGTCCAGGCCCCATCGGGCCCGGATCAGATCGATCTGCTCCTGGGTGATGTGGGCTTCGCCGATCATCAACGAGATGGGGTCGCCGGGGATGAGGTGCATCATGGCGAAGGTGCCCACGCTGACCAGGAAGATCACCAGCAGGCCCTGGAGCACGCGGCTGACGAGGTAGCGCTGCATCTAGGAGGTTGCGCGTGGCGCGCGAGGGGCGAGGGGCGGGCGGTGCATCGGGCGGTGGCGTGACGCAGTGGGCACCGGCGAGCCGGAGACGGCGGGGGCGCGGGGCCAACGGCCCCGCGCCCCCGCATCGGCGTCTACTCGATCCACCACCGGTAGGCCAGGCGGTAGAGGGCGGTGTCGCCCTGCAGGGCCGTGGTCGGAAGGCCCTTGATGCGCTTGCTGAAGATGTTGTACCAGTCCCAGTACATGATGAACAGGAACGGCACTTCCTCGGCCACGATGGCCTGGATCTCGTGGTAGATCCTGCGGCGCTGGCTCGTGGTGGTGGCCCGGAGCCCGGCCGCCAGCAGCTCGTCGACCCGCGGGTTCTTGAAGCGGGAGAAGTTGCGCGCGGCATCCGACCGCAGCGTGTCCGAGGCGTCGGGCTCGCCGCCGGTGCCGCCGTAGGTCCAGTTGAACAGCGAGGCGTCCATCTCGCCCTTGGGCAGCTGGGCCAGGATCGTCGCCACCGGCCGCTCGACCAGCCGCATCTCGATGCCCACCGCCGCCAGGTCCTGCTGCACGACCTCGGCCTCGGGCCGGCGCGCGCGGTCGCCGGTGATCGTGACGCAGGTGAACGAGGCGCGCCGCCCGTCCTTGGTGCGCACGCCGCCGGGGCCCAGCCGCCAGCCCGCCTCTTCCAGCAACGCCCGGGCACGGGCGGGGTCGTAGGGGTACTGCTTGACGTTGGGGTTGTACCAGGGCTGGAGGCTTGGGGCCAGGTTCGAGGTGGCCAGCACCGCGGTGCCCTTGAAGACGTCGTCGATCAGCCGCTGGCGGTCGACGGCGTACATCATCGCCTGCCGCACCCGTTTGTCGGAGAGCACGGGGTGGTCGTTGTTCAGCGGGAAGTGGTTCACCGCAAGGCTGGCGGTCTTGAAGACGGTGTAGTTGGGATCGGCGGCGAAGCGCAGGTTGTCCTCTGCCAGCAGGGGCCACACCGCCGAATCGGCCTGGCCGGTGCGCAGCGCGATGGCCCGCACCGAGGCCTCGGGCACGATGTCCTCCCGGAACTGGTCGATGTGCGGGCGGCCGCGGAAGTGCTGGTCGAACGCCTCCACGACGGTGTACTCGGCAGGCCGCCACTCCTTGAGCCGGAAGGCCCCGGTGCCGATGGGGGCGCCCTTGTAGGCGCGCTCGCCGACGCGGCTGTGGTAGTGGGCGGGCACGATGAACTGCGTCGCCACCCGGCGCAGGAAGGCCGCATTGGGCTCCTTCAACCGCACCACCACCGTGTACTTGTCGGGGATGGTGATCCGGTCGATCCCCGTGTACAGCGGCGCCTTGACCGTCCCGTTGGCGGGGTTCCCGTAGAACTCGTACGTGTACTTGACGTCCTCGGCAGTGAACTCCCGTCCGTCGTGGAACCGCACACCCCGGCGCAGCGTGAAGGTGTACGTGAGGCCGTCGCGGGAGACCACGTAGTTCTCGGCCAGGACTTTCTCGAGCACGAAGTGCTCGTTGACCTCCAGCAGCGCGTTGTGGATCTGGGTGATGATCGTCCGGTGCACACTGGGGCCGTCGTCGTCGGGGCTGAGGCTGGAGATCTCGTGGTGGCCGGTCACCCGAACGGTGCCGCCGCGCCGCGGGCCGGGGGCGGCGGTGACCAGCACCGGACGGCGGATCAGGACCGGGGCGGCGGTGGCGACCCCCAGGAGCGCGGCCTGCCGGAGGAACGCGCGTCGGGTGGTCGCAGGCAGATCGCGCAGCGCCTTCTCGATCACCAGGGCGTCAGCGTCGTCGCGACCCATGGTTCTCCCTCCCGAGCTGGTACGGTATGTGCCTGGTGATTCCGCGCCCTCCGGCGGCCCTCCTCCGCCGGACGGCGCATCCCGCTCCGTGCGCCGAGCAGCGCCCGCTGGCGCCACGTACGCACGTCCTCGTGCTGCCGGTCGTCCGTGTGCAGCGGCACCTCGGCACCGCTCGCCTGTCAGCCGGGCTGCACCATGGCCGGCGGGCGCTCCACGGCGACGTCGCAGGGGAGGCTCGCCCGGCGTCTCCGTCGGACGGGTCCCCTCCGCAGTTCCCTGTATCCCAGGCGGTCCGTCGGGCCGCCGGGCGCCCCCCTGGCCGCCCTACTCGATCCACCATCGGTAGGCGGTGGCGTAGATGGCGAACCCGTCCTCGGGCTTGGTGGGCAGGCCCTTGATGCGCTTGGTGAAGACGTTGAACCAGTCCCAGTACATCATGTACAGGACGGGCACGTCCTCCACGAAGATGCGCTGCACCTCCTGGTAGATCTTCTGGCGCGCGCGCACGTCGACCTCGCGCAAGCCCTGGGCCAGCAGCTCGTCCATGCGCGGGTTGCTGTACTGGGCGAAGTTGCGCACCGCGCCGGTGCGCAGCGTGTTGGACGGGTCGGGTTCCAGCGCGCCGCTGTTGTACGTCCAGTTGAACAGCGACGCGTCCAGCTCGCCCCGGGGCAGCTGCGCCAGGATGGTGGCCACCGGGCGCTCGATGATGCGCATCTCGATCCCCACCGCCGCCAGGTCCTGCTGCACGATCTCGGCTTCGGGCCGCCGGGCGCGGTCCCCGGTGATCACGGCGCAGGTGAAGGACAGGCGCTGGCCGTCCTTGACGCGCACGCCCCCGGGCCCGAGGCGCCAGCCGGCTTCTTCCAGCAGCGCGCGGGCACGGGCGGGGTCGTACGGGTACTTCTTGAGGGTGCGGTCGTACCAGGTGCGCATCGACGGCGGGTAGATGGAGTCGGCGATGATGGCCGTGCCCCGGAAGACGTCGTCGATCAGGCGCTGCCGGTCGATGGCGTGCATCATCGCCTGGCGCACGCGCCGGTCGGCCAGCTGCGGGAGCTTGTTGTTCAGGGGGAAGTGGTTCAGGCCGGTGCTGGAGGTGCGGAAGACCGTGTAGGAAGGGTCGGCCTCGAAGCGCAGGTTGTCCTCGGCCAGCAGCGGCCAGGTGGCCGAGTCAGCCGTGCCGGTGCGCAGGGCGATGGCCCGCACCGACGCCTCGGGCACCACGTCCTGGCGGAAGAAGTCGATGTGGGGGCGGCCGCGGAAGTGCTGGTCGAACGCCTCGACGATGGTGTACTCGGCGGGGCGCCACTCGCGCAGCTTGAACGGGCCGGTACCCATCGGCTGGCTCTTGTAGGCACGCTCGCCGATGCGGCTGTGGTACTTCGCGGGCAGGATGAAGGTGGTGGCCGTCTGGACCAGGAACGGCGCGAACGGTTCCTTCATCTTCACCACGACCGTGTAGCGGTCGGGGAGCTCGACGCGGTCGACGGCGCGGAAGTAGATGGCGTCGTTGGACGCGTTGGCCGGGTTCATGTGGTACTCGAAGGTGTACTTGACGTCCTCGCCGGTGAACTCGCTGCCGTCGTGGAACTTCACCCCGCGGCGCAGCCGGAAGCGGTACTGCAGGCCGTCCCTGGCCACCTCGTAGTGCTCGCACAGCACCTTCTCCAGCACCAGGTAGGGGTTGGCCTCGATCAGGGCGTTGTGGATCTGGGTGACCATGACCCAGTGGACCGACGGGGCGTCGTCCTGCGGGCTCAGGCTGGCGACTTCCTGGTGGCCCATGACGCGGACGGTGCCGCCCCGCCGGGGACTCGGCGCCGCCTCCACGATGAGGGGAGAGCGCACGAACACCGGCACTGCCGCTGCCCCTGCGCCCAACGCCGCCGCCTGCTTGAGGAACGCGCGGCGTGTCGTGGACGGCAGGTCGCGGAGGATCTTCTCGAGCGGGACGTCGTCGGGCTGTCGGCCCATGGCTGGCGCCTCCCGGGTGTGACCTGCCCGAAGCTTCGGCGCGCCCGGGGCCGGCTTCCTGCGACGGCGCGTGCACCCTCGGGAGCCACGCCGCGGGGCCCACCTCTCTGCGGCTGGGGATTGGAAGGTGATCGGCGGCGCAAGCGACACGGGTGCTGACCTCTACCTCGCCACCGCTGGGGATTGGAAGGCGTGCCTCCGCTGTGCCGCGAGGCAGACTGGAGTGGGTCACCGCGCCCCGGGTCCTTGCGCCGGTGCGCGAGGCTGTGCTATAGTCCCTGGCACCAACCGCACAGGCCGAGGATCGGGAAGAGTACCCGTCCGGCGTGGTTCCCCGCAGGGGTACTCCGGGCGCCGCCAGGGCGCTCGGGGTGGGAGAGAGCCGCGTGCTGGTGGGAGCGCGGTAACCACAGGACGGCGAATGGGCCCGGGAGGCGCGGGGTGAAGGTGCGCAGGTGGGGTTTGGTGCGGGCGTGACAACCGAGAGTTCGCTCCCGGCACCCCGCCGCGCGCGGCAGTAGCTCCGCCGGCAGCTCCCCCGGTACGGGAGCGTCAAGCGCCGGGCGCCGTCGGTCGACAGCGGACGCTGTCGGCCTGGGCGCGCGGAAGTCGGGTGGCACCGCGGGAGGACGCCTCTCGTCCCTGAAGGGCGAGAGGTGTCTGTGTTTTCGGGTGCCGGTGGTGTCGAAGGGGGGATGACCATGGGCGTGGGGTTCGCGTCGGGACGGCAGGAGGCAGCGGCGGCATGATCATCGTCATGGAACCGGGGGCGACCGACGGCCATATCGTGGCGGTCGTCGAGCGCGTGAAGGCCTCGGGCCTCAACACCCACATCTCGGTGGGCGTGGCCCGCACCGTCATCGGCGTCGTGGGCGACGACCGCACCAAGGAGGTTCTGCGCGAGTCGCTGGAGGGCATGCCGGGCGTCGAGCGGGTCGTGGCGATCCTGCAGCCGTTCAAGTTGGTCAGCCGCGAGTTCCAGCCCGAGGACACCGTCGTGCGGGTCCGGGGGGAGGCGATCGGCGCCACCAAGGTCGCCGTGATCGCCGGGCCGTGTTCGGTGGAGAGCCGCGAGCAGATCCTGGCCACCGCCGAGGCGGTCAAGGCGGCCGGCGCGGGGTTCCTGCGGGGGGGCGCGTTCAAGCCGCGGACGTCGCCCTACTCGTTCCAGGGGTTGGAGGAGGAAGGGCTGCAGCTGCTGGCCGAGGCCCGCGCGCGGACCGGGTTGCCGGTGGTGACCGAGGCGATGGACGCGGCGCAACTGGAGCTGGTGGCCCGCTACGCCGATGTGATCCAGATCGGCGCGCGCAACATGCAGAACTACCCGCTGCTGCGCGAGGCCGGCCGCATCAAGCTGCCCGTGCTCCTCAAGCGCGGCGTGAGTGCCACCATCGAAGAGTTCCTGCTGGCGGCCGAGTACATCCTCAACGAAGGGAACTACCAGGTGGTGCTGTGCGAGCGGGGGATCCGCGGCTTCAACACCCACACGCGCTACACGCTGGACCTCTCCGCCGTGCCCGTGCTCAAGCGCCTGTCGCACCTGCCCGTGATCGTCGATCCCAGCCACGGCACGGGCAAGTGGCGCTACGTGGGCGCGATGGCCCGGGCTGCGGTGGCTGCCGGCGCCGACGGGCTGATGATCGAAGTCCACCCCGATCCGGCCAACGCGCTCAGCGACGGCCCCCAGTCGCTGAACCTGGAGAACTTCGCCGACCTGATGGCCAGCCTGCGCCCCCTGGCGGCGGCGGTGGGACGGACGCTGTGATGGCCACCGGGGTGGGCGCGCCGGGGTCATTTCCGCGCACCGCGGCAGTGGTCGGGTTGGGCCTGATCGGCGGCTCGCTGGCCCTGCGGCTGCGGGCGTGCGGGGTGGACGTGGTCGGGATCGACACCGACCCGGCGACCCTCGAGGTCGCCCGCGCCCGGGGGGTGGCCGACGTGCTGGCGGCCGAGGTCGCGGCGGCTGCGGGCGCGGAGTTGGTGATCGTGGCCGTCCCGCTGGAGCAGATCGTGCCCGTGGCCCGTGCCGCAGCCCGGCATCTGCGCGACGGCGCGGTGCTCACCGACGTGGGCAGCGTGAAGTCGCCGATCGTGACGGCCCTGAGCCGCGGCCTGCCGGCCGGCGTGCGGTTCGTCGGCGGCCACCCCATGGCTGGCAACGAGCGGCAGGGGATCGCTGCAGCCGACCCCGCGCTGCTGGACGGCCGGCCGTTCGTGCTGACGCCCGCACCCGGTACCGCCCCCGAGGCAGTGGAGGCGCTGCGCGGCCTGATCGCGCGGCTGGGGATGCGGCCGGTCCTGCTCGACCCGGTGCAGCACGACGAGCTGGTGGCTCAGGTCAGCCACCTGCCCTACCTCGTCAGCCTCGCGCTGACCCGGGCCGTGGCCGACGACGCCCGGGCCATCGCCGGGCCGGCATACGCCGACATGACCCGCATTGCGCACAGCCCGGCGGCGCTGTGGGCCGACGTGTGCCGCCAGAACCGTGCGGCGATCCTACGGGCGCTCGCGCGGTTCGAGGCCGAACTGGCCCGCCTGCGGCGCGGGCTGGAGGAGGACGCCGTGGACGACGTCCTCCCAACGGGCGAGGAGGCCGCCGCGCGCCCATGAGCCGGCTGCCGATTGCGCCCACCAAGACCGAGTTCCTCAGCCGGGCGCGCGAGGGCAACCTGATTCCAGTCGTCTGCGACCTCCCCGCCGACCTGGAGACCCCCATCTCGGCGTTCCTCAAGCTGCGCGCCGGCGCGGACGCGTACCTGCTGGAGAGCGTCGAAGGCGGCGAGAAGCTCGGACGCTACTCGTTCATCGGTGTCGAGCCCACGGTGCGGGTGCGCGCCTTCGGCCGGCAGGTCGAGATCTGTGGGCCCGGCGAGGCGCGGGTCGTCGAGGCCGATCCGCTCGACGTCGCCCGGGAGCTGCTGGGCCGCTACCGACCGGTCCCGCACCCCGGCCTGCCCCGCTTCTCCGGCGGCGCCGTCGGGTACTTCGGGTACGACTGCGTGCGGCTGTGGGAGCGGTTGCCCGCCCCGCCGCCCGACCCGCTGGGCCTGCCCACCTGCTACCTGGTCGTCACCGACGCGGTGGTGGTGTTCGACCACGTGGCGCACACGATGCGGGTGGTGGCCAACGCCCACGTGGACGGCAGCGCCGCCGAGGCGTACCGTCGCGCGGTGGAGACGATCGAGCGGCTCTACGAGCGCCTGCGGCGGCCCCTGACGCCGCCGGAGCCGGCCGGGCGCGTGGAGCCCGTGATGGACCACGAGATGACCGCGGCCCAGTTCCTGGACGCCGTGGCCCGGGCCCGTGAGTACGTCTGGGCCGGCGACGTCTTCCAGGTGGTGCTGTCGCGGCGGTTCTCGGTGCGGATGCGCGGCGCAGACCCCCTGGACGTCTACCGGGCGCTGCGGGGAGTGAGCCCCGGTCCCTACATGTTCTTCCTGGACTTCGACGGAGTGCAGCTTGCGGGCGCCTCGCCCGAGATGCTCGTCCGGGTCGAGGACGGCGTGGTGCAGACCCGGCCGCTGGCGGGCACGCGGCCTCGGGGCGCCACCGAGGCCGAGGATCGGCAGCGCGAGGCCGAGTTGCTGGCCGACGAGAAGGAGCGCGCCGAGCACGTGATGCTGGTGGACCTGGGGCGCAACGACCTGGGGCGGGTCTGCCGGTACGGGACCGTGGAGGTCGCCGAGCTGATGACGGTCGCGCGCTTCAGCCACGTGATGCACCTGGCCAGCGAGGTCCGCGGCCTGCTGGCGCCCGGGCGCGATGCGTGGGACGTGCTGCGGGCGTGCTTCCCCGCCGGGACCGTGTCGGGGGCGCCGAAGGTGCGCGCCATGGAGATCATCGACGAGCTGGAGCCGGTGGCCCGAGGGCCGTACGGCGGGGCGGTGGGCTACGTGGGCTACTCGGGGAACCTGGACACGGCGCTGGTGCTGCGCACCATCACCATCGCCCGTGACCGGGCGTTCATCCAGGCGGGCGCCGGGATCGTCGCCGACTCGGTGCCGGAGCGCGAGTACGTCGAGACCGTCAACAAGGCCACGGCGCTGGTGCGGGCCCTCGAGCGGGTGGGACGCGGGCGTGTGCCGCTGCTGCGGGCAGGGAGCGTCGGATGATCGCGGTCATCGACAACTACGACTCGTTCACCTACAACCTGGTGCAGATCCTGGGCGCGCTGGGCGCCGAGGTCGCGGTCTTCCGCAATGACGCCATCACCGTCGACGCCCTGGCGGGACACCGGCCCCAGGCCATCGTGATCTCGCCGGGGCCGTGTACGCCCGCGCAGGCCGGCATCTCGGTGGAGGTGGTGCGCCGGCTGGGGCCGACGGTGCCGACGCTGGGCGTCTGCCTCGGCCACCAGTGCGTGGGGGTGGCGTTCGGGGCCCGCGTGGTCCGGGCGTCCCGCCCCGTGCACGGGAAGACCTCGCCCATCCACCACGACGGCCGCACGCTCTTCGAGGGGCTGCCGGTGCCCTTTGCCGCGACCCGGTACCACTCGCTCGTCGTGGCCCGCGAGGATCTCCCCGAGGCCCTGGAGGTCTCGGCCTGGTTGGAGGACGGGACGATCATGGGCCTGCGCCACCGCGTCTACCCCATCGAGGGTGTGCAGTTCCATCCGGAGTCGGTCCTGACGCGCTGCGGGCCGCGCCTGCTCGAGCAGTTCCTGGCGCGCGCGGGGGTGCGCCCCGCGGCGGCCGTGGGAGGGTGGCGATGATCCGCGAGGCGATCCGCGCGGTGGCCGACCGCCAGACGCTGTCGGAGCAGGACGCCTGGCAGGCGATGGGCGAGATCATGGACGGCCAGGCCACGCCGGCCCAGATCGCGGCGTTCATTACCGCCCTGCGCATGCGGGGGGAGACGGTGGACGAGATCGCCGGTTTCGCCCGGGCGATGCGGGAGCGGGCCCTGCGGGTCACCCCGCGCGTGGAGCACCTGATCGACGTGGTGGGGACCGGGGGCGACCGCGTCAGCACGTTCAACGTGTCGACGACGGCCGCGTTCGTCGTGGCCGGAGCCGGAGGGTACGTGGCCAAGCACGGCAACCGCGCGGTCAGCCGTGCCTCGGGCAGTGCCGACGTGTTGGAGGCGCTGGGGGTGAACATCCAGGTCGGGCCGGACGTCGTGCAGCGGTGTATCGAGGAGGTGGGCATCGGCTTCCTCTTCGCGCCGCTCTACCACGCGGCCATGAAGCACGCGGCCGGGCCGCGGCGGGAGATCGGGATCCGCACGGTCTTCAACATCCTGGGGCCGCTGGCCAACCCCGCGGGCGCCGCCTACCTGCTGGTGGGCACGTACGACCCCGCGCTGGTGCGGATCATGGCCGAGGTGCTGGGCGAACTGGGGGTGCGGCGGGCCCTCGTCGTCCACGGCGATGGGATGGACGAGCTGTCGACGCTGGGGCCGACGCAGGTGGCCGAGCTGCGCGACGGCCGGGTGCACGTCTTCCAGGTGGACCCCACAACGCTGGGGATCGCGCCCCCGCCCGCCGATGCCATTCGGGGCGGCACACCCCAGGAGAACGCCGCCGTCACCCTGGACGTGCTCCAGGGGCGTCCCGGACCGGCGCGCGACCTGGTGTTGCTGAACGCGGCCGGGGCGCTGGTCGCCGCCGAGCTGGCCGAGGACCTGCGCGAGGGCCTGGCGCTGGCAGCCCGGGCCGTCGATGCGGGCGCCGCCTACGAGAAGCTCGAGGCGCTGCGCGCCATGACGAAGGCGGCGCAGGCATGACCGCGCTGGACGCCCCCCGGCCCGGGGCGTGTGACGGACTCGGTGCGATGCCAAGCGGGGCGTAGCCATGACGGTGCTGGACGAGATCCTGGCCCACAAGCGCGCGGAGGTCGCCGCACGCCAGGCGGCAGTGCCGCTGGCGGCGGTGCGGGCTGCGGCGGCGGCGGCCGCACCGCCCCGCGACTTCGCGCGTGCCGTGGCCGGCCCGCCGGTACGCATCGTCGCCGAGGTGAAGCGGGCGTCACCCGCGCGCGGCGTGATCCGCGACGACACCGATCCCGTAGCGGTGGCGCGCGCCTACGAGGCGGCGGGCGCGGATGCGGTCTCGGTGCTGGCCGATGCCCGCTACTTCCGGGGCGCACCAGCCGACGTGGCCGCTGTGCGCGCCGCCGTGGGGCTGCCGGTCCTGTACAAGGAGTTCGTCGTGGATCCCTATCAGGTCTACGAGGCCCGCGCAGCGGGCGCCGACGCCGTGCTGCTGATCGCCGGGGCCGTCCCGCAGGCGACGCTTGCGGCCCTCGTGGCGCTGGCCGAGGCCCTCGGGCTGGCGGCGCTGGTCGAGATCGACGGCGAGGCGGCGCTGGCCGACGCCCTGGCCGCGGGCGCGCGCATCGTGGGAATCAACAACCGCAACCTGCGCACCTTTGCCGTGGACCTGGCGACCACCGCGCGGCTGCGACCGCAGATCCCTCCTGGGCGGCTCGTCGTCAGCGAGAGCGGCATCGCCACGCCCGAGGATCTTCGGCGGGTGGCCGCAGCTGGGGTCGATGCCGTGCTAGTGGGTACAGCCCTGATGGCCAGCCCGGACCCAGGGGCCGCGCTGGCCCGGCTGCGGGCTGCGGTGGATGCTGTCAGGTGACGACGACGGCGTTTGGGAGCGACGTCTGCGGAGGGGACACATGAAGAAAGGGCGACTGCTGACCGGGGACCGGCCGACCGGCAAGCTCCACCTGGGCCACTACGTGGGCACGCTCGCCAACCGGGTGAAGCTCCAGGACGAGTACGAGTGCTTCTTCCTGCTGGCCGACTACCACATCCTCACGACGCGGCTCGAGCGGCTCGACGAGATCGAGGAGAACATCCGGGAGATCGTGCTGGACTACCTGAGCGTGGGCATCGACCCCGAGCGGTCCACGATCTTCCTGCAGTCGGGCGTGCCGCAGATCCCTGAACTGGCCCTGATCTTCTCGATGCTGGTGACCGTGCCACGCCTGCAGCGCGTGCCCACGCTCAAGGAGGTGATGCGCGACCTCCACATCGCCCAGCCGTCGGCGGGCCTGCTGAACTACCCGGTGCTCCAGGCCGCCGACATCCTCAGCGTCAAAGGCGAGATCGTGCCCGTGGGCAAGGACCAGGCCTCCCACCTGGAGCTGACCCGCGAGCTCGCGCGGCGCTTCAACGACACCTTTGCGCCCGTGTTCCCCGAGCCGGCCACCCTCATCGGCGAGGTGGGGACGCTGCCCGGTACCGACGGCAAGGCCAAGATGAGCAAGTCGCTGGGCAACGTCATCTACCTCTCCGACGACCCCGAGACCGTGACGCAGCGGGTGATGCGCATGTACACCGACCCCAAGCGCATTCACCCCACCGACCCGGGGACGGTGGAGGGCAACCCGGTCTTCATCTACCACGACGCCTTCAACGCGGACCGGGAGGAGGTCGAAGAGCTGAAGCGGCGCTACCGGGCCGGCAAGGTGGGGGACGTGGAGGTGAAACAGCGGCTGGCGCGGGCGCTGAACGCGTTCCTCGACCCCATTCGGGAGCGCCGGGCCCGCTACGCCGCCCGCCCCGGGCTGGTGGAGGAGATCGTCGTGGAGGGCACGCGGCGGGCCCGGGAGATCGCCGGCCAGACGCTGGCCGAGGCCAAGGAGGCCATGAAGATGGTCTACTTCCGGGCCGTGCGTCCGCGCGCATGATACGGGTCAAGATCTGCGGCATCACCGACGCCGCCGAGGCCGAGGCGGCCGCGGCGGCCGGCGCCGACGCCGTGGGCTTCGTCTTCGCGCCCAGCCGTCGCCAGATCGACGCGGTGCGCGCGCGGCAGGTGGCGGCGGCCCTCCCGCCGTTCGTGACCCGGGTGGGCGTGGTGGTGAACGAGCCCCTGGAGCGGTTGCGGGCCCTGGTGGAAGCTGTGGGCCTGGACGCGGTGCAGCTGCACGGCGACGAGCCGCCCGCCTACTGCGCGGCCGTGGCCACCTGGGGCGTGACCGTGATCAAGGCCGTACCGGTGGTCGGGCCGCTGGACCTCGAGGGCCTGCGCGCCTACCGGGCGGCGGCCGTGCTGCTCGACGCGCACCGGCCGGGCCAGCGGGGCGGGACCGGGCAGGCGTTCGACTGGCGGCTGGCCGCGCCGGTGGCGCGGGTCCTGCGCGTGGTGCTCTCGGGTGGCCTGCGCCCCGAGACGGTAGCCGACGCGGTCCGGGTGGTACGTCCCTATGCCGTCGACGTCAGCTCGGGGGTCGAGACCGACGGTCGGAAGGACCCGCGCAAGATGGCCGCGTTCGTGGCGGCGGCACGCACCGCCGCGGCCTTCTGGCCGCAGGAGCCCCCAGGCCCCATGACGCCCGCCGGCCCGGCGGCCCAGCCGTCGACGAGCCGGCGTCCCCGGGCGGGGCCGTAGGCGGGAGGAGGCGACCAGACGCGATGACGTTGCCGATGCAGACCGCTGCTGCGGGGCGATTCGGGCGGTTTGGCGGGCGCTACGTGCCCGAAACGCTGGTGCCCGCGCTGGACGCGCTCGAGCAGGCGTACGCCCGGCTGGCCGACGACGTCGAGTTCCAGCGCGAGCTGGCCGCGGCGCTGCGCCACTACTGCGGCCGGCCCACGCCCCTGTACTTCGCCGCGCGGCTCAGCGCGCGGCTGGGGGTGCGCGTCTTCCTCAAGCGCGAGGACCTGCTCCACACCGGTGCCCACAAGATCAACAACGCCCTGGGGCAGGTACTCCTGGCGCGACGCATGGGCAAGCGCCGGGTGATCGCCGAGACCGGCGCCGGCCAGCACGGCGTGGCGACGGCCACCGCCGCTGCGGTGGCGGGGCTGGCCTGCGACGTCTACATGGGCACCGAGGACATGGCCCGCCAGCATCTGAACGTGGTTCGCATGCGGCTGCTGGGCGCCCGGGTGGTACCGGTCGAGGCGGGCAGCCGCACGTTGAAGGACGCGATCAACGAGGCGCTGCGCGACTGGGTCACGCACGTGGAGTCGACCTTCTACGTCATCGGGTCCGTGGTCGGCCCCCACCCCTACCCCACGCTGGTGCGCGACTTCCAGGCGGTCATCGGGCGCGAGGCGCGCGCGCAGATCCTCCACCAGGCCGGCCGCCTGCCCGACGTGGTGGTAGCGTGCGTGGGCGGCGGCAGCAACGCCCTTGGGCTCTTCCACGCCTTCCGTGACGATCCCGTGCGGCTGATCGGGGTCGAGGCCGGGGGTGCGGGGCTGGCGTCGGGCCGGCATGCGGCCACGCTCACGGCCGGGAGCCCCGGCGTGCTCCACGGTGCGCTGAGCTACCTGCTGCAGGACGCGGACGGTCAGGTGCTGCCCACCCACTCCATCTCGGCCGGGCTCGACTACCCCGGGGTCGGACCCGAGCACGCGTGGCTGAAAGAGATCGGGCGCGCCGAGTACGTGGCCGCTGATGATCGCCTGGCCCTGGAGGGCTTCCGGGTGCTGGCGCAGACCGAAGGGATCCTGCCAGCGCTGGAACCCGCGCACGCCCTGGGCTATCTGCAGCACCTGGCGCCGACCTTGCCGCGCGAAGCGGTGGTGCTGGTGGGCCTGTCAGGGCGCGGCGACAAGGACGTGGAGGTCGTGGCTGCAGCCCTGGGGGAGACGCCGTGAGCCGATGGCGTCGCAGGTGCAAGGCGTCTGGCGGGTGCTCTGGCGTGATGGCGATGCTGGCGATCGACGGGGAGAGGGCATGAGTGGCGCGCCGGAGGTCGTGGGGGATGGTGTCGCGGGGCATGGTCGGGAAGGGACCACACCGCGTGCGGGGGCTGGCGCACCTGCCGGGAGCCGCATCGCGCGGACGTTCGCGCGCCTGCGGGCCGGGGGCCGGCGCGCCCTGATGCCCTTCCTCATGGCGGGCGACCCGTCGCTGGCCGACACGGCACGCTTCCTGGTACACCTGGCGGCGGCTGGCGCCGATCTGCTGGAGATCGGCGTGCCCTTCTCCGATCCCATCGCCGACGGCCCGACCAACCAGCGGGCCGCGCAGCGCGCGCTGGCGGCGGGTGTGCGCCTGCGTGACGTGCTGGCGATGGTCGCCGACGTGCGGCCGCACCTGGCGCAGCCGCTGGTGATCCTGTCCTACTACAACCCGGTGCTGCGCTACGGCCTGGAGGCCTTCGGCCGCGACGCTGCGGCAGCCGGCGTCGACGGCGTGGTAGTGCCAGACCTTCCGCCCGACGACGGCGCGCCCCTGCGGGAGGCGGCGCGGGCGCACGGGCTGGACGTGATCTTCCTGGCGGCGCCCACCAGCACCGACGCGCGCCTGGCCGCCGTGGCCGCGGCGTCGTCGGGGTTCGTGTACTGCGTGTCGCTGGCCGGCGTCACGGGCGTGCGCGCGCGCCTCGCCGACGACATCGACGGGCTGGTGGCCCGGGTGCGCCGGCACACGGCGCTGCCCGTCTGCGTGGGGTTTGGCGTCTCGACGCCCGAGCAGGCGGCGGCGGTCGCGCGCGTGGCCGACGGGGTGATCGTCGGCAGCGCGGTGGTGGCCATCGTCGAGCGCGAGGGCGCGCAGGCCGCCCCGGCGCTGGAGCAGTTCGTCCGCGCGCTGCGGGCCGGCGTGGATGCCGGCGCGGCCGCCGGGGCGCCCCGCTAGCGTGGTGGGGGGCGTCTTCCACCCCCGGCCCCATCCCGGCGGCCCCAGGGCCGTCTACCTGCGCACGCTGTGCTTCGTCTTCCACGGGCGCCGCCTGCTGCTGATCCGGCAGCGCAGCCACGGCACCGTGTGGTGGAACGCGCTGGGCGGCAAGATCGAGCGGGGCGAGGATCCGCTGGAGGCCGCACAGCGGGAGGTCTGGGAGGAAGCGGGCCTGCGCCCGGCACTGCAGTTCCGCGGCGTGGCGACGGCGCTCGTGGCGTCTGCCGGCGCGCACTGGACGATCTTCCTGTTCTCGGGGCGGGTGGACCGTGACCACGTCGCGCCCTCGCCCGAGGGCGCGTTGCGCTGGGCAGGGGCTCGGGACCTGCGCACGCTGCGGGTGTTTCCCGACCTCCCTTTGCTGCTGCCGCCGCTGCGGAGGCCCGGGGGCGTGGTGCTGGCGAAGTTCACCTACGCGACGGCTGACCCGCGCTCGTTCGCCCGGGCGGCCGCGCGGGTGACGGTCTTCGACCGGGCGGTCGCGCCGTAGCGGACGGGTGGACCGATGGGCATGGACGAGGAGATCCTGGTGGTGCCGCGGGGCGACCTGTTCTGGGACGGTCCGTTTCGGGGCGTGGCGACCCGCGGGCTTGCGGACTACGTGGCGCGCATCCGGCGCCACGGGGTGTTCCGCCGCCGGGGCGACGTCGAAGACGACCCGACCTACAAGCAGATCATCCCCTACCTGCTCGTGCGCCGCGGCGACCGCTACATGCTGTTCCGGCGCACGCGCGCGGGCGGCGAGGCCCGGTTGCACGACCTCTACTCGATCGGCGTCGGCGGCCACGTGGCGAAGGCCGACGTCGCCGCCGCGGCGGACGTGCTCGCGGCCGGGCTGCGCCGCGAGCTCGACGAGGAGCTGGTGCTCACCGGCGCCTGGGACGCACGCCTGGTGGGCGTGCTCAACGACGACGACAATCCGGTGGGGCAAGTGCACTTCGGACTGGTGCACCTGGTGGAGGTCCGCACGGGCGACGTGGCGATTCGTGAGACCGACCGGTTGATCGGCCGTCTGGCGACGACGGCGGAGATCCGTGCCGTCTACCCCCTGATGGAGACGTGGTCGCAGCTGGTGCTCGACGCGGGACTGCTGGAGGCGTGAGGACGGCGCGCGTTCCGGTGGCGCCGCCATACCGCCTCGACCGGACCCTGGCGTGCGGCCAGTGCTTCCGGTGGACGGTCGTCCGCGGGCCGTCCGACGACGGCGTGTCCGTCCACGCCCGCGGCGTCGTCGACGGCGCGGTGGTGCAGGTCACGCAGGATGCCACCGGGCTGGCGGTGCGGTGGGAGGGCGCGCTGGCGCCTGCGCCCGCAGCCGGCGTGCAGGCGGCTGGCGTGGCGTACGAGGACACGGCGCTCGCCCGCATCGTGCACCATCTGGGCGCTGACGCGCCCCTGGCACAGATCGAAGCAGCGCTGGCCCACGACCACGTGCTCCGCCGCCTGCTGCGGGCCACGTCGGGGATCGCCCTCATGCGGCAGGACCCGTGGGAGTGTCTGGTGTCGTACGTGATCTCGGCGTTCAACAACATCCCCAAGATCGTGCTGGCCATCGAGCGCCTGGCGAGGCGTTTTGGGGACCCGCTCCCCGGTGGAACCGCCCGGTTCCCCTCCCCCGAGCGGCTGGCCGAGGCGCGGCCGGCGACGCTGCGGACGTGTGTGCTGGGCTACCGGGCGCCCTACGTCCGCGACCTGGCGCGGCTGGTCGCCCGCGGTGAGGTCGACCTGCGCGCACTGGGAGCCCTGCCGTACGACGACGCCCGGCGGATGCTCATGGCGTTGCCCGGCGTGGGGGAGAAGGTGGCCGAGTGTGTGCTGCTGTTCGCCTATGGCATGGGGGAGGCGTTTCCGGTGGACGTCTGGGTGCACCGCGCGGTCGTGCGCTGGTACTTCGGCGGTCGGCCGCGCACGCCGCGGGCGATCCGGGCGTGGGCGCGCGACCGGTTCGGAGCGCTGGCGGGATATGCGCAACAGCATCTCTACGCGGCGTCTCGTGCGGCGCGCGTGCGGTGAGTGGCTGGAGTACACCGTGCGGCCAGGCTGGGTCGGGGGGTGGTGGTGATGTGGCGTTCGATCGTGCGGACGGCGATATCGGTAGCCGTGCTGTTGGCGCTGGGCGTGGTCAATGGGGGCGCGGGTCCGGCCGGCGCCGCACCTGCGCCGGTCGACCGCGCAGACGGCGTGATCGCTGCGATCGAAGGGACCACGGTGGTGATCACCACGCGAACCGGCACCACGGTGCGGGTGCTGACGACCGCCGACACCCGCTTCCTCCTGCGCCAGCCCGCGCGGCTCGAGCAGATCCGTCCCAACGACTTCGTGGGCGTCACGGCCCGGCGCGAGCCGGACGGCTCGCTGGTGGCCCTCGCCATCACCATCTTCCCACCGGAGTTCAAGGGGCGCGTGCGCGAAGGTCAGTTTCCCATGGAGACCGGCAACCTCATGACCAACGCCTACGTCTTCCAGAACGTCCGGCGGGTGGAAGGCCGGGTGCTCTATCTGAAGTTTCCCGAAGGGACGGCCGTCATCGCGGTGCCCCGTGATGCCGAGATCTTCCGTCTCACGGTGATCCGGCTGGCGGACCTGCGCTCCGGGATGCGGGTGATGGCGCGCGGCGGGCTGCAGGCCGACGGGAGCCTCACGGCCGCCTCGGTCACGGTGGAGGGCCCCGCACGCTAGGCGGCGCCCGGCGCGACCGTCGGTCACCGGGGCCGCGGCTCGGCTACACGCCCAGGAACGTGTGCTGGACCTGCGCGTCGGCGCGCAACTGCGCCGGCGGGGCCTGGTAGACGATCTGGCCCTTGTTGAGCACGTACAGCCAGTCGGCGACGCGCAGGGCCATGGGCAGGTGCTGCTCGACCAGCAAGATGGCCAACCCCTCGCCGCGGAGGCGTGCGATCACCCGGCCGATCTCGCGTACCAGCAGCGGCGCCAGGCCTTCCGAGGGCTCGTCCAGCAGTAGCAGCCGCGGGTTGGTGAGCAGCGCGCGGCCGATGGCCAGCATCTGCTGCTCGCCGCCCGAGAGCTGGGCCCCGCGGTGGCCGCGGCGCAGGCGCAGGTTGGGGAAGAGATCGTAGACGCGCTCCTCGGTCCAGGGGCCCGGACGCGCGCCCAGCAGCAGGTTCTCGCGCACCGTGAGCGTGGGGAAGATGGCGCGGCCCTGGGGGACCAGCCCGACGCCCAGGCGCGCGATGCGCTCGGGCGGTGCACCGGTGACGTCCTGGCCGAACAGCACCACGCGCCCGCGACGCGGCGGCAACTCGCCCATGATGCTGCGGATGGTGGTGGTCTTGCCGGCGCCGTTGCGGCCCAGCAGCCCCACCACCTGTCCTTCGCGCACCGCCAGCGTGATGCCCTGGAGGATGTGGCTGTCGCCGTAGTAGGCGTGCAGGTGGTCGACCGTCAGCATACGTGCTCCTCGTCGTCGGCTCCGAGGTAGACGGCCTGCACGCGCGGGTCGGCGCGCACCGCCGCCGCCGGTCCATCGGCCAGCACCTGGCCGTAGTGCATCACCGTGATGTTGTCGGCGAGCGCCACCACCACGTCCATGTCGTGCTCGATGATGCACAGGGTGATCTCCCGCGGGAGCCCGGCCAGCAGGTCGACCATGCGTGCGGTCTCAGCGGGCGAGGTGCCCGCGGTGGGCTCGTCGAGCAGAAGGACCTTCGGGCGGGTGGCCAGCGCCAGGGCCAGCTCGAGCTGACGCTGCTCGCCGTAGGAGAGCTCGGCTGCCAGCTGCCGGCGCCGGTCGGCGAGGCCGACCTGCTCCAGCAGCAGCGCGGCGTCCCGGGCCACCTCCGGGTCGGCGTCGGCGGCGCGCCACAGCTGCCGGCCGAGCCCCCGCCGGACCTGCACGGCAAGGCGTACGTTCTCCCACACGCTCAGGCGCAGGAACAGGTTGTTGCGCTGGAAGGTGCGCCCCAGACCCATCTGGGCGCGCCGGTGGGGCGGGACGTCGGTGACGTCGGTCCCCAGCAACCGCACGGTGCCGGCGGTGGGCCGCAGCTCGCCGCTGATGATGTGGAACAGCGTGGTCTTGCCGGCGCCGTTGGGGCCGATGACGGCCCGCCGCTCCCCCGCAGCCACGCTCAGGTGCACGCCGGCCAGGGCCGCCAGCGCCCCGAAGCGCATCTGCACGCCCCGCACCTCCACGGCCGTCATGGGCGTCACTTCGCGGGCACGTCGGCGTCGGGCGCGGGCACGTCGGCGTCGCGGGCGGGGCGGCGCAGCGGGCGCGCCGGCAAGGACACCGGGAGCCCGCGGCGGACGGCCCGGTGCAGCGCGTGCCACAGCCCGACCAGGCCGCCGCGTGCGACCAGCACGAAACCGATGAAGACGAGGCCCATCACCGTCATCCACCGCTGGGTGAGCAGCGAGCTGACCAGGTCCTGGATGGCGACCACGACGAACGCACCCAGCAGGGGCCCGATCAGGCTGTGGACGCCGCCGATGATGATCATGATCATCAGCTGGCCCGACCGATGCCAGTGGATCTCCGAGGGCGCGATGAAGCCGTTAAACTGGCCGAACAGCGCGCCGCCCAGCCCGGCCAGCCCGCCGGCCAGCACGAACGCCGCCAGCTTGTAGGCCTGCACGTTGCACCCCAGGGCCCGCAACCGGCCCTCGTTCTCCCGGATGCCGACGAGCGTGCGCCCGAAGGGCGCGGCCAGCAGGCGGCGCAGGAACCAGAGCACCAGCAGGTAGCAGACGAGGGCGACCAGGTACATGCGGGGCGCGTCCATCTCCACCCCGAGGCCGGTGGGTTTGGGAATGCCGAGCAGCCCGTCCGAGCCGCCGGTCACGGTGCGCCACTTGATGGCCAGGGCGTACAGCATCTGCCCCACGGCCAGGGTGATCATCAGGAAGGTCACCGCTGCCGTGCGCAGCGCAAACGCCCCGACCACCAGGGCGAGCGCCGCTGCCGCCACCATGCCCACGGGCGTCGTCGCCCAGAACAGAGGGGTGACGTGCTTGGCCAGCAGGCCGGCGACGTATCCGCCGGTGGCGAAGTAGGCGGCATGACCCATGGAGATCAGGCCGGTGTAGCCCAGCAGCAGGTTGAGGCTCGTGGCGGCGATGCCGAAGATCAGGACCTCGGCGGCGACGGTCAGCAGGAACCGGGGCGCCCACAGCGGCAGCGATGCCAGCCCGGCCACCGCCAGCAGGGTGGCGAGGCGCGCGGGGACGGTCACGGACCGCCCTTGGCCAGCAGCCCGCCGGGCCGGTACAGCAACACCAGCGCCATGACCCCGAAGATGAAGAACAGGGAGAAGTCGGGCAGCAGGGCTTTGCCGAAGGTATCGGCCTGGCCGATCAGGATCGCGCCCCAGAACGACCCCGACAGGCTGCCGAGCCCGCCGGTGACGACCACGATCAACGCCAGCATGAGGATCTCGGCATCGAGGCCGGGCGCCACACCGATGATGGGGCCGGCCACGACCCCGGCCAGCGCGGCCAGGCCGCACCCGAACGCGAACGTGTGGGCGAAGACCCGGTTGATGTCGATCCCCAGGCTGCGCACCATCGTCCGGTTGCTGACGCCGGCACGGATGACGGCGCCCCAGCGCGTGCGTTCGATGAGCACCCAGAGCACCCCGGCGGCGACCAGGCCGAAGGCGATGACGAACAGGCGGTACTTGGGGTAGAAGAGCGGCCCCAGCGCCAGCACGCCCACCAGCCCGGGCGGCGCCGGGATCGCCTCCTCGAACGCGCCCCAGACGTGGCGCGCCTGGTCGGCCAGCACGAACGCCAGACCCAGGGTCAGCAGCACCTGGTCCAGGTGACCGCGGGCGTACAGGGGCCGGATGAGCGCGATCTCGACGGCGTAGCCCAGCAGGGCCACGGCCACGGGCGCCACGACCAGCGCCAGCCAGAAGTTCCCCGTGGTCTTGACCACCGACAGCCCGATGTAGGCCCCGATGAGGTAGAAGGTGCCGTGGGCCAGGTTCAGGACGTCCATGAGGCCGAAGATGAGCGTCAGGCCCACGGCCACCAGGAAGAGGGTCATGGCGAACGAGGCGCCGTTGAGGAACTGCTGGGCGAGGAAGATCAGGTCCATGGGACCGCAGGGGCGGCGGGCGGCCGGGGCGAGAGCCCCGGCCGCCCGCGGAGGTGCGGCGCGCGCGCGCCTACCTGGTGACGCCCGGATCCTTCCAGTTGGTCAACACCTTCAGCACACGGGGCACCACCGCGTCGCCCTCCCGGACCACCTCGTAGATGTAGATCGTCAGGATGATGTTGTTGGTCTGCGGGTCGATCTTGAACGGCCCGCGGGGCCCCCGGAACGTGACGCTGCGCAGCGCCTCGATGAAGCGCTGCTGGTTGGACGTGTCGCCGTTGACCTTCTTCAGGCCCTCGGCGATCATGATGGCGGTTTCGTAGGCCTGGGCCGCGTAGACGTCCGGCGTGCGGTTGTACTTCTGCTTGAACTCCGCGACGAACTTCCGGTTCTCCGGATAGCCCAGCGTGGAGATCCAGGCCAGGGCGCCCTTCATGCCCACGGCGGCCTCGCCCACCACCGGCAGGATGTCGTCGCCGATCATGAAGCCGTTGCAGATGATGTTGGTGCCGGTCATGCCGAACTCGCGCCACTGGCGGATCAGCCGGATGGCGTCGGCGCCGGCGGCGAAGCAGTAGACCAGATCGGCGTTCTGCATCGCCAGCCGTACCCGGCCCAGGTAGGGCGCGAAGTCGGGCGTGCCCAGCGGGTACCAGATCTCCTCCACCACGCGCCCGCCGGCGGGCTCGAACGTGTCTTTGAAGGCGCGGACGTTGTCCCGGCCGACCTGGTAGTCGGCCTGCAGGGTGATGGCGCGCTTGCCGATGTTCTTCGCGGCCCACTCGCCCTGGGCCGCGGCGATCTGCCAGTTGGTGAACGACGTGCGAAACAGCCACGGGCTGCGCTTCTCGCGGGTCGCGCCATCGAAGCCCGCGTTGGAGATGATGGTGATGACCCGTGCCTCCCGGATGGGGTCCACCAGGGCGGCCAGCGAGCCCGACGAGACCACGCCGGTCACCAGATCGACCCGGTCCTGCTCCACGAACTTGCGGAACTTCCGGATCGCGACCTCAGTGCTGGGGACGCCCTCGTCTTCCTTGATCAGCACGATCCGCCGTCCCGCGACGGTCCACCCGATGGACTCGAAGTACATCTCGGTGGCCTGCGTCATGGATTCGCCCAGCCGGGCGAAGACGCCCGAGTAGGGCAACAGCAAGCCGATCTTGAACTCGCGCGCCGGCCCGGAGGTTCCCGCCGACGCGAACGCGCTCACCAGCGCGACGACCGCCATCAGGCTGACCACACCGCGCAGTCGATGCCACATGGGTTCCCACCCCCACGACCGCCTCGCCGGGTCGCATCTCGCCCCGGATGACGCCAGTATTCGCAGCGGCCGGGGGGCCGCCCTGCCGGGCGCCCGGCGCACGTGACACCCCGTGCCGGATGTCCTCCGCCCGCTCCTACCCCCGGGCACGCCGCCCCTCAGCCCCTGACTGGGCGCTATGCTCTCGCGTCGTTCCTGCTCCCGGCCCCGTGATCGGGCACTACACCTTCGCGTCGTTCCTGCCCCCCCCCGGCCCCGTGACCGGGCGCTACACCGTCGCGTCGTCCCTGCTCCCGGCCCTTGACTGCGCGCCACACGCCCGCATCGTTCCCACAGGCGCCTTGGCACGTGTCGTCTTTATCCAGGACGCGTGACCCCTCGTCGCGGCGTGGCGGATGGTGCGCCGCAGCGCGCTACGCGCCGTCCGGTCGCCAGCCCGGCCACGCCAGCGATGGCCAGCTGCACAGGTCGGCGCGCCCTGCCAGGAGGGCCGCGGTGACGTCGCCGACGCTGCGCTGCCCGCCCACCAGCGCGGTGGGGATCCCAACGGCGTGGCGGAGCAGGTCGCTGGTGAACACCTGGGCGACGCCCGCAGGCCACAGCGTCGACACCGTGCGGGCAGCGGCGCGCGGGGGCGGGACCACGACGACCAGCCCGCATCCGGCCGCCTGCAGCGCCCGGGCACGGTCCAGCCCGCGGGCAACCTCGTCGTCGTCCCGCGGATCGCGCCACGCCCGGCACACCACGGCCAGCGGGCGGCCCGCAGGCCAGGCCCCGCGGGCAGCCCGCACCGTCTGGACCTCGACGGGGCCGTCGAGCACCACCAGGTCCACACCGGCCTCGGCCAGCGCGGCCAGTCGCTGGGGAATGTCGCAGGGGTCGGTGCGGTCGAGGGCCGCAGATGCCGCGTGGTCCGCATCGTCCCCCGAACCCAGGCGATAAGGCGGGCGTCGCGTGGTGGCGCTGCTGTGCGCTGCGTGCGGCCTCTCGTCCTCCTCGCTGTACGCCACGTGCACGCGCACCCCAAGACAGCTCCCTGCCGCGTGGACCGCCTCGGCCAGCTGGCGCCAGTCCGCCGGCGCATCCGCGAGCACCAGGCCGGCACCATCACGGGCGACCGCTCCTGCACGGTGAGGGGCGTCCGGGCCGGACGTGAGCTCGGCCACGATCCGGGTACGCAGTCGCAACCCCTCCAGGACCAGCGGTTGCGCGTAGGGCGGTGCGTCCGGTCGGCCGCCGGCTGCGGCGACGACGCGTGCCACTTCCCCGACCGCCCTTCGATCGCGCACCACGAGAGCGCCGTAGGAAAGCAGCGGCGCCCGGCTGAGGTGGTGGAAGGAGAACCGGGCCGGCGGTGCCCCCGCAAACCAGCGGAAGTGCTCCCACCACCACCGGCTGGGCTCGGCGGCCTGCTGGAGGCGCGCCACGGCGGGCTGCCGCTCGCGCTCGTAGGCCTTCAGCGCGCCGGCCAGCGTCGCGTGTCGCCCCAGGGCCTGGGCCAGGGCGATGGCGTCTTCCATGGCCATACGGGTGCCCGAGCCCACGGAGAAGTGGGCGGTGTGGGCCGCGTCGCCCAGCAACACGACCCGACCCGCGTGCCAGCGGCGGCACCGCACGGTGCGGAAGGTCGCCCAGCGGGAGTTGTTGGCCAGCAACGGCGCGCCGTCGAGGAAGGGTGCGAAGAGGGCCTCGCAGTAGCGCACGCTGGCCAGATCGGGGGCCCCGGCGGCGCGCGCGATCTCGTCGGCGCGGTCGAGCCCGGCCCGACGCCACGTCGCCTCGTCGGTCTCCACGATGACCGTGCTGTGGGTGTCGCTGTAGGGGTACGCGTGGATGCCCCACCAGCCGTGGGCGTTCTCGGCGAACAGAAACGTCAGGGCGTCGAACACCTTGGTGGTGCCCAGCCAGATGAACCGCGAGCGTCCCGTATGCACCGACGCACCCAGGGCATCGGCCAGGGCGGTCCGTGCGGCGCTGCCGGCGCCGTCGGCTGCGACGATGAGGTCAGCGTCGGCCAGCGCCGCAAGGGGCGGTGCCTCCACCTGGAAGCGCAGGTCGGCGCCCAGGCCTGCGGCGCGCTCCCGCAGCAGGCGCAGCAGCGCGGCCCGCGCGATCCCCGAGAAGACGTGGCCGCCGAACCGGACCGACGCGCCCCGGTGCCCGTACGCGATGTCCTCCCACTGCACGGCCTGCGCCGTGAACGCGGCGTGCAGGTCCGGGTCGGCCTCGCGCAGGTACCGCAGGCTGCGTTCCGGGAAGACGACGCCAAAGCCGTAGGTCGCATCGGGCGGGTTGCGCTCGTACACCGTCACCTGGCAGTCCGGGTCCGCCCGCCGCACCAGCGCTGCGAAGAACAACCCAGCGGGTCCCCCGCCGATCACCGCGATCCGCACAGCAGGCCTCCGTCGTGCGCAGGTGTATGCCCTGACCCGGCACAACCGCCGCCGCCTCGCCGGCAAGTGGGAGACGAGGAGTAAGGTGTGGCGCTGGGCCGATGGCGTCGGTGACGGGTCTGGCACAGCACTGCAGCTAACGTCCTCAAGGTCATCGTGTGGACATCGCGCCCGTCGACCGTTGCCGACGCGGGTGCCTCTGACATCGGGGTCCCGCGTCCGTGGCGAAGTTCGCACGGGCGCCCGCAGGCCCCTCCAGGAGCCTCGCCGCGCCGTGCCACCCGCGGTGGCATGATCCCGGGCACCTGCGGCCCCGGCAGGCAGGGAGGCACCCGGCCGGGTAGCGAAATCGCCCGCATGACTTTTCCCAGCCCGCTCGCCCGCCGGCTTGGCGACCGCGTCGCCCGCGACGCGTTCCTGCACGACAGCGAGGTCTTCCTGACCAAGAGCGACGGCGACGTCGTCCAGCTCAGCGTCGGCGACCCCGACCTGCCGACGCCGCCACACATTCTCGAGGCGGCGCGCGCCGCCCTGGCGCCCGGCCTCGTGCGCTACACGCACTGGCAGGGGCTCGTCGAACTGCGCGCGGCCATCGCCGACCACCTGGCCCGTGACGTCGGCGTGCGCTACGCGCTCGAGGAGATCGTGGTCACGGCAGGCGCCGAGCAGGCGCTGTTCACCGCCCTGCTGGCGTTGGTCGGGCCCGGCGACGAGGTGCTCTTTGGCGATCCCTACTTCCACGCGCTGCCGCGCCTTGTCGCCATCGCGGGCGGGACGGCGGTGCCGGTGGCCACCGACGAGGCCGACGGGTTCGTGCTGCGGCCGGACGCCGTCGCCCGGCGCCTGGGGCCACGGGGCAAAGTGCTCGTGCTGGTCAGTCCTGCCAACCCCACCGGTGCGGTGCTCCCGCTGGAGGCGCTGGAGGGTCTGGCCCTGCTCGCCCGGCAGCACGATCTGGTGGTGATCAGCGACGAAGTCTACGGCCGGATCCTCTACGACGGCGCGACCCACCACTCCATCGCGGCGCTGCCAGGGATGCGTGACCGTACGGTCCTGATCGGCGGGTTCTCGAAGACGTACTCGATGACCGGGTTCCGGTTGGGCTACCTCGCGGCACCGGCCGACGTCGTCGCCGCGCTGCACAGCCTCAAGGAGCCCATGGACATCTGCGCCTCGGCCGTCGCCCAGCGGGCGGGCCTGGCGGCGCTGACCGGCCCCCACGACTTCCTTACCGACTACCTGCGGACCTACGACGCCCGCCGGCGGCTGCTCATGGACGCGCTGGACGCCATGGGCATTCCATATGCGCGCCCGCGGGGCGGCTTCTTCCTGTTCGCCAACGTCGCCCGGTTCGGTCTGCCCAGCGTCGACTTTTGCCGACGGCTCATCGTCGAGGCGCGCGTCGTGGTGTTCCCCGGCACGATGGCCAGCACCCGGGAGGGCTACGTGCGCATGTCGTGGTTGCAACCGGAGGCACGGCTGCGCGAGGGCCTGGCGCGCCTGCGCGCCTTCGTGGAGCGTCTGGGCCGGCCACCGGTCGGTGCGGAGGCGCAGCGATGAGCCGTCGTGGCGCGCGCGCGGCCGGCGCGCCGGCGCGCGCCCCCGGGCCTGCCCGTGCTGGCGTGTCGTCCCCGACGGTGGTCCCTGCCCAGGCGGGTGCGCGCGTGCGGGCGGCCGCGCCGTCCGACCTCTGCTTCACTCCGGCGGTGGCGCTGGCCCGTCTCTACCGCGCCCGCCGCGTCTCGCCGCTCGAGGTCACCGAGGCGGTGCTGGCGCAGGTCGACGCCGTCAACCCGCAGGTGAATGCGATCGTCACGCTGGCGCGCGAGCAGGCGCTGGCCGCCGCCCGGGCCGCCACCGCCCGCCTGCGGCGCGGTGCGGCGCTGCCGCCGCTGTTCGGCGTGCCCGTGACGATCAAGGACCTCACGCCCACCGCGGGCATCCGCACGACGTGGGGCTCGAAGGTCTACGAGCACCACGTGCCCGCCGAGGACGCCCTGGTGGTGCAGCGGCTGAAGGCCGCCGGCGCCATCGTCATCGGGAAGACCAACACCCCGGAGTTCGGCGCAGGCGGCAACACCTTCAACCCGGTGTTCGGTCCCACCCGCAACCCCTGGGACCCCACGCGCACCGCCGGTGGCTCCAGCGGAGGGGCCGCCGCGGCGCTGGCCACCGGCATGGGGCCGCTGGCCCAGGGCTCGGACCTGGGCGGGTCGCTGCGCGTCCCGGCGGCGTTCTGCGGCGTGGTCGGGTTCCGCACCACCGCGGGCTTGGTGCCGGTCTACCCCAGCGAGTTCGCCTGGGACACCCTGGCGGTTTCCGGCCCCATGGCGCGCACGGTGGCCGACGTGGCGCTCATGCTGTCGGTGATGGCCGGGCCCGACGACCGCGCCCCCCTGTCCTACGAGGTCGACACCGCGGCGTTCGTGCAGGCCGTGCGGGCGCCCTCGGTGCGCGGCTGGCGCGTGGCGTGGACGCCAGACCTGGGCGGGCTGCTGCCCGTCGACCCGGAGATCGCGGCGGCCGTGGAACGGGCGGCCACGGTCTTTCGGCGGCTGGGGGCGCGGGTGACCGCTGACGCGCCGACCATCGGCCTCGACGAGGTGGACGAGATCATGCTGGGGACGCGGGGCCCGTTCATGGTGGGGCTGCACGCCGACACGCTGGAGCGCTGGCGGCCGGTGATGACCCCGCACTTGGTCTGGAACATCGAGCAGGGGCTTACGCTCACCCCCCGGCAGATCGCCCAGGCCGAGCGCCGGCGTACCGCGCTGTGGCACCGCGTGCGGACGTTCATGGCCGACTACGACCTGCTGCTGCTGCCCACCACCCCGATCCCGCCGTTCCCGGTAGAGCAGCCGTATCCGACCGAGGTCGGCGGCCAGCGCATGCGCCACTACCTCCACTGGCTGTACCTGACCTACGCCATCACCCTGACCGGCCTGCCGGCGATCTCCGTGCCCTGCGGGTTCACGCGTGCGGGCCTGCCCATCGGTCTGCAGCTCGTGGGCCGGCGCCGCGCTGAGGCCGCGGTGCTGCGCGCGGCCGCCGCGTTCGAGGAGGCCGCGCCCTGGGCGCACCACATTCCTCCGCTCGCGCGGCCGGGGGTTTTGCGAGAGAGCGGACGCGATCCGCACGCTGTGGGCTGATCAGCGCTGTAGGCTGATTTGAGTGCCGGTCGCGGAGCACCTCACGTTCCCTCGGCCGGACTCGTGCCAGCGCGTCGGGGCGTGGTGCCCTGGGCGGGGCGCTCGCATTCCACGGGCTCGTGAGCATCCGCCGCCTGCTGGCGCGGGAGGCTGGTGCACCGCATGGGGGCCGGTGCACGGTGGGGCTGCGCCGCGTGGCCGCGCTCAGCGCGACGGCTCAGAATGCACGGGTCGGATTCCCAGCAGGTCCTGCAGCGCCTCCCGCCCCAGGAACGCCATGTCCATCAGCTCGTGGCTGGTGCCCTCAAGCAGCGCGATGCGTCGGGCGTCGTCGCGGGACCAGAGCAGCTGCCCGCGCAGCGCCGCACGCCGCACCCCGAGCGGTGCGGTGTTGAGCACGACGACCTCGACGGGCAGCCCGACCGCGGTCTCCAGCCGCGCGCTCAGGTCGAGCTGGACGGCCAGGGAGTCGAGCCGTGCCCCGGGGGGTGGCTCGACGAACACCGCGACGTCGATGTCCTCGAACGGCCGGTCCTCGACGAACGAGCCGAAGACATAGGCGAAGACCACCGTGGGATCGCGGGCCAGGACGGCGACAATGTGCTGGAGGCACCGCCGGCGTTCGTCGGGGGGCAGCGCGTGCAGCGTCCTGATGCCTGGGGACGACGTCATGGGTCGTCGCCACCTTCGCGCAGGATTATACGTCGAGGCGCCCGAGAGGAGCGAGCCGACCGCACCGCATCCATCGCCTGGAGCCCCGGCCGGAGAAAGCCGGTGGGCGGCGTTCATCGCTCCAGGAACGTCCGCGCCTCCCACAGCAGCGGGAAGAACTTCTTCCCCAGCGTCGAGCGCAGGTACTCGACGCCGCCCGAGCCCATGGCGTCGTACCCGTCGCCCATGACGCGGGCGACGGTCTTCTGCCCGGTCCCCGGCCGCGCGCCGATCATGCGCTCGACCATGAGGATGTGCCGGTGACGCCAGGCGCTCCACCGCTGGTCGTAGGCGATCATCGCCTCCAGGAGCTCGTCGAGGTCGGCCAGGGCGGCCTCGCGCTGGATGCGGATGGCCGTCTGGACGATCTCGGCGTCGCTGCCCGCCGGCAGCCCGCGGCGGCGCAGCACGCCCACGAAGGCGTCCCACAGGGTGGGTTCGGCCAGACGCCGGGCCAGCGCCGCGGCCTGCTCGGGCTCGTCGTCGAACGAGCGCAGGTACTGGGGTTCCTTGAGCCCTGAGAGGAACTCGATCTCGCGAAACTGTCGGCTCTGGAAGCCGCTGGCGGGCTTGAGCTCGTTGCGGAACTCCAGGAAGTCGTAGGGGCGCATGGTCTCGATGACGGCGAACGCGGCCCCCAGGCCGTCGACAATGGTGGTGGCACGGCGCAGCAGGCGGACGGCGGTGCCGAGGTCGTCGCGGTCGAGGGCCGCGCGCACCGACTCCAGTTCGAACAGCAGCAGCCGGAACCACAGCTCGAAGACCTGGTGGACGACGATGAACTGCAGCTCGTCGTGGGCCGCGGTCAGACGCTGCTGCAGGCGCAGCAGGTCGTCGACCTTGAGGTAGGCGCCGTAGGTGAGGGGGCCGCCTGGGGGCATGGCGCCCGGGCCCTACACGCCCAGCTCGTAGAGCTGCTCGTGCTGGAGCTGGAGGTCGTTGGTGGCCTGCCACAGGCAGGCGAGGGCCTTGCGCACGTTGCGCGCGGCGCACGGGGGCAGCGTCTCGCGGCGCGCCAGGGCCTTGAGGGCCTCGTACGCGGCCAGCAGGGCCTGCTCGTCGGCGTCCAGCGGCCGGCCCAGCAGATCGGTGGTGGTCATCGGTAATCCCCTCCCGCGTCATGCACCCGCCGCGCGGGCCCTGCGGCCGGCGCGACGGTGGTCAGCGGCGGCTCCTGCGGTGTCGTCGCGCACGGCGCCCCTAGCGGCGGTCGTACGCCGCCACCGGCCGGGCGTCGACCAGCCGTTTGGCCTTCAGCTCGAACCGCGGCAGCGTCCCGTGGTCGACCCGCTCCACGTTGAAGCGCAGCCCCTCGTGGGCGTCGGCCAGGTCGCGGGCCAGCCGCGCCTGCAGCGCCGGCCACTCGGCCTCGCGGCCGGGTTTGAGCTCCACCTTGATGGTGATCTCGTCCTGGATGTCGTCCTTGCGCCAGAGGTAGATCTGGAACTCGTCGATGGCGTCGTACTCGCGCACGATGGCCTCCACGGCCCGGGGGTAGACGTTGGTGCCGCGGACGAGCTTCATGTCGTCCCACCGGCCCCGAATCCCGCCGTCGTAGAGGTCGAACGTGCGCCCGCAGGTGCACGCCGTGTGCGGCACCTTGACCACCATGTCCTTGCTGCGGTAGCGCAGCAGCGGGATGAAGCCCCGGCCAAACGACGTCACCACCCGCTCGCCCAGTTCCCCGTAGCCCACGGGCTCACCGCTTGCCGGGTCGACGACCTCTTCGATGAAGTGGTCCTCGATGATGTGGGTGCCGCCCGGCTGGTGGCTGCACTCGAAGATCATGATGGTGCCGATCTCGGTCATGCCGGCGGTGTCGCCGCACTTGGCGCCCCACGCCTGCTCGAGCTGCCGCTTGACCGCGGGGATGGACCCGGCGGGCTCGCCGGAGACGATGAGCTTGTCGACCCGGCTGGCAGCCAGGTCGAGGCCCGCCTCGGTGGCCGCCTGCCAGAGGCGCAGGGCGTAGGTGGGCGTCGAGCACACGGTGGTGACACCCATCTCGACGATCTGCCGCACGCGGGCCTCGGTGGTCTGGGCCCCGCCAGGGATGACGAGAGCTCCGATCTTCTCGCAGCAGTAGTGAGCGCCCCAGAAGCCGATGAACGAGCCGTAGCCGAAGGCGAAGTAGACCACGTCCGCAGGCCGCACCCCAAAGCCCCAGAACCCGTAGCACCACATCTCCGCGATCCACTCCCAGTCCTTCATGCCGTCGAGCACCCGAATGGGCGTGCGGCCGCTGGTGCCCGAGGTGAGGTGGTAGCGGATGGCGTGGACGGGGTCGGTGGCCAGCAGGTCGCCGAACATCGGCTGGGCCACCTGCGCCTCCATCCACTCCTCGCGGGTCATGAACGGGATGCGCCGCAGGTCCTCCAGCGTGCGCAGCTGCTCCGGCCGGAACCTTGCGGCGTCGAACTTCCGCCGGTGGAAGGGGCTGCGGGCGTACGCCCACTCGCACAGGCGCCGCAGTTTGTGCAGCTGCAGCGCCTGCAGCTCCTCCCGCGGCATGGTCTCCGCTTTCGGGTTCCAGTACGGCGAGGTGCTCATCGCGGCTCACGCCCCACCAGTTCGCGCGCAATGACGATGCGCTGGATGTGGCTGGTGCCCTCGTAGATCTGCAGGCCCTTGACGTCGCGGAGGAGGCGCTCGACGGGGTACTCGCTGGAGTAGCCCCGCCCGCCGTGGATGAGGACGGCGTCGTTGGCGGCCCGCACGGCGGCCTCCGTGGCGAAGAGTTTGGCGATGGCTGTTTCCTTAGTGGTCCGGGCCCCCTGATCCTTCAGCCAGGCCGCCCGGTAGACCAGCAGGCGGGCCGCCTCCACGCTGGCCGCCATGTCGGCCAGGTGGCCCTGGATCATCTCGAAGTCGGCCAGGCGCTGCCCGAACTGGCGCCGGTCGCGGGTGAAGGCGATGCAGGCGTCCAGGCACGCCTGGGCCAGCCCCACGGCCCCGGCGGCGACGCCCAGGCGCCCGTGGTCGAGGGCCCCCATCGCCACCTTGAAGCCCTCGCCCTCGCCGCCCAGCAGGTGGTCTTTCGGCACCCGCACGCCGTCGAGCACGATGCGGGCGTGGTCGGCGGCCCGGTGCCCCAGCGGCACGCCCGGCATGGGCTCGCGCCGGAAGCCGGGCGTGTCGGTGGGCACCAGGAACGCGCAGATGCCCCGGTGGCGCAGCGCGCGGTCGCGCGTGGCGAAGACCACCGCCAGGTGGGCCAGGTTGCCGTTGGTGATCCAGAGCTTCTCGCCTCGCAGGACGTAGGCGTCGCCGACGTCCTCGGCGGTCGTCTCCAGCCCGGCGGCGTCCGAGCCGGCGTTGGGCTCGGTGAGGCAGTAGCACCCGATCCACTCGCCGCTGGCCAGCCGCGGCAGGTAGGCGCGCTTCTGCGCCTCGGTGCCCCAGTCCCGCAGGCACAGGCTCACCAGCCCGGCGTGCACCGCCAGGAAGCCGCGCACCGACGCGTCCACGCGGCCGAGCTCCTCGTAGACCAGCGCGAAGCTCACGTAGTCCATGCCGGCGCCACCGTACGCGGGGTCGATGGGGCCGGCCAGGAAGCCGAGCTCGCCCATGCGGCGGACGAGGTGCACGGGAAACCGGCCCTCCGCATCGGCCCGTCGGACGAGCGGGGCCACCTCCTCCTGGGCGAAGCGGCGCGCCCGTTCCTGGACCTCGCGCTGCGCGGGGGTGAGGGCGAAGTTCACGGCAGCACCGCGAACCCTTCCAGTTCGACCAGCGCCTCGTCGCGGAAGAAGCCGCTGACCTCGAACAGGGCCATGGCCGGGTAGTACCCGCCGAAGTACCGCCGGAACACCTCGCCCAGCGGGCGCAGGTGCGCCAGGTAGGCTTGGCGGTCGCGCACGAAGATGGTGAGCTTGGTGATGTGTTGCATGGTCCCGCCCGCGGCCTCGACCACCGCCTGCAGGTTCGTGAGCACCTGCTCGAACTGCGCCACGAGGTCGCCGGGCGCGACGATGCGGCCGGTGGCGTCGCTGGCGTCCTGGCCGGCCAGGAATAGCAACCGGCCGCCGGTGGTCACGATGCCGTGGCTGAACCCGCGGGGCGGCGGCAGGGTCGGTGGGTTGACGATCTGGCGTGCTGGCGAGTCGACGCTCACGACCTCGTGCTCCCTCCTCGTGCGGTCAGAGGCGGTTGCCTGCTGGACGGGCCGGACAGACCGCGGGCCAGCGCGCCGTCGTGCGCCCGACCCATCCAGCGGTGCATCGTACAGCGCCGCGCGCCGCCCTACCGCCCCACGACGTTCCCTACCGCCCGGCGAACTTTCCCTACCGCCCCACGAACTTCGGCTCGGTCTTCGCCTTGAACGCCTCATAGAAGAGGCGGTGGTCTTCGGCCATCAGCATCAGCGCCTGGGCCTGCGCTTCGGCCTCCAGCGCCGCGTCCAGGTCCATGTGCTGCTCGTGCAGGAGCATGCGCTTGGTCATCCCGATCGCCTGCGTCGGGCCGTCCGCGAGCCGACGCGCCCACGCGCGGGCGGTCGGCAGCAGGTCGTCGTGGGGCACCACGCGGTTGACCAGGCCGTAGCGCTCGGCGGTGGCGGCGTCGATCACATCGCCGAACAGCAGCAGCTCCGCCGCGCGGCCCGTGCCGACGAGCCGTGGCAGCAGGTACGCCGCGCCCATGTCGGCGCCGGTGAGCCCCACCTTGGTGAAGAGGAAGGCGAAGCGCGCCCGCTCGGAGGCCAGGCGCAGGTCGCTGGCCAGCGCCAGCACCGCGCCGGCACCGGCCGCCATGCCGTTGATGGCCGCGATGATGGGCCGGTCGAGCATGCGCATGGCGCGCACGACGGCGCCCGTCATGCGGGTGAACTCCAGGTGGCCGCGCACGTCGCGCCGGAGGAGCTCGCCGATGATCTCGTGCACGTCGCCGCCCGAGCAGAACCCCGCGCCGGCGCCGGTGAGGATCACCGTACGCACGGCCTCGTCGTACCGCAGGCCCTCCAGGAGGTCGCGCAGCTGCGCGTACACGGTGAAGGTGAGGGCGTTGAGGACTTGCGGGCGATCCAGGGTGATGGTCGCCACGCCGTCGGCCACCTCGTAACGGAACTCGTAATCCATCGCCGCCTCCTCCAGGGGTGCTGCGGCTGCCTCTCCCCGAGCCTCGACCGCGGGGCACGGGACCTACGGGGGCGTCGTCGCCGGCGCGCGGAGCCCGCAGCCCGGTCGGTCTCCCGGGGGCGCTGCGACTTCTTTCCGCCGGCCCGCGGGCGAGTCCTGTCGCGCGCCAGGGGTTCGACGGTCGCGGGGCGGTACGGGGTACGAGGCCGGTCGCCCGGTGGCCGCACGATGGGGGTCGCCCGGTGCTGGTGGGCACCCGGAGCATGACGCGTCGCAGGCGCGTTGAGCAGTTCTCTCGCGCAGTCGACGGTCACCCGCGCAGGGCCTACGCCGCGGCGACCTCGGGCGGGTCCATCAGGCACAGGTCCGCGCGGCCCGCAGCCAGGATCGTGTTGGCTTCGTCCGCTGTCACCACGTAGCCGCCGGCGAGCACGGGCACTCGCGCTTCGTTGCGCACGAGGTCTGCCAGGGCGGTGAGGAACCCGCGGCCGTAGGCCGGGTGCCCCTCGGGGGTCGTCTGCCCCGCTTGCACCCACACCAGGTCCGCGCCCGCCGCGACGAGGGCGCGGGCCGCGTTCACGGCGTCCTGGGGCTCCAGCCCGCCGGGCACGCAGTCGGAGGCGGAGAACGCCACCGCCAGCGGGCGGTCGGTCGGCCAGACCGCCCGCACGGCCGCCACGACTTCCAGGGGGTAGCGCAGCCGTGCGTCGATGGCCCCGCCGTACTCGTCGCTGCGCCGGTTCGTCAGCGGCGAGAGGAAACTCGCCAGCAGGTACCCCAGGCCGGCGTGCACCACCAGCAGGTCGAAGCCGGCGTCGGCGGCGCGGGCCGCAGCGGCAGCGAAGGCGTCGCGCACCGCGGTCATCGCCTCGCGCGTCATCGCCAGCGGCGTCTGGCAGTCCTTCCCGTACGGGATGGCCGATGCCGCCAGCACCGGCCACGCGCCCGCGCGCAGCGGACGGTCGAGCCCTTCGTGGCGCGGCCGCATGGCACCACGCCGCCCCGCGTGGCCGAGCACGATGCCCAGGGCGGCCGGGGTCTGCTGTCGTACCGCGCGGACGATCGCCTGCCAGGCCTCGGTGTGGAGGTTGGCGTAGAGCCCCGGGTCGCCGGGGGTGACCCGGCCGTCGGCGGCCACGGCCACGGGTTCGGTCAACACCAGCGCCGCGCCGGCCGCCGCGCGCCGCGCCAGCGCCGCGCGGTGCACCGCGCCGGGCAGCCCGCCGTGGGCGGCGTCGGTGGGGCGGCAGGCGAGCACGACGCGGTTGCGCAGGTGCACGCCGCGCAGCCGCAGCGGTACGAGCAGCGGTGGCGGTGCCACGAGCGGGGCCGGGGGCGCGATCGGTGCGGCCATGTCTTCACGGGAAGACCCGTCGACGCGCCCGCCCTCCGAGGCGCGGACAGCCGTTGGCGGAGGCTGTACGACCGCCTGGGGGGCCTGCGCGGCGAACCACCGGTCCACCGCCCCCACGAACTGCGGATCGCGCACCCGCAGCGCGTCGTACGAGACCCGCCCGCTGCGCGTCATCAGGTGGAAGGCGAACTGCGGCGGGGCCAGGTGCAGGTAGCGCCGCAGGTGCTCGAAGTAGGCCTGGCTCTCCGCCGCGGCCTGCTGCAGCGCCTCCACGGCGGGCCGGCGCGTCGCCTCGTACTCGTTGAAGGCCGCCTCGCGGTCGCGGTGGGCCTCGAAGGCGCGCGCGAGCGCCGCCGCGTCCTCCATGGCGAGCTTGGTGCCCGAGCCGATGGAGAAGTGCGCGGTGTGGGCGGCGTCCCCCAGCAGCACGACGTTGCGGTACCACCACGTCGCGCACCGCACCGTCACGAAGTTGATCCACCGGGAGTTGTTCGACAGCAGCGGCCGGCCGCCCAGGAAGTCGTCGAAGAGGCGCTGGCAGTAGGCCAGGCTCGTCGCCTCGTCGGCATCCGCCAGTCCCGCGGCGCGCCAGACGTCCTCGGCGCACTCCACGATGAACGTGCTGGTGGTGCCGTCGAACGGGTAGGCGTGCACCTGGAACAACCCGTGGGGACCCTCGCGGATGATGAACGTGAACGCGTCCAGCCAGCGCGTGGTGCCCAGCCAGATGTACCGCGCCCGGCCAACGTCCAGCGTGGGCTTGAAGGCCCGGGCGAAGGCCCGGCGCACCCCGCTGTTGACCCCGTCGGCCGCGATCACCACGTCGGCGTCCAGGTAGGGTGTGGGGTCGGCGATCTCCGCCCGAAAGCGCAGCTCCACGCCAAGCTCGTCGCACCGCCGCTGCAGGATCTCCAGGAGCGTCGTGCGTCTGATGCCCGCAAAGGGCTGGCCGCCGCAGCGCAGCACGTCCCCCCGGTAGTGGATGTCGATCACGTCCCACAGGACGAACCGGTCGGTGATCTCGCGGTAGGTCTTGAAGTCGGCTTCCTGGAAGCCGGCCAGCGTGCGCTCGGAGAAGACGACGCCCCACCCGTAGGTGGCGTCGGGCGGGTTGCGCTCGAAGACGGTCACCTGGCGGCGGGGGTCGGCCTTCTTGAGCAGCAGGGCGGCGTACAGCCCCGCGGGGCCGCCGCCGATGACCACGACCTTCACGGGGACCGGCACCTCATGCGACCACTTCGGCGAGGCGCTCGAGCTGACGCAGGTCGGCCACGGCGGGGAACAGCACGAGCTCGTGGCACCCGGCGTCGGCGTACCCCCGGATGAACTGCACGATCGCCTGCGGGGTGGTCAGCAGCGCCGCCGCGATCCGCTCGGCGAAGGGCCCGGTGAAGGTATAGTAGTCCTTCATATAGCGGATCCCCGCGTCGATGGTGGCGTCGTCGCCCAGCGCAAAGTACCCCTGGCCCCACAGCAGCGGCTCGCCCGGACGGCCGGCGTCGATCCAGGCGGCGCGGGCGCGGTCGGCGGCCCGGGCGAAGGCGCGCGGCGGGCCGCCACCGTGCACGTAGCCGTCGGCGTAGCGCGCCGCGCGGGCGAACGCCTCGTCGCTCAGCCCGCCGACCAGCAACGGTGGGCCCTGGGGTCGCAGCGCCCGCGGCACGGCCGGACTGCCTTCCCACAGCGTCCGCAGCGCTGCCAGCTGCTCGGAGAGCACACGGCCCCGGGTGCGGTGGTCGACGCCAGCCACGGTGTAGTCCTCGTGGCGCGCGCCCACGCCCAGGCCCACCACCAGCCGCCCGCCAGAGAGCGCGTCCAGCGAGGCCAGGCTCTTGGCCAGCAAAGCGGTGTTACGCAGTGGCGCCACCACGATCATCGTGGCCAGCCGCACCCGCCGGGTGACGGCGGCCGCGGCGCCCAGCGTCACCAGGGGCTCGAAGCTGTCGTAGGGCAGCCGGTCGATGACCCCCAGGCTGGAGAACGGCCCGGCGTCGGCGCGTTGCGCCCAGGCCAGCAGCAGGTCACCGGTCGCGCCGGGGATGCCGCTGGGCAGTCCGACCCCTACCTGCATGCGGATCTCCCGGCACGACGGTGCTGCCCACGCGGGTCACGGTGCCCGACCCCTACTTGCATGCGGACCTCCCGCACGGACCAGGTGTACTGCGCCCTCCACCGGGTCGCCCGGCGTGGCCACCAGCAGGGCATGCGGATCTCTCGCACGGGCCAGGTGTCCTGCCCCGGCACCACGGCAGTCCTGTCATGGGTCTGGCGGCCTGGTGTGGATATCTGCGGAGCCGTTGCCGGCCGCGACGGTACGACGGCGCATGGGGCGTTCGGTGCAGGTGGTGCATACGGTGCCTATGGTTCGCACAGGGGCCGGGTGGCTCCTGGCGAGCAGAGCGCCACAGCCTGCCAGAGCCCTGGGCCTTCCGCGCCAGGATGTCTGCGAGGACGAGCCGGGCGGCCCGGCGTCGCAGACGCGGTCCGGCCGGGCGGCGCCGGCGCCCGCGGCCGCACCGCCGGGAGCCGGGCTCACTCCTTGAGCGCGCCGGTCAACCCCGCCACGTAGTGCTCGACGAAGAAGGAGTACGCCAGCGCCACGGGGATCGAACCCAGCAGCGCGCCGGCCATCAGCGGGCCCCACTGGAAGACGTCGCCGGTCACCAGCTCGGTGGCCAGCCCCACCGGGATCGTCTTGCGCGCCGACGACGAGAGGAAGACCAGCGCGTACAGGTACTCGTTCCACGACAGCGTGAACGAGAAGATCAGGCACGAGAGGATCCCGGGCAACGCCAGCGGCAGCGTCACGTGCCGCATGACCTGGAAGCGGTCGGCCCCGTCGATCCGGGCACAGTCCTCCAGTTCCACAGGGATCGACCGGAAGTAGCCCATGAGCAGCCAGGTGGCGAACGGGATCAGGAACGTCGGGTAGCTCAAGATCAGGGCGCCCGGGTGGTCCCACAGGCCCAGGGCGTTGATCACCCGCGACAGCGGGATGAACAGGATTACCGGCGGCACCAGGTACGACAGGAAGATGGCCACGCCCAGGACCCCGGCGCCCCGGAACCGCAGCCGCTGGATCGCGTAGGCGGCCAGCAGGCTCGCCGCCAGCGAGAGGGCCGTCGAGCCCACGGAGATCACCAGGGTGTTCCACAGCCAGGGCAGGAACGACGTGCGCGCCAGCAGCGTCTCGAAGTGGGCCAGCGTGGGCCGCGCCGTCCACAGCTGGTTGATGGCGAGGTTGTAGAGGTCGCGGTTGGGCTTGATGGCCGTGACCAGCATCCAGTAGAACGGGAACAGCAGGAAGGCCAGGAACGCCCACAGCGGCAGGTAGAAGGTCAGGGTGCGGGTGACGAGGGCGCGGGGCATCTCAGTCTCTGCGCAGGTAGTGGTAGGCGACGGCCACCGACGCCAGCAGCACCGGCAGCATGAACCCCGAGATGGCCGCCCCCTCGCCGATGTAGCCGCCCTGGATCGCGCGCTGGTAGGCGAGCGTACCCAGCAGGTGGGTGGCGTTGGCCGGGCCGCCCTTGGTGACGATCCAGATCAGCTGGAAGTCGCCGACGGTCATGATGGTGGAGAAGACCGTCACCACGGCGGTCAGGGGCAGCAGCAGCGGCCAGGTGATGGCCCAGAACCTCTGCCAGGGGCCCGCGCCGTCGATGGCGGCCGCCTCGTAGAGGGTCGGCGAGACCGTCTGCAACCCGGCCAGCAGGCCGATGGCGAAGAACGGGATGCCGCGCCAGACGTTGGCTGCGATCAGCGACGCGCGGGCCAGCGTGGGATCGCCCAGGTAGTTGATGAAGCCCTCCACCAGCCCCACGCGCTTGAGCATCCACGTGATGACGCTGA
Source organism: Armatimonadota bacterium (assembly GCA_031459855.1). Taxonomy (NCBI): domain Bacteria; kingdom Bacillati; phylum Candidatus Sysuimicrobiota; class Candidatus Sysuimicrobiia; order Candidatus Sysuimicrobiales; family Candidatus Humicultoraceae; genus Candidatus Fervidifonticultor; species Candidatus Fervidifonticultor primus. The sequence goes on from JAVKHP010000001.1 coordinate 1,147,454, forward strand.
ACGTCCCGTCGTAGAGCCAGTAGAACACCAGCGCCGACAGCGACGTGGGCACGATCCACGGCAGCAGCATCACGGCCCGCACGAAGCGTTTGCCGGCGAACTCGCGGTTGACCAGCAGCGCCAGCAGGAAGCCCAGCGCGAGCTTCAGCACCACCGCCACGCCCGCGTAGAGGGCGGTGTTGAAGACCACCAGGCGGAAGACCGCATCGCCCAGGAGGTAGCGAAAGTTGGCCAGGGCGACGAACCGCCCCGGCGTGCCGATGGTGGCGTCGGTCAGACTGAGCCAGGCGCCCAGCGCGAAGGGGTAGGCCAGGAAGACCGCCAGCAAGCAGACGGCCGGGAACACCATCACCGGGCCCAGCACGTGGCGGTTCTCGAGTAGGCGGGCCAGCGCCGACTCACGCCGTGCCGCACCGACGGTGGTGGCGATCTCGACTCCGGCCATGGCGGCCTCCGGCGCGGCGGGCGGGAGTGGGTGCCGTCCGCCGCGCTCTCACTTCACGGGTCCCGTGCCCGCCCCGGCCCCGCCCGTGCGCTCATCCGCACCACCGTCGCAGGCACAAAGACCAGGCCCCCAGGCAGCGCGCCAGCCATTGTGGGCGGTGGCCTACGCCTGGTAGATCCTGCGCAGGCGGTCCTCCGCCGCTCGGATCGCGTCGCGCACGCTGCGCCGGCCCGTCAGCGCCTCGGCGAACATGTCGACGATGACGAACTCGGCCATGGCCCGGGCCGACCGCGGGCCGGGCGTCCCCTGGTAGGAGTGCGGCAGCATCCGGGCCACCGCGTCCCGGAACGGCAGCGCCTTGGGATCGGAGCGCCATACCGCCAGGCCGTTGTAGGCCCGCAGCGGATGGGTGACGTACCCCAGCATGGCGTTGATCCACCGACCGTACTGGGTGTCCTCCATCATGAACCGGAGGAACTCCTTGGCGGCGTTGGGGTACCGCGTGTACTTGAAGATGTACGCCTGGCTGAACAGGTGCAGTTCGGTGGGCCGCCCGACGGGCCCGATGGGGAAGTTCGCATGGTTCATGTCGCGGGCGATCTCGGGGAAGTCGTTGCGCGCGGCGAAGTAGATGCTGATGCCGTTGTTGGTCAGCGAGACCTCGCCCGCCAGGAACGCCCGGTTGTTGTGCGGGTCCAGCCAGCCGGCCACCCCCGGGATCATCGTCTCGTAGAGCTGGCGGCCGTACTCCAGCGCGTTGACGGTCTCGGGCGAGTTGATGGTGATCGTTTTGTTGTCGGGGCCGACGGCCTTGCCGCCGAAGGCCCACAGCAGCCAGTGGACCCAGACGTTGCCGTCGCCGACGGCCTTGCCCAGCGCGAACCCCGTGGGGTGGCCGCGGCGCCGCAGCGCCTGGCACAGGCGCAGGAACTCGTCGGTCGTCTTCGGGAACTTGGCCGGATCGGGGTCGAAGCCGGCTTCCTTCACCCAGGACTCGCGGTAGTTGATGGTCGCGCCCGGGGCGCCGATGGGGATGGCGATCCAGTGCTTGAGCTCCTGGCTGAAGCCGTACTGCGGGGCCACCGGGAACCAGCCGCCGTACTTGCGGCCCAGGTACTCGGCCAGGTCGGTGACCGGTACCAGTTTGTCGGCCCACAGGTGCGGTTCGTCGAAGAAGCCGATGACGATGTCGGGGCCGGCGCCGACGTTGGCCGCGGCGGCCGCCTTGGGCTGCACGTCGGTCCACGTCTCGCGCTCGATCGTCACCTGCACGCCGGTGCGGCGCGTGAATTCGGCAGCGTTCTGCTGGAACGTGGGCTCGTCGGTGCTGACGAACTGGGACCACCGCAGGACGCGCAGCGTGGCCCCGCGCTCGACCGGGAACGACAGGGTGAGCTCGGGGTTGTACGACCCCGGCGGGAGCTGCGCCGCCGCATCCTGCAGCAGCCCGCGCACGCCGAGGTTGGCGAGGGCGGCGCCGGCCAGCCCGGCTGCCCCCGCTTTCAACACCTGGCGGCGCGTCAGGCGTTCCTGCCCGGCACTGGGCACCTGGTCACGGGACATGACCTTCCGCCTCCCCTTGTGTCTCCCGGCCGCCCCGGCACTGGAGACGTCACCATGCCCGACGGCCAGTTCAGTGTCAGTATGGAACTTTGACGCTCGCCGCCGCGTTCCTACTCCGTCTTCTCGCCCGCCGGAGGGGCACCTTGCCCGCATGGGGGCGCCACGTCTGGGGCGATCAGGGGCGCTGGCTGCGCTTCCGTCGTCGGGGCGAGGCGTCCGCTGCGCTATGGGTCCACCGGAATCCTCGGACACCAAGGCCGTCCGCTCGGCGCCCAACCGGAGGACGTGCCTCCGCCGGCCCTACGCGTCCACCAGCAGCGGCACCTCGCGGTGGGGGAGGATCTCGCCGATGCGAGCCACCGGCGCCACCCCGCGCGCCCTGAGCGCCGCCTCGAGCAGGTCTGCGCGCGCGGGCGGCACGGCCAGCAGCAGGCCTCCCGACGTCTGCGCGTCGGCCAGCAGCAGGCGGGTGATCTCGTCGACCGCCGGCGCCCACCGGACCTTGTCGGCCAGCCACTCGAGGTTGCGCGCCGTGCCGCCGGCGATGGCGCCGGCGCGGGCCAGGTCGCGGGCGCCGTCGAGCACCGGCACCGCGTTGGCCACCACCCGGGCGGCGACGCCGCTCGCTGCGACCATCTCGTGGAGGTGGCCCAGCAGGCCGAAGCCGGTCACGTCGGTGGCGGCGTGCACGCCGACTTCCAGCATGGCCTCGGACGCGGCGCGGTTGAGCGTGGCCATGACCTGCACCGCGGCGTCCGCGACGTCTGGCGGGGTCTTCTCCTGCTTGATGCCGGTGGTGACGACGCCGATGCCGAGCGGCTTGGTGAGCACCAGCACGTCGCCGGGGCGCGCGCCGGCATTGGTGACGAACCGCGCGGGATGCACGAGCCCGGTGACCGCCAGCCCGTACTTGGGCTCCGGGTCGTCGATCGTGTGCCCGCCCACGATGAGCACGCCCGCCTCGGCGGCCTTGGCCGCGCCCCCACGCAGAATCTCGGCCAGCAGGTCCAGCGGCAGCTTCCGCGGGAAGCCCGCCACGTTCAGGGCGAGCAGGGGCTGGCCGCCCTTGGCGTAGATGTCCGAGAGGGCGTTGGCGGCGGCGATGAGCCCGAACGTGTACGGGTCGTCCACGATGGGCGTGAAGACGTCGACGGTCTGGATCAGCGCCAGGTCGTCGCGCAGCCGGTAGACGGCCGCGTCATCGTGGGCGCCGAACCCCAGCAGCAGGTTCGGGTCGTCGGGTCTGGGCAGGTGGCGCAACACGTACGCCAGATCGCCGGGCGGCAGCTTCGAGGCTCAGCCCGCGCAGGCGACCAGCGCCGTGAGCCGCACGCGCTCGCGCTGGGTCATGCGCCACCTCCTTTCCCCGCATCCTTCCGGCCTCTCCACAGATACGCCGGTGCACTCGCGTTGTGCAGCGCAAAGCGTATCCGGGCCCGTCTGCAGGCATTGCCGCCGACGGCGGGCAGAACCCCGGCCCGCCGGCTCGGCGTACCGGCCGATCGGAACAACGGCGGCGCGCCGGTCGTTCTTCCGGTATCATAACGAAGATGGGCGAGTTCGAGCTCCTCGAACATACTGCCGACGTGGGCCTGGTCGTGCGCGGGCGCACGCTGCGGGACCTGTTCGAGACCGCGGCGGAGGGCATGTTCTCCTTCCTCGTCGACCCCACCACGGTCGAGAACCGCGCGTGGCGGATGCGCCGGGTCGACGCCGAGGACGTCGCGGGCCTGCTCGTGGCCTGGCTGAACGACCTGCTCCTGCTGCTCAACGCCGAGGAGTTCGTCCCCAAGGCGTTCGTGGTGGACGAGATCTCGCCCACGCGGGTGCGCGCCACCGTGCACGGCGAGCCGGTCGACCCCGGTCGCCACCGGTTCCGCCTTGACGTGAAGGCGGCCACCTACCACGGGCTGGAGGTCCGGGAGACGCCCGAGGGGTGGACCGCCAAGATCATCTTCGACGTGTAGCAACGTGCCGGGCCGGGTGGTGGTCCCCGCGGTGGCCGTGGCCGCGCGGGACGACCGGTGTCGGGGGAGGTGCGTGATG